>CALUUT010000068.1 GCA_944324045.1 uncultured Desulfovibrionaceae bacterium | reverse complement strand
TGATTGCCTCTTTTGTCGCCCCTGTTTCTGGAATCCTCTTTGCGTTTGAAGAAGTAAAAACAATCATCTTCTTTCCTATTTCGCTTTTTGTCGCATCAGCGGCGTCCGCGGCATGGATTGTGGTCAACAGCATCTTTGGGTTCGGCCTGGTGTTCCCGTTTGCCGATATCGCGGGACTGACTCTGACCCAAAGCTGGATGGTCATCATCATTGGTTTTGGCATGGGCCTTTTCGGGGCGCTGTACAATATCGCGCTGCTGTCTGTTACCCGTCTTTACGACCGCCAGCGCCTTCTTCCCATTCCCATGAAACCCATTCTGCCTTTTATGGCAAGCGGGCTATTGCTCTATGTCTATCCACAGGTATTAAGCGGCATAGGCATTTCGATGGACGCGCTGGCGTTTCGGCCGTTCGCCACATCCACGCTCGGATTCCTGCTTCTGGTCAAAATCGCATTTTCCATTTTGAGTTTCGCTTCAGGAGTGCCGGGCGGCCTGCTTATGCCCATGCTCAGTATCGGCGGCATCACAGGCGCGCTCGCAGGCGGACTTGCGCTTCACTTTTCCATGGCCGCCGCCACACAGACAGGGGCGTTCATCGTACTCTGCATGGCCGGGCTTTTTTCCGGCACCGTGCGCGCTCCGCTTACCGGCGCTTTTCTGGTCATTGAAATGTCGGGGGCGTACCATTGTCTGCCCGCGGCCGTAATCGCCTCGTATATTGCAACGGTCACCGCCAATACCCTGGGTTCGACGCCGGTATACGACTCTCTTAAAAACCGCATCCTTGCCAACCGCAAAAAAGACGCCGCAATGCAGGCCAAAACCGCGCAAAACGCAACGACGCCGCCAAACGCAACGCTTCCGTAAAACGCGCCAAAACCTGAACAGGCCGCGGACAGGCCACGTTTTATGCCCAGAACCATAAAAAAATCGGGACGCCGGTATGAACCGACGCCCCGATTTCTGCTTTATCCATATCCATGCCAGGACTTCAGGCGCGCGCCTGAAAATCTCCGGCTCTCTGTCTAGTTGCTTTCCGTGGAATCTTCTTCAAGCTTCTGCTTTAAGATATCGCCCAAAGTCTGACCGGCGTTTTCCGTGCCGACAGAACGGAATTCCTTGGGCTTTTTGCGTTCTTCCTCTTCTTTAAGCTGCTTTATCGACAGCCCGAGACGGCGTTCCTCAGCGGACACGTGAATAACCTTGGCCGTGATTTTGACGCCTTCCTTGAAGAGTTCGGAAGGAGACTTGATCTTTTTCTGGCTGATTTCAGACACATGAACCAGGCCTTCAATGCCTTCTTCCACTTCCACAAACAGCCCGAAATCCGTAATATTGGTAACCGTGCCTTCAACCGTCGCGCCCACGGGATACGTGCTGGGCACCTTGCTCCAGGGGTCTTCGGTCAACTGCTTGATGCCCAGGGTGAACTTTTCGCTTTCCTGGTCCACGGTCAGCACCTTGGCCTGAACGACGTCGCCCACGTTGAACATTTCATTGGGATGACGGATTTTCTTGGTCCAGGAAATGTCGGAAACATGAATAAGGCCGTCAATGCCGTCTTCAATGCCGATGAACATGCCGAATTCGGTAATGTTCTTGATCGTGCCTTCAATAATGGTGCCTTCAGGATACTTCTCGGCCACGATTTCCCAGGGATTGGGCTTCACCTGCTTCATGCCGAGAGAAACGCGCTTCTTGTCCTGATCCACGCCCAGGATGACGACTTCAACTTCATCGCCCACGCGCACCATCTGGGAAGGATGGCGCAGTTTGCGCGTCCAGGACATTTCAGAGATATGCACCAGGCCTTCAACGCCGGGTTCAAGCTCCACGAACGCGCCGTAATCGACGAGATTGGTCACCTTGCCGGAAAGACGGGCGCCTTCCGGATACTTCGCGGTAATATCCTGCCACGGATCGGAAACAAGCTGCTTAAGGCCCAGAGAAACCTTTTGGGTATCCTTGTCAAAGGAAAGCACCTTAAGTTCCAGTTCCTGACCAAGCTGCACCATTTCCTTCGGATGACGGATGCGCTTCCAGGACATATCGGTAATATGCAAAAGGCCGTCGAGACCGCCAAGATCGACAAATACGCCATATTCGGTGATGTTCTTGGCGCGGCCGCGCACAATCTGCCCTTCGTCCAAGGTCTGGAGCAGTCCTTGACGCTTGGAGTCGCGCTCTTCTTCAAGAAGAACGCGCCGCGAAACGATTACATTGCTGCGGCGGCGGTTGCTCTTTAAAATGCGGAATTCATATTCCTGATTGACCAGAGCGTCCATGTCGGGCACAGGCCGCAAATCGACATGAGAGCCGGGCAAAAACGCCTCGACTCCGCCCAGATCAACAGTGTAGCCGCCTTTGATGCGCCGGGTGATGACGCCCTTGATGGTGCCGTTCTTTTCCTGCACGTCTTCGAGCTGGTCGAAAAGCTGCATGCGCTTCGCCTTCTCGAAGGAGAGGCTGATCGTGCCTTCCATCTCGTTCTTTCTTGCAACGTAAACATCTACCTTGTCGCCCACGGACACACAGATATTGCCGTTGGCGTCCCGAAATTCAGCGGTCGGGATCTGTCCTTCGGATTTGAAATTCACGTCCACGAGAACATTGTCCTCGTCCACGCGCACCACTTCGCCTTTTACGATGGTGCCTTCTTCAAGATCGCCGAAGTCGCAGTTCAAGTAGTCTTCCAGGGCGCTCTCGAAATTAATCTCGGCGTCCAGGGTTTCGGGGGTTCCAGCCATACACTCCTCCAAGCCAGTAACGGATTTATCTCTCCTAAAAGAGAGTGGGTTCTCATATCAGAATTATATGCGAATGACAATAGATAATTGACGCGCCGCCGGAAATGGCCCGCATACGCGGCGCACAACGCGGCCGCACTGAAGAGCCGCGCCTTTTCCCCGGAACGGCGCTTTTCCGGCCGGCGGCGCGCGAAAAACGCCGCAACTTACGGTCTTGAAGGAAACAGACCCTATCTAGGCAAGGGCCGTCAAATCATACTCCGCGCTTTCCATGATATCCGCAGAGACCATCGCGCCCGGAACAACTCCCGGCCCGCTTATGTATGTTACGCCGTCCACTTCAGGCGCCTGGAACCAAACCCGGCCCGTGTGCAGGCCCGGCCATTCGCCATGCGCGGCGTCCACCAGCACATCCATTCTAAGCCCCTGGCATTCAGACAGAATTTCCCGGCTTATTTCCGCCTGACGCGACATAAGGATATCCCTGCGCTCCTCTTTCACCTTCCGGCTGACCTGTTTGGGCATGCGGGCGGCGTCTGTGCCCTCTTCCGCCTCATAGGCGAAAACGCCAAGATGATGAAACCTGTTTTTTTCCACAAATTCGACAAGATGATCAAAATGCTTCAGCGTTTCGCCGGGAAACCCCACAATCATGCTGGTCCGCAAGGCGGCGTGCGGCAGAATATCCCGGATGCGGTCCACGGTTTCCTGCGGATTTCTGGCGAACGGCCGGCCCATGCGCGCAAGAATGTCCGGATGCGCATGCTGCATGGGCACGTCAAAATAGGGCACAAGGCGCGGTCCGGACCCGGTTTGGGCCGCATCGCGGACAAACGTCAGAAATTCCCTGTTCAATCCGGCCGGATACAAATACATGAGCCTGACCCATTTAAGCCCGTCAAGCCGCAACAGTTTTTCCACCAGGAAGCGCAACGCCCCGCGCCGGTCGGCGTCCCGGCCGTACGCCGCGACGTCCTGGGCCACAAGCGTCAGCTCCTTGACTCCGCCGGCGACAAGTCTCCGCGCTTCTTCAAGAAGCGCCTCTTCCGGCGCGCTGCGCAACCGTCCCCGAATAAACGGTATGGTGCAAAACGAACAGCCATGGTCGCACCCGTCGCTCAGTTTGAGATAGGCATACGACGGACCGGTGGAAAGCAATCTGCCGGGCTCAGGCGCAAGCCCCAACGCGCGGCCCAAACGTTCCGGCCAAAGCGCAAGCTCGCGGTTGTCAAGCCACAGATCCACCTCCGGAATTTCCCCTGCGAACGCGCCCGCGCCAAATCGCCCGACAAGGCACCCTCCGACGGCCAGAAAAGGACGCCGCGGCGCTTCGGAGAGGCTGTCCGCAAGTTCAAGCACGGTGCGAACGCTCTCCTCAATGGCCGGGCGGATGAAACCGCAGGTATTGACAAACACAAGGTCCGCCTCCTGCGGTTCTGAAACGGTCATGCTCGGACCAAGGGAACCCAAAAGGCGTTCCGTGTCCACCCGGTTTTTCGGACACCCAAGACTCACGCTGTATATTTTGAGCATAGCCTGTCCGTCACTTCACGATAACCGCAAAAAACACCAACGGCTCATTTTTGTCCGCATGGATGCCGTGCCGCTCTCCTCTGCGGGTCAGGGTCACGTCGCCGGGGCCGATATCTTCCCTGTCGCCGTTGTTTTTAATATAGCTGCCATGCCCTGAAACAATATAATACAGCTCTTCGTCGTTTTCATGAACGTGCACGCCCACGCTGGCCCCGGGCGCGAGCGTCATCTGAGCCGCCATGCTGATCCGCGTATTCAAAATGGGGTCTTCCGCGCGCACCGAACCCAACCCGTAAATGATTCCCTCTCCGCCGCAGGGATTCCGCCGCTCCGACGGTTTCCGCTCTTCCGCCTTGATGATCATGCAAATTCTCCTTTGCTGATTGCCGACTCGCAAATGTTTTTTCCTGACAGAAGCGGCCCCGCGCGTCAAGAAGCGCGCAAACCTTGACGCGCTTTCCTTTTTGCAGCATGGTCCACAGGTGTTTCGCCACAACCGCGTCATCTTGAAAAAACATAAGGAATATACGGTGTCAAACGTCAAAACGACTATTGTTCTTGCCACCCGCAACGCGGGCAAGGTCCGGGAACTGCATGCGCTGCTTGAGGATATGGATTGCCGTGTTCTTGGCCTTGACGCCTTTCCTGAAGTTGGCGATATCCCGGAAACCGGGACCACATTCGAAGAAAACGCCCTCATCAAGGCCAAAACCGCGGCCATGCTCACTGGTCATATCGCTGTAGCCGACGATTCCGGCCTTGCGGTGGACGCTTTGCATGGCGCGCCCGGCGTCTATTCCGCGCGATTCAGCGACAGGCCCGGATATCCGGCCACAGACGCCGCCAATATCGCGAAACTGCTCGACCTTTTACGCGACGTGCCCCAGGAGCGGCGCACAGCCCGGTTCATCTGCGCGGCCGCCGCCGCGACGCCAGACGGAATGACCCTTGTGCGGCGCGGACAGTGGGAAGGCGCAATCGCCGCGCGCCCCAGAGGAACCAACGGTTTTGGATATGATCCCGTGTTTGTGGCGCCCGAATACGGCCGCCATGCGGCCGAACTCGACGCCGTACAAAAAAATGCCGTCAGCCACCGGCGCAAGGCTTTTGCCGCTCTCAGAGAAGCATGGCCGGAATTTCTGCAAACAGCGCGCCGTCAGGGCGCGATAGCGTAAAAAACTGGGGATGACGGAAATGGAAAACAGCAATTGGATTAAAGCTGGTCAAAAAGTTCTGGACATAGAAATTCAAGGGCTTGCCTCTTTAAAAGAGCGCATCGGCCCGGAGTTTTCCAGAGCCGTCGAACTGTTGGCGCAGTGCCAGGGCCGCGTGGTGGTCACCGGACTTGGCAAATCCGGACTTGTGGGGCGAAAAGTCGCGGCCACGTTCTCCTCGACAGGCACCCCGGCATTTTTTCTGCATCCTGTTGAAGGCGCGCATGGCGACATGGGCGCGCTCAGAAAGGAAGATATTGTCATCGCCATATCCTATTCCGGAAAAACTCAGGAGCTTAACGCAATCATTCCAGCCCTGCGCAGTTTCGGATGCCCGATAATCGGCATGACCGGCAAACCGGAATCCGCCCTCGGACGGCTGTGCGACATTATACTCAATGTGAACGTGCCGCGTGAAGCTTGTCCGCACAACCTTGCGCCTACAGCCAGCACCACGGCGACCCTTGCGATGGGCGACGCTTTGGCCGTATGCCTCATGCAGGCCAAGGCGTTCACGGAAAAAGATTTTCTGCGCTGCCACCCCGCCGGCGCTCTGGGGGAAAGACTGTCCCAAAAAGCCGCGGACTGCATGCACTCCCAAAACATCCCCCGGCTTTTGGACACGGCCCTGATAAAGGAAGCCTTGCCCACGCTTGACGCCGGCGGCTTTGGCACCGTGGTGTTCACCAACGAAAAGAACGAGTTGACCGGAATTCTCACGGACGGCGACGTGCGCCGCAGTCTGTGCCGTGGCGAACTGCATCCGGAACGCCCGGTCGCGGACGTCATGACCCGCAATCCGGCATATGCGCAACCGGATCAATCCGTGGCCGAACTTCTGGACATTATGGAAAACAAAGCCATTACCGCGCTTCCGGTGCTGGGTCCGGATAAAACCCTTCTGGGGCTCGTGCACATGCACGACCTTCTGGGCAAAGGCAGTCTGACGTTCAGCCGCTAAAAAAGCCCGGCAAAAGCCGGAAATCCGGGCACTCCTGCATATAAAAACAACCGCCTTTACGCGACACGCACGCCGCCTATCCAATGCGCGCACACCCGGCCGCGCAGCTCCCGCCCCAAAAACGGCGTGTTCGCGCTCTTTGAATGCATGGTCTGCGGTCCGGGCGTCCAGACTATCTGCGGGTCAAACAGAAAGAAATCCGCCGGATCCCCGGCTTCAAAACCGTTCCGGGGCAGTTTGAAGGTTCTGGCCGGGGCTTCGCACCACAGACGAATGCCGTCCGCCTCATCCAGAGCCCCTTCGCGTATCAGAGCGTACGTCAGGGTTACGGCCGTATCCAGCCCGGAAATGCCGTTTGGCGCTTCATCCAGCGGCACTTCTTTCTCATGGGCGGCATGCGGGGCGTGATCCGTGACCAGCATGTCGATCACGCCGCTTTTCACCGCCGCGCGCACGGCGGCCACATCCTTTGGCGTGCGCAGCGGCGGATTGACCTTGGCATTCGGCTCATATCCCATAAGCGCCGTGTCATCGAGCAAAAGATAGTGCGGACATGTTTCAGCCGTGACAGGCACGCCGCGGCTCTTGGCCCAGGCCAGCAATTCCACGGACTGGGCGCAGCTTACATGCGCGATATGCACGGGAATTCCCAGATATTCGGCCAGCAGAATATCCCGCGCCACCTGAGCGGCCTCAGCCACGACGGATTGCCCCTTGATCCCAAGCGCCGTGCTCGTCTTTCCCTCATTCATGTGCGCGCCTTTGGCCAAAGTCGCATCCTCGCAGTGATCAATGACGATTAATCCGTAATTTGCGGCATACTCCATGCAGCGCCTGAACATCTCCGCGCTGGACACCCCCTTGCCGTCGTTGGATATGGCCACGCATCCGGCCGCGGCAAGTTCGGCCATGGGCGCAAGCTCCGCGCCCTCGAGACCCACGGTGGCCGCGCCCACAGGGAAAATTCTGGGGCCGTTCGGCCAGTGCCGGGCCGCTTTGTCCAGCATCAGCCTGGTCACGGCGGCATTGTCGTTTACCGGTTTCGTGTTGGCCATGGGCATAACCGCTCCAAATCCGCCATACGCCGCGGCCTCAAGCCCGGAACGGATATCCTCTTTGTACTCGTAGCCCGGCTCGCGCAAATGCACATGCGCGTCAATGAAGCTTGGAAACAGAATCGCGCCGGCCGCATCATGAACAGGAACATCGCTCGAAATTTCCGCGGAACCGGCCGAAACGAATTTTTCAATGCGCCCGGCGCGCACATGAACATCCATGGGCTTGCCCAGATACAAAGCATTCTTAAGACACAAAGAATGGGTCATGACGCCTCCTCATGCCTCATTGCGCGTTGCGTGAAGAAATAATACGGCCATGCGGACGGCAACGCCCGAACTCACCTGATCAAGAACCACGCTTTCAGGACTGTCCGCAATATCGGAAGCTATCTCAAGCCCCCGGTTCATGGGGCCGGGATGCAAAATCAAAGCGCCGGGAGCCGCGCTTTCCATATGACGCCGGGTCAGACAATAGCGGGCGGAATATTCCGCCAGAGAGGGCAAAAGCCCGGCCTGCTGGCGTTCAAGCTGCAGACGCAGGCACATGACCGCGTCCATGTCGCGCACAGCCGCGTCAATGTCCGTGTAAACCTCGGCGGGCCAATCCTCCACGCCGCGCGGCAAAAGCGTTCGCGGCGCGCACAGGCGCACGCGCACGCCAAGCTTGGCAAGCAGATGCACATTGGAGCGGGCCACGCGGCTGTGCGCAATATCTCCAAGAATAAGCGCCTTTTTCCCCGCAAAACGATTTTCCCAGCGTTGGCGCAGGGTAAAGGCGTCAAGCAATGCCTGAGTCGGATGCGCATGCCAGCCGTCTCCGGCGTTGACCACGGCGCAATTGAGACGTTGCGCCAGAAACTGCGCCGCGCCGCTTGATGAATGCCGAATGACGATGACATCCGGATTCATGGCCTGAAGGGTCAGGGCCGTATCCTTGAGCGTTTCTCCCTTTTGCATGGAGGAGCCGCTTTTGGCCAGGGCAAAGGTGTCCGCGGACAGACGCTTTCCGGCCATGTCGAAGGACGTTTTCGTGCGCGTGCTCGCCTCGATGAACAAAAGCACCACGCTTCTTCCCTTCAATGTCGGCACCTTCTTCACAGGCCGGGCGTTTATTTCATAAAACTGCTGCGCCGTATTAAGCAGATGCTCCACATCATCAAGCGAAAGCTGAACAACATCCAGCAAATCCTTGTGACGCCACGTATAACGGTTTTCCATGCGCTGCACCTCGTTCCATCCGGTTGCGGCCGGGCATAGGCTTTGCGGAAACGCGCTGTTTCAACCATCCCTCATCAGAAAAGGGCTGCGAAAAAAAAGGCGGCCCAGCCGCCTTGCATTCAAAAAAATGTGCGTTCAGCCGTTGCTGAAGGCCTCCGCGAAAAACATCTCGAAGCAACGAAAGCAATACTCATGATCCCAAACTTTTCCAATGCGGTTTTCCGGCGCTGTCCTTTCAATTCCATCCGGACGGCATTTCCATCTATTGCCGGCCAGAAACATTCATATATCGTATGATTTTTGCATAAAAACCAGGTCTTGTAAAGGACGGGAAAATCGCATCCCTGACAGGGCCGCTCCGGAAGGACGCGCCAAAACAACAGAAAACGCCGTTTCACGTTCTGGGGAGGCCGGGCCTCCCCGATGCAACCTTTTACCGCGTCCGCTCATATCCGCCGCCGCAGATCTGATTACGGAAAAAAATCAGGTCCGCCACGCTGATCACCGGAAAATCGTGCTTCAAGCCAAAATCGACCACCTCGGGAAGCCGGGCCATGCTGCCGTCAGGATTGGTCAGCTCGCACAGCACCCCAAAAGGCTTCAATCCGGCAAGCCGCATAAGATCCACTGTCGCTTCAGTATGTCCGGGCCGCTCAAGCACGCCGCCGGAACGCGCCTGAAGCGGGAAAACATGACCAGGGCGAAGGATATCCCCAGGAACCGCGTTATCGGCAATGGCCGCCTGGATGGTGCGCGTCCTGTCCCTGGCCGACACGCCGGTGGTCACGCCGTCTGCGGCCTCGATGGACACGGTAAAGGCCGTTCCCTGTCTGTTGGTATTTTTAGACGCCATCATGGGGAGCTCAAGAAGCCGCACCCGCTCTTCCGGCAGACAAAGACATACAATGCCGCTGCACTCCCGGATAAGCATGGCCATTTGCGCTTCCGTAAGATGCTGGGCTGAAAAAATGAGATCTCCCTCATTTTCCCGGCTCTCGTCGTCCACAACCAGGACGCCTTTGCCCCGGCGCAATGATTCCAAGGCGGCTTCAACGCGCTCTACAGGAGCTCCAAAGGTGGAAAGTAAAGACTGATGCTGACTCATAACTGCTCCTTTCATCCTAAAAGGGGGCGGCTTACAATACCTGTTTCCCCAAAAAACGGAAACCTGAAAAAAGCATTGTAAAGACGCCTCCTGATGCAGCATCAGGGCGGCAGGCAGGACTCCTCAATCTTTTCAAGGAGATATCCGCGCATGAGACGCGGAGAAAAAACGGCCTATTCTCTTTCGTCCGGACTGTCACCGTCGGCTCCGGATTCTCACCGGATCTGCTGCCGTCCCCCATGGGACGCGCTCGCGGGCTTGCCGGGCAGATGCGCCCGGGGACACCGCCGGTGGGGACTTTCACCCCGCCCTGAGAATGATGATAATTATGCGAATCCGCCGCGATATTGTCAATCAAAACAAGGCCTGGAGCAATTCATCCCCTGCATAGCGCTTATTCGTTTTTTCCTGTTTATTCCTGAAAGCAGAATTCCAGCATAAAATCGCCATGCGGGGTGGTGAACGGAATGGCGATGACCGGTCCCTTGGCGGCATGGGTCACCGTAAGATCCCGGCCAAGAATGATGGAAGGGGTCGAGCCCTGAAATTTCAACCCCATTTCACCCAAAATCTGTCGCGCCTGACCGCTTATCATATTGGTCAGCTCGCCTACCGCGTCTTTTGTATCCTGGATGATATCCTGAATGTCGTCGCCAAGCATGGCCCGGACCAGGGCGATGGCGCACGGACGGGTAAAAGAAACCGCAATGGTGCCGTTGCATTGTCCGGTAAAACCTATGATGGCCGTCACATCCCCGGAAGGCGTTCCGCTTTTCTTCACAAAAGGAGTCTGGGCCTTTGGCGTGATGGACGCCATGGTGGACACGACATTTACGGCAGCGTTTACAAAAGGTTTTGCTATCTCAACGCCATACGCCATGATCATGCGCCCTTTAACAGTTTTTGGGCAAAGCGCGCGGCAAGACGCGCCGCCTTGCTTTGCCGGTCTTCATTTTTCCAAAAAACTGAACGCTCTCTTAAAAAACGCGGCTTTGCCCGCGTTGTTTTCCGTCCAGCTTTAGTCTATCCGCATCGCAATGTCAAAACGTGGGCTATTCAAAAAAAACTCCTGACCCATTTCCGCCTGAAAACATCCCAAAAAGGAATCTTGCATCACACTTCAGCAAAGGGTAAAAGCGCTGAAGCGGGAATGAATCCCCGCATAAACATTGCGCGGCGAGCCTGTTTCCAAAGTCAAACTTCCATATTCTGTCGGAGAATGCCCATGTCAAACAACGCATCCCCTTTTCATCTGATTTTTGACGTGGGCAACACGCACGTCAAGGTGGGCATCGCGGATAAAAACTCCATTGCCGCAAGCTATGCCCTGCCTACGGAATATCATGCAACCGGCGATCTTTGGGGCGTGCGCATCATGGACCTTGTCCGTCATGCGGGCTTTAAGCCTGAACATGCAAAAGCCGCCGTATGCTCCTCCGTGGTTCCCGGACTCAACGCCGCGCTGAAACACGCCTGCGCCCGCTTTTTCAACATCGAGCTGCTTTTTCTCCCTGACGATATCGCCGTTCCCATCGAGGGCCTTGGCCAAAAAGGCCATGAACTTGGAGCGGATCGGCTTCTTGGGTGTTTTGCCGCGCGCGTATTGTACCCCGCCCCGGAATATCTCATCTGCATCGACTACGGCACGGCCACGACTTTTGACTGCATCAAAGGCTCAGAGTATCTAGGCGGCGTCATAAGCCCGGGCGTGTTTTCTTCCGCGGACGGTCTTTCCGGGCGCGCCGCGCGCCTGCCCAAAGTCAACCTGAATCTTGACTGCGAGCCGGGCCGCCAGCCGGCTTCCATCATGGCCAGAACCACGCAAACGCATCTGACATACGGATTCGTTTATGGTTTCGCGGGATTGACGGAAGGAATCGTGCGCCGCATGCGGGAAGAGACTTCCGACTCGACGAAGGTGATAGCCACCGGCGGCTTTGCAACCACGCTTGCGCCGGTGACCCCCTGCATTGACCATGTGCATCCCAATCTGCTTCTGGAAGGCGGGCGCTTTTTGTTGCAATACCATGGCATCTCTGTATAATCCGGCTTCTTAAAGCCGTTTGAGCCTGCATTCTCCATTTCCGACGCGCGGACCGGCCGGATGCCGGAATTGCGAACGCCGCGGCATCTGGAAAGAGAACGGCATCCAAACAGCTTTTGCATCCTTTTTGATGATACGCGAGATGGAACACGCAGTCCTGTCCGAAGACTGCCCCGCATCCGACAACGCTTAAGGAGTATCACATGAGCACCATCGCTTCCGTATGGGCCAGAGAAATTCTTGATTCACGCGGCAATCCCACGGTGGAAGTGGAAGTTTCCCTTGAGTCCGGGCATACCGGACGCGCGGCCGTGCCCTCCGGCGCATCCACAGGAACCCGCGAAGCCCTTGAGCTTCGCGACGGCGACAAAAGCCGTTTCGGCGGCAAGGGCGTGGGAAAAGCCGTGGAAAATGTGCGCGGCGAAATAGCGGAGGCCGTCGTCGGCCTTGACGCGCTGCGCCAGGTCACTGTGGACAATACCCTCATTGATCTTGACGGCACGGACAACAAATCCCGGCTTGGAGCAAACGCCATGCTCGGCGTATCTCTGGCCACGGCGCGCGCGGCCTCAAATTTCCTGGGGCTGCCTCTCTATCAATATCTGGGCGGCGTAAACGCCAAAGTTCTGCCTGTGCCCATGATGAACATCATCAATGGCGGCGCGCACGCGCCAAACAACCTGGATATTCAGGAGTTTATGATCATGCCTATTGGGGCCGCGACCTTCCGCGACGCTTTGCGCATGGGAGCGGAAGTCTTCCATGCCCTCAAGGGCATTCTCGCCAGAGACGGCCATGTGACCAGCGTGGGCGACGAAGGCGGCTTTGCTCCCAATCTGCGCAGCAATGAGGAGGCTTTCGCCTATATCATGCGCGCCATTGAAGCGTCCGGATACATTCCAGGCGCGGAAATAGCCCTGGCGATCGACGCCGCCGCTTCGGAATTTTACGAAAACGGCCGCTATGTCCTCAAAGGCGAAAACAAAATATACACCTCGCGGGAGATGGTGGATTATTACGCCGACTTCACGGGCCGCTATCCGCTTATCTCCATTGAAGACGGGCTTTCCGAAAGCGACTGGGAAGGCTGGAAGACTCTTACCATGGCTCTTGATTCCATTCAGCTTGTGGGGGACGACATTTTCGTGACCAATCCGGACATTCTGGCTCAGGGGATTGAAGAGAATGTAGCCAACTCCATTCTTATCAAGCTGAATCAAATCGGCACGCTCACAGAAACCATCGATACCGTGGAAATGGCCAAACAGGCTGCATACAGCACCGTCATTTCGCACCGCTCAGGCGAAACAGAGGACAGCTTCATCGCGGATCTTGCCGTCGGACTCAACGCAGGACAGATCAAGACCGGCTCTTTGTGCCGCAGCGACCGCCTTGCCAAATACAACCAACTTCTGCGCATCGAAGAAGATTTAAATGACGACGCGGTATATTACGGCCCCATGATCGCCGAAGCGTTCGCCTTCCCGTCGAACGAAGAAAACGAAGAATAAACCGGGCATTGCCGCCGCCGGATTAAACCGGCGGCGGTCCCTTTTTGGCCTGGTCTCTTTCCGGAACATTTCGCGCCGCATCCGCGAAGTGTTCCGGTTCCTGTTCCAGACAAAAAGATGAAAATCTGGCGCATTATAAAAATACTACGGGAACATGGCGGCGGTTAAAAAACCCGAAAAACGACATGAGCTCATAAATTAATGCAACGCGGCTTTGAAGGACAGGAAATGCCGCCATATGGCTGCTCCGAAAAACCGCTGTTCAACAGGAGATTGTATGCCCATAATTCTGGACGGCAAGGCCACGGCCGCCGCGATACGTTCCGAACTTAAGGAAACTGTTGCCGCTCTTACTGCCCGGGCCGGCCGGCGTCCCGGCCTTGCCGTAATCCTGATCGGCGAAGACCCGCCTTCGCAGGTTTACGTGCGTTTCAAAGAACGCGCCTGCGCGGAAATAGGCGTGATATCGGAAGCCTTCAGACTGCCCGCATCCACCCCGCAAAGTGAACTTATGGCCCTCATTGACCGTCTGAACGACCGGGAAGATATGGACGGCATCCTTTTGCAGCTTCCCCTGCCTGACGGTCTGGAAAGCCACCCCTTTCTCGGGCGCATCCGGCCGGATAAGGACGTGGACGGTTTTCACCCGGAAAGCATGGGCCGCCTGAGTCTCGGTTTGCCGGGCCTGCGGCCCTGCACGCCTGAAGGCGTCATGGAACTGATGCGCCGCTACGGCATTTCTCCGTCAGGAAAACGCGCTGTGGTGGTAGGGCGCAGCAATATCGTCGGAAAACCCCTGGCATATATGCTTGCCGCGCCGGGCAAAGACGCAAACGCCACGGTCACGGTCTGTCATTCCGGAACCCGCAACCTCGCGGACGTATGCCGCGAAGCCGATATTCTGTGCGTCGCCATGGGCAAACCGCGTTTCATCACGGCGGACATGGTGCGGCCGGGCGCGGTCGTGCTTGATATCGGCATCAACAGAGTGAACGGCGGTTTGTGCGGGGACTGCGATTATGAGGGCATATATCCCATCGCTTCGGCCATAACCCCGGTTCCGGGCGGCGTCGGCCCCATGACCATCGCCATTCTCCTGCGCAATACAATCAAGGCCTGGCGCGCGCATACGGGAATGGACCAGGAATCGTAAGCGCCGCCTAAGATCAGGACAAGGAGTCATGTCGTCCGCCGCTGTTTTGTCGCTGCTGCTCGCGGCCTTTTTATGGGGCAGTTCCTTTGTGGTCGCCAAAAACGCGCTCGAGGCATTTCATCCCATGATGCTCATGTTTCTGCGCATGCTCGTGGCCGCCATAGCATTCTGTCCGCTGATTCCCGCCCTGCGCAAAGTCAGGGTCTCGCGCAGCGACCTTCCCCTGTTTCTGATCATGTTTCTGTGTGAACCCTGTCTGTATTTCATGTGCGAATCCCATGCCCTGCGCTGCACCTCGGCGGCCCAGGCCGGGATGATCATCGCGGCGCAACCGCTTTTTACCGCAATCGGCGCCTGGGCGTTTCTTAAGGAACGTCCAGGCGTCCGGGTATGGGGCGGCATTCTTCTGACCATCGCGGGAATTGCCTGGCTTAGTATCGCGGGCGTTCGTACAGAGGCGGCCCCTGCTCCTTTGCTTGGAAACATCCTGGAAACAGGAGCGGCGCTTGCCGCTTCCAGTTATGCCGTCGCCTCAAAGCGGCTAAGCAAGAATTATCCGCCTTTATTTCTTGCGGCGCTCCAGGCCGGCGCGGGCGTTCTTTTTTTCGGGGCGGCAATACTGATCACAGGCATACCGCTGCCGGCCCATTTCGAAGCTGGTCCGCTCCTGTCCGTCGTCTATCTGGGCGTCATCATCACCATGGGCGCGTTCGCCCTGTACAATTACG
Organism: uncultured Desulfovibrionaceae bacterium; assembly: GCA_944324045.1. Classification (GTDB taxonomy): domain Bacteria; phylum Desulfobacterota; class Desulfovibrionia; order Desulfovibrionales; family Desulfovibrionaceae; genus CALUUT01. The sequence goes on along the minus strand of CALUUT010000068.1, from coordinate 141,131 downwards.
GCCTGTGCCGCCTGCCGGCCCCCCGCGCCATTGTCTTTCTCAACGTCATACCGGTTTTCACCCTGATCATGAGCTTTATCGTTCTTGACGAGCAATTCAGCCCCGGACAATGGGCTGCTTCCGCCCTGGTTTTAGGCGGCGTCTTCTTCTGCCAAAAAAAAAGTGCCGCCTGAATAACGGGCGGCTCTTTATCGAAAATTCCCGCCATAACTGATGCCGTTTGCCCTCCTCAAGAGTTAATGCAGGAATTTCCCAGGCATTTCGTCTCCATGCCTCTGCAATGCAAAAGCATGGGAAGCGCCTGTCACCAGACATTCCAGTGGATTCTATCCTCCACGCGAATGACTTTCTGTTTGCAGATATGCGCGTTCTTTGCTGCGTAGCCGATAGCGAGAAAGCAGGCAAATTCGTATTCCACAGGAGCGTTGACAAGCCGCTTCACATGCTCCGGTTCATTGCCGATGGGGATGCGAAACGCGCAGGCAAGCCCTTCCGCCGTTGCCGCCAACAGAATATTTTCCACCGCAGCCCATGCGGAAGCAAAATAATTTAACGAGCTTTGGTCGGCAGGCTGACACAGAGGATAGTCCTTTTGTCGAAAAAAAAGGCAGAATAAGGCAATTGCTCTGAATAAGCATACGCTGTTGCTTGGGCAGGGCATCCACAAACATGGCGTGTTCATCTCTGTCCATGCTGCCGGCAGCGGCCTCAAGGCCAGTTTGCTGAATATTCTGCGTATTTTCTGCCACAGGTGCGATAAGCTGGGAAATATTTTCGCGTCCGCGCACCACGATGAATTCAAACTGGCGCAAGTGGTCGTTGGTTGGCGCCTTGAACGCGGCGCCCAGAACTTTTTTCAACACCGCATCGCTGACTTCACGTTCGGAAAAATCACGAATTGTACGCCTTTTTTCCAGAACTTCATAAAAATCCATAAATACACATCTCTGCTTGCTGATGGATTGCCGTTGGCTTAATTCTGCTCATAATCATGAAAAAACAGGCCAGCCTGCGGCATGGAACCAGGAGGCATTGCCCGCAAGGGAAAACTGCTTCTGATACGGCCCACTCAAACCATTCGCCATTGATGTGGAATAATACGGCAAGACGGCAAAGAGAGCGGCGCTATTTTTCGCCGCGCGCAAGCGGAAGCATCTCAGGCGAATGCAGGATTGCCGCTGTGGAAGAAAGAACGCGCATTTTTTTGGAAACCAAAAGAGTTACAATGATGGGCGCATCCGGCGCAACGGAATAGGTCTCTGCGAAAGGTTTGCCGCTTTTAACCAGCATATCAAGGGCGGCTTTATTCGTATATCCGGTCTGCATCCGCTTTGGCTCGCCCGCTTTTTGAAAAAACGCCATAAGCGCCTGCATGGCCTCTTTGGGCGACTTTCCGGCGCGCAGTTCCGCAGCTATTTCAAATGTCTTTCCGTCAATTTCAACATAGACCGGAATAAGCGTGGATTCTTTGATAGCCAGGTCCAAAGCCATACCGTCGGCCGCGGTTCCTTCGAGAATGACGGCTTCAAGCCGCCCGTCTTTCATGTGATAACGGCCGTCCCATTTTTTTCCGCCAATCACAGTATCCATGCACAAAGCGTCCGCACAGGGCTTTGCGCCCAACGCTCTGAGAGCGGCGTCCGGCATGCCTTTATGGATATCCTGAAAAAAATCGAACCCGCCGGCCTTTGCGTCAGGCAACGCGAAAACCGTCATAATCGCCGCCAAAAACCATGCGCCTATTGTCTGCTTCTTCATGCGAACCTTCCAAATTGCTGCGACGTTTTAGCGGCAAAAACACATGCCGTTATAAAAACGATACTACAAAGTTTCTCCTTGAAGTTCAATGTCCTGTTCCTGGCATGCGTTCATAAAATAAAGCAGAATTTTCCCTCAAAAAAAACGGGAAAGCCGAACACATTCGAAATTCCCGTTTGCCTTGCCATATGCATTGCATGGATGATTGCCTGCTCTCCAGACAACTTCTGCCGGCGGATTTTCATATCCAGAACTAATAGAGCCGCGTGGACGGCCCCGCACTAAAAAGGGAACCACGCAAAATGCCTGTGAATCAGCGCTTCAGTTCCATGGCCCTTTGAATCATGGCGTCCGCGGTCTGCACGGTTTTGCTGTTGAATTGATAATTGCGCTGAATCATAATCATCTGCGTCATTTGCCGGGCCATATCCACATTGGACAATTCAAGAGCGCCGCCATATATCGTTCCAAAGTTCTCGCTGCCGGCAACGCCTTCCATGGCTTCGCCGGACGCATCCGTGGGCGTGAAATGGTTCATGCCCTCAGCATGAAGATCCTGTACCCCTCTGAAGTTGAACAACGGAACCTGAAACAGGTCGGCCGTCATATTGTTCGAATAGGTGGCCCGCATGATTCCGTCTTCGGTAAAGGCCACCCGGACCAAATACCCGTTCGCGTAACCGTTCTGATTGGCGTAATTCTGCGCGGAGTCCCCTTCAAACGCCGTGGATGCATATGGTCCTGACGCTCCGCCGCCATTTGCAGGCGGGTTTACGGCCAAAGAGTATCCCGGAACCCTGGTTATGTCCGTGCCGATGCCCGCCGGGCTGCCGTTTGCCCTGCTCCACTGGTCGCCCAGCCCCAGGTTCAGACTTATTGTCTGGGGCGTATTTTCCGCCGACGCATTGGACACGGCAAAATTCACATTCATGGCCGGTCCGTTCTCTCCTTCCGAAGCCGGAACCCACGTGGAAAGATCCGACGGGTCAGAACCTTCGGTGGGGACATACGCGCTCATCGACAAAAGTTGGCCGGCCGGAGAAAATATAAGCGTCCCGGCCATCAAAAGACCAGCCCCGGCGCCTGACATGTTGCGCGCATCTTCCGCCGGATTCATGCCGACCACATATTCATAGACTTTCATTCCTTGAGCGTCCGTAGTCACGCCATCAGCGTACAGCGTAAGCGTATGACTCTTTCCGGTCGCGTCATACACCCTGAAATCATTGGCAAAAGCATATGCCCCGCTTGAAAGCGGCTCATCGGCCGTTCCGTTCCAGCGCTGCGCAAGACTGAAAAAAGGATTAGCCGCATTGACGCTTTTGTCCGTTTGCGAGCCTATATTGACGCCAAGCTGCACCGCGGTTGTCGCTCTGGCCGCCATTTCCCGTCTTTCCGGCGTGATGACCGCCGGTTGCAATGCGCCTGTTCCGCCATTTTCGATGGGACGGGCGCTCAAGACAAAACCGCTCGCATCCACAAGTTCGCCGGCGTTGTTCAAACGGAAATTTCCCGCGCGGGTATAATGAACGGCATCCCCTCGGGTGACCTGAAAAAAACCGCTTCCGCTTATGGCAAGATCCGTTGCCGCTGTGGACGTCTCAAAACCGCCGTTCTCATAAAAGCGGGTGGAAATCGCAGCCAACATTGTGCCGTGGCCCGTCTGCGATATATTGGTCTGCAAATTGGAAGGCGTGGTTTCCATTGAATAGGTCAAATCCTGAAAAAGCGCCAGGCGCTCCTTATATGCCGTCGTATTCAGGTTCGCCAGGTTATTGCTGACGACCTGCATGCCGTTGCCCAAGGCAACCAGGCCCGAAGCTCCATTATATAATGCGCTAAGGCTCATAGGTCATCTCCTTAGAGAAAATGCGGAAAGATATTCCCTCTGAGCCTTTCAAAGCAAAGAACATGCCAGCGACAAAAAATACGAGCCCTCCCGGCGCTTGGCCGGGAGGGCTCGTATTGCTAAAAATATCAATATCCGCCTATTCCAGAATATACCGCATCGGATTTACGCATACCCCGTTCAGCATCACCTCATAATGCAGATGCGGGCCGGTGCTGCGGCCGGTGGAGCCGACAAAGCCGATAATGTCGCCGCGGTTCACGACCTGTCCCTGCTTGACGCTGGTTTTTTGCATGTGCCCATAGCGGGTGGCAATGCCGTTGCCGTGCAGGATAGTGACGGAATTGCCATACGCCCCGTCATTCCCGCTGAATGTGACCGTTCCCTTGGCCGGAGCATAGACATGCGTGCCGTGAGGCGCGGCAATGTCGATTCCCTTGTGGAAATCACGCCTCCCCGTAAAAGGAGAGTTCCGCGTGCCGAAAGAGGACGTGACCCAGCCTTCCGCAGGCCAGATGGAAGGCGTGCCGGCCAAAAGTTCGCGGCTCTCGCGCAGGGCATGAAACAATTCCTGCTGCCGCACTTCTTCAAGGCGCACATCGGTATCCAGCTGCTTTATAAAGGTATGCATTTTACGGGTAAGCAATTCCTGGCGATGCAAAGGAAGGTAGGTCTTACTGAAATCTTCCGTAACCGGGCCGCCCATGGCCGTTTTTTCGGCGGACGTTTCTTTGTCCACATTCATCATGACGCGCAATTTGGAATCAAACTGCTGAATGCGCGCCAAGTCCGCCTGCAGCTGGCGCAACTTCGCCGTCATATTGACAAGCTGGCTGTTCTGCTCTTCCATGACCTTTTCAGACTGCTGCAGCCGGACTTCAAGAGCGCTCCTCTGGGGCACATACCGAAAAAGATACACATTGCCGGCCGCAAGAACAAGAATAAGCGCAATTAAAAATGGAAGCAGCCAGCCGCGTATAAAAAAATTGCGGTGCTCTCCGCCGCGCTCTTTGAATATGACGATATGGTACTTTTTAAAAAGCATTGGTTTTCCTTACAGAATTTGCCGGTTGGAACCAGCAGGAAACAGTGCCTTAAGAAGGCCCGCGACCATGAGAACGGAATCTTTTTAAAATGTTTCAAGGCATAGCCGCCCCATCCGCCGACTGATTTCGCAGCCGAAGGATAGGGGAGTCGTGCGGATTACTCCTCGCTTTTTGGACGAGGCCACGGAAAAAGATGAAAAAGGCCGCCCCTCTTTTTCGTTGACGCTGCCGCTGAAAACAGCCTGCGCGGGCATGCGCGTGGAATCATAAATGAAAATAATATTCAAACCAGGCAGGTTTTTACTCCGCTTTTAAAGCCTGTGTCAAGTCGAGCTGCCACTTGGTCAACGCCGTAAAAATATTCGCCTTTCTGTTCCGGTCATGACCGCAAAGCGCCTCCATGGCCGCCATGGCCTCGCTGCGGCCGGTCTTTCCGGCGGATGGACAGGGATTGCTCCACACCGGCAGCCCCCATGATTTGGCCGCCTTTGTGATCATATGTTTCTTTACCAGCAAAAGGGGGCGAATCATGGTCAGCGCGCCCTGAAAAAAAGATTCTTTCATGGCCAGTCCATCTATACGGCCGCCATTGAGCATATTCATGAAAAATGTGGCGGCCAGATCCTCAAAGTTATGCCCCATGGCAAGATGGGTCAACCTGTACTGACGGCACAGCTCAAAAAGACGCTTGCGGCGCAGCATGGCGCATAAAAAACAGGGAGATTTTTTCCGGTTTTCAGGAGAGTGGGCCAAAAGGCCATGATCCGTAAGCTCAATATGTCCCGCAACGCCGTTTTCCGCAAGCCATGCGGCCAAAGGCTCATGACTTGCGGCGCAAAATCCCGGGTTGATATGCAGGGCCATTATTTCAAAAGGAAATGGAACAATGCCCTGCCGAATCAGCATAACCTTGAGCAGCACCCAACTGTCCGCCCCGCCGGACACCGCAATGCCGACACGAGCGCCGGGATGAAGCATGTTCGTCGCCTGCGAAAGTTTTCCTGCAAGACGAATGCACTGTTCCTGAACGTACGTATATTTCCGCGACATGCTCTTTCCCGAATTCTCCGCAAACTCGCTCTCTCTATAAAATACGCGCCGGCTTTGGTTTTATACAGGCTGTTCTTTTCAATGACAAGCCCGGACAGCGCGGATTCGTCTTGCACGACAAGCAAATATCGTTCCGCTTGAGATATAAATATTGACACGTCATAAAATTAAAGATACTATATCTGCCTTTTAAGAGAACTCCCCTTATATAAGGTTTTCCTGGACATGCATGATTCTGCCAAGGCAGAAATGCGTTTTGGTAAAAAAAGCCTGGCCAGCGAATCCCGCCGCTTGAACAGGCTTTCGGTAAAAAAACAGCATCCGGAAATAAATACAACGCGCATCGCATGTAAAAACCTATAGAACGACTCCCCCGCCTTTTTAAGCAGGCATGTTTCGGCGGTCTTATAGCGAATTCACCAAGAAGGGCGTCCCGGCAAAATGAAGCGCAGGTATCTTTTTCTTTTTTTAGGGGCGGCGGTCCTGCTTCTGGCCGGCTTGTTTATGAAAAGTCGAATTTCCGGCATGATATCCCAAGCGCCCTGGCCTTCTTCGCAAAACATCACGGCAATTAGGATTAAAGGAATCTTTACGTATTCACTTGTCCGGGAAAATCCGGCCAAAAACGACGCCAAGGGAAAAACATGGTTCGTGACCCAGAAAAACGCCCAGGCGCCGTTGCCGCCCGGCCTGCAAAGCAATATTGATCAAAACTGCGACCAGTACTACGCGCTGGCTGATGTTGGGCACCTGCAGCGTCTTCTTGCTTTGCTGCAATCCGCCCGTCCCGTTCCTGTGGAGCCGCCTACCACGTTTCCCGAAGCTCCGGACAAATTGATGCGCGTGAGCCTGCGCGACGACAACAGCCATGAATGGCTTCTTGAGTTGGCGGCGCGCCCATTGGCGGAAGAAAAAAAGGACATGCTCACGGTGCTCGCATCCTATGACGGCGGCGAGCCGATTGCGCTTGAGGTGGAGTCGCGTTTTGGCGAACTGGTCCGCAAGCCCGTGAACTGGTATACGGATTTACGGCTCTTCAGCATCCGACAAGACAATATTTCCCGCTTTGAAATTCTGTGGCCTCTTGGCGAAACATGGAGCATAGAACGAAACCGCGACGGCGCTTTTGCTTTTGCAAAGCCGGAACGGCTTTTGTGGGCCGAAGTTCCGCAAGCGTCCACGGAATATGTCCTGCATTCCATCACGACATTGCAGAATGCTGAATTATTTACCAATATCAAGCCGATGCAACTTTCTTCCCCCTATATCGGGATTCGTCTTTGGGCAAAAGGGGATGACATTTCACAGGAACTGCTTATTTATCGTCTTAAAAGCGAAGGCGAGGACGACGAACCGGCGCACAATGATTTTTCCCGGGCGGATTTTGGTTGGGGAGAAATTTTTCTCGCCTACTCGTCCCGTCAAAACGGTTTTTTCATCATCCCGGCGGACCGGGTCGCAGCCCTGGGCAAATCCTTAAGCGCCCTGCGCTCTCGTCCTTTGCTGCAGGGCGTGCTGAAAGACGTCGGCGCCGCAACGCTGACTGTCTGGGACAGAAGCGGCCGAACCCGGCATTTTTCCTTCATGCGGCGCGGCGACTCCTGGTATGACGCGATGGAAAATACGCCTATTGTGGGCATGGAAACTCTGATCTGGAGACTTGGAGCCATGCAGGGCGAAAGCGATTTTCTGGAAAACGCGGATGCCCTATCCGATCCGGCGAGACGGGCACTCCCTTTGGTGCGCTGGGAATTCGCCACCCAAAACGGCCCCGTCGTGCTTGAATTTCGAACGGGAAACGGCTCCAGACCCCGCTACTGGGTTCTCATTGGAGACAAAGAGCCATGGTACGCTGTTTCTTCCACCTTTGTGTCGGAAATGTTAAGCCATCTGCCCGCGCCCGACGCCGGAGCCAAGGCGCGGGAAAATGCGGCCCGCGAAGCCGAACGGTATATGCAGGTCCAACCGTAAAAATCGTTCATGCGTGGAAAAAAGACATGCATCTTTCCCCAAACATGGCGCATGGCAGCATTGAAGCAGGCATACTTTTCGGCAAAACGGATTTGCTCGCGGCACAGGCAATGACGCCGTCGTCTCCGCATTGCCCTGACTGAAAAATAATCCCGGCATCGCCGGTCAGCCATTTAAAGAAGGAGTTACTCATGGCGCGCATTACAGTTGAAGATTGCCAGAAACGTGTGGATAATCGATTTCTGCTCGTCCAGATGGCTATAAAACGAGTCAGCCAATACCGTGAGGGGTATGAGCCTCTGGTTGACTCCAAAAACAAAGAAGTGGTGACCGCTCTGCGGGAAATAGCCGCCGGAAAGGTTTTGCCGGAAGATGCGAATCTTGCGGCGTCTCTTGAAGACGCGCCTCTTTCCTACACCCGTAAATAAACAACCTTAACCCCCAAAGCGCCCAGTTATGAGTCAACGTTGCTATTACGAAGTTCTTAATGTGAGCCGGACGGCTTCTGAAGAAGAAATAAAGAAGTCCTATCGCAAACTGGCCATGAAGTACCATCCGGACAGAAATCCGGGGGATGCGGAGGCGGAAAAAAAATTCAAGGAAGCCGCTGAGGCATATGAAGTGCTGCGCGACCCGGAAAAACGCAGCAGATACGACAAATTCGGCCATGCCGGCGTAAGCGGAAGCGGATTCAACGGATTCTCCTCGAATGAGGATATCTTTGCTCATTTTGGGGATATATTCAGCGAATTTTTTGGTTTCGGCCGTATGGGCGGAAACCGGGGCTCAAGGGCCCAGGCCGGCGCGGACCTGCGCTATGACCTGCGGATTTCGTTCCGGCAGGCCGTCAAGGGCGACGACGTCAAAATCCGCGTAACGCGCAATGCCGAATGCCCGGATTGCAAAGGAACCGGGGCGGCGCCTGGAACCAAGGTCGAAACATGCCGGCATTGCGGCGGGGAAGGCCAACTCATCCAGCGGCAGGGCCCGTTCCATGTGTCGGTGCCCTGTCCCGTATGCCGGGGGACGGGAAAAGTCATACCGACCCCATGTCCACGCTGCAAAGGGCGGGGGCTTGTGGAGGAAACCAAGGACATTTCCGTGCATATTCCCGCAGGCGTCGATAACGGCATGCGTCTGCGCCTGCGCAATGAAGGCGAACCCGGCCGCAATGGCGGCCCCGCCGGCGACTTGTATGTCGTCTTGCATGTGGATGAAGACAAAACGTTTTCCAGAGAAGGCCTGAACCTTCTGGTGAACACGGAAATCTCCTTTGTCCAGGCGGTGCTGGGACACAAGCAGGAAGTGCCCACGCTTGACGAGCCTGCGGTTGTGGACATTCCCAAGGGAACCCAGCCCGGAACGCTTTTCCGGATGGAAGGGCTGGGCGTTCCCCATCCCAACAATCCAAAGCGGCGCGGCGACCTTCTGGTGCATGTGGATGTGAAAATACCGTCTTCAGTGTCCGCCAAACAGGAAGAACTGTTGCGGCAATTTGAGAAGCTTGAAGAAGAGCGGCCCAAGGCAAAAGCCAAAAAATTTCTCAAAAAAGTCGGCAAAGCCATGGGCATGGAGTAAAAACGAAGCAAACGCGAAAAGCGCAATACTTCCAGGCAAATGCTGTTTACATCAAAACAGTTTTCCCAAAGAATGAGCCGCGGCCGTATTCGCTGGTCGCGGCTCATTCTTTTGCCCTTCACAAAACCTGATGCGCAAGGGCATAGTTCCGGAAACCAAACCCCATGCGCCAGGTCTTACCACTCAAGGCGCATGGGCGCTCCATGCGCATGCGCATATTCTTTAAGTTCACGAATGGAATATTCCCCGTAATGCGTAATGGAGGCCACAAGCGCGGCCGAAGCCTTGCCTTTGACGACAGCCTCAAGCACATGCAGCGGATTCCCCGCGCCGCCGGACGCAATGACCGGTATGCGCACAGCCTCGCTTATCATGCGCGTCAGCGTCAGTTCGTACCCCTGTTTGGTCCCGTCCGCATCAATGGAATTGACGCACAATTCGCCGGCCCCCAGGCGTTCGCACTCCTTTGCCCAGTCTATGGCGTCAAGCCCCATGGCCGTTCGGCCGCCATGAATGACTATTTCATAGCCCGAAGGGATTTCCGGCGTCGCTGTCGTCCGCTTTACATCCATGCCCACGACAATGGCCTGAGAACCAAAGGCGTCCGCTCCCTGACTGATCAATCCCTTATTTTTCACGGCCGCTGAGTTCACCGAAACCTTTTCAGCGCCGGCAAGCAGCACGGCCCGCATGTCCGCGACCGAAGCAATGCCGCCGCCCACGGAAAACGGGATAAAAATTTCAGCCGCAACCCGTTCCACCACATCCAGAAAAATGCCCCGTTTTTCATGGGACGCCGTAATGTCATAAAAAACTATCTCGTCCGCGCCTTCCTCATAATACCGCCGGGCTGTTTCAACAGGGTCTCCGATATCGACGTTGCCCTTAAACTTGACGCCCTTGGTAAGCCGCCCGTCACGCACATCAAGACAGGGAATGATTCGTTTTTTAAGCATGGCCGCTCCTTAAGGCGCAATAGTCCGCGAAGTTGCGCAACAATTGCAGTCCGACGCGCCCGCTTTTTTCCGGGTGAAACTGCACGGCCCACAGTCCGTCGCGGCCGTATGCCGCGCAAAACTCAAGCCCATGCCGGGCCACGGCAAGCACCAGACCAGGGTCCGTATGCACATAGTAACTGTGCACAAAATAAAATTCAGAATGGTCTTTAATGCCGGCAAACAACGGGCAATCCTGTCTGAAATCCAGACTGTTCCATCCCATGTGCGGAATACGGATGGGCTGCCCATCCTCATCTTCAAGTTCCGACGGCAAACGTTTGCACACGCCGGGAAACACGCCCAACGTTTTCGTATCGTTTTCCTCGCTTGCTTCCACAAGGATTTGGCATCCAAGACATACTCCAAGCAGCGGCCTGTTTTCCCGGACAAGACGCCGCAAAACGGCATCCATCCCTGTCGCCGCCAGTTGACGCATAGCCTGCCCGGCAGCGCCCACGCCCGGAAAAATAACGCCCTGAGCCGCGAGCAGGACTTCAGGTTCCGCGGTAATCCGGCATTCTATCCCAAGGTGATCAAACGCGCGCCGGACGCTGGTCTGATTTCCGGCCTTGTAATCCAAAATGGCGAGCATGCTTCCTCCTGCTATATAAACGCGCTATCCGCCGTCATGCTGAAAAATGCCGCATCGCGCGTCAGGCATGCAACCGTTTCACAAGCGCGGCCAAAAATACGATAGCCACGCCCACCAGTACAATCGGCGAAAGCGCCCAACGCAAATTCAAAGCGTGCGATAAAAAACCGACCATGGGCGGACACGCCAAAAATCCAAGAAAGCTGACCGAAGACACCAGAGAAATGGCGACCCGCGCCGGAACCCTGGTGGACTTTCCGGCCAAGCTGTAGCAAAGCGGCACCACGGACGCCATGCCGAACCCGACCAGCGCAAAACCAAGCGTGGCCGCGCCCAAACAGGGCCACGCAAGCGCCAGCGACAACCCTACGGCAATGCACATGCCGCTTAACTGCAAGACCGGCCGCACCCCGTGACGGTTCACCAGGCCGTCGGCCATGAGCCGGCCAAGCACCATGGCGCACATGCAGGCCATATACCCAAGCCGCACCAGGCTTTCTTCCGGACGCACCACCTGCGCAAAATACACGGAGCTCCAGTCATACATGGCGCCGTCAGTCGCCATGCACCCAAAAGCGCTGCAGCCAAGCGCCAGAAGATACGCATCCGGCCTGTACCGCGCCCGGCCGGATGACTCGGCCGCATGTCCAAAACGCACTTCGCGCGGCAGAGTCCATTTGCGCAGGGTCAAAAGAAGAATCATGACAAAAATAAAAATTCCGCAGAAATGCGGCAGAGGAGCGACGCCCAAAGGCGCCAGAACCGACCCCGCAAGACCGCCGGCCACGCCGCCAAGACTCCACATGCCGTGAAAGGTGGCCATAATGCTGCGTCCATAGAGGGTCTCCACGCCCACAGCCTGCGCATTCAGGGCGATATTCAGCATGTTGTTGAACAGGCCGAAACAAAAAAGCGCGCCAAAAAGCTGATATATGGAGTCAGAGAGCCCAAGACCGATAAGGGAAAGCGGCATGGCCGTCATGGCCAACGCGATGACCCTGCGGCTGCCAAGCCGGCCTATCAGCCAGGCGCTTGGCGCGATGGACGCCAGCTCCCCCAGCGGAGACGCAAACAATACTCCGCCCAACTGGGCGTCGCTTAAACCCAGGGCGCGTTTGACATCCGGAATGCGTATGGCCCATGACGCGAACACCGTGCCCATGGCAAAGAAAAAAACATTAAGCGCCGTCCGGTAATGCGCCTTGGGCGTATGCGGCAACAAACGCGCGATGCGCCGCATTCCATGTTCGTGACCGTGTTGCATGGACGTGGGTTATACCGGCATCCAATCCAAATGAAAAGCGTTTTTGCCGCGTCGAAAAACAGCGGGCGGCATTGCGGCCGCGCACCGCTCCGGCAGCGTCTTGCACGGATGAAATGCCGTCTAACCTCGTTTTCTATGACCAAAAAGCCGCAAAACGCCCGTCCGCCCATGGAAGGCAAAAGGGCGTTTTGGAGAATCCGCTAGCCGCCAAGATACGCGGCTTTGACCTTGGGATTGGTCAAAAGCTCCTGACCCGACCCCTGAAGCACGATGCGCCCGACCTCAAGGATATAGGCGTAATGAGCGATTTTCAGAGCGGCGAACGCGTTTTGCTCAACCAAAAGCACGGTTTTCCCTTCCGCATTGATCTGGAGAATGATCTCAAATATCTCGCGTACCAGAAGCGGCGCAAGCCCCAAAGACGGCTCGTCAAGCATGATCAGATCCGGCCTGCTCATCAAGGCCCGTCCCACGGCAAGCATCTGCTGTTCGCCGCCGGAAAGCGTTCCGCCTTTTTGCCAGGACCGCTCTTTAAGGCGGGGAAACAACGAATAGACATATTCAATGTCGTCCTCAATGCGCTCCGCATCGTTGCGCGAATACGCCCCAAGACGCAGATTTTCTATAACGGTCAGATGCGGCAGGATGCGTCTGCCCTCAGGGGAAAGCGCTATGCCCTTGCGCACCATGCTTTCCGGCGGCAATCCCTTGAGGCTGGTTCGTCCGTCGCGGCCGTTAAAAATGATTTCGCCCTCAATCCCCTTGACCAGTCCGGCCACGGCGCGGATGGCGCTCGACTTGCCCGCGCCGTTTGCGCCGATAAGCGTCACGATGCTGCCCTTGGGGATAGACAGGGTCACGCCCTTGACCGCATGGATTCCCCCATAACGGACATGCAGATCAGTTATCTCAAGCATCAAACACCTCCTCGCCGAGATAGGCCTCAATGACCTTGGGGTTTTTCTGAATTTCATCCGGCGTTCCGGAGGCGATGCACTGACCGTATTCAAGAACCCAGAGGTGTTCGCACACGCCCATAACCACCTTCATGTCATGTTCTATAAGCAGGATGGTAAGTTCGTATTCCCTGCGGATATGCCGGATAAAATCCATAAGTTCCGTGCTTTCCTGAGGATTCATTCCGGCGGCGGGTTCATCCAGAAGCAAAAGAGACGGCTCCGTGGCCAAAGCCCGCGCAATTTCCAGGCGGCGCTGCGCGCCATAAGGCAATGACACGGCCGGCACATTCGCATACTGCTCAAGACCCATGGTTGCAAGAAGCTTCCAGGCGGTTTCCCGAATGTTTTTTTCTTCGCGGACGCAGGAAGGAATAAGCAAGGGCATCATCCACCATGCGCTTTTTCTGCGCACATGGCAGCCGATCATGATGTTTTCCAACGCGCTTTCATTGGCAAAAAGCCGAATGTTCTGAAAGGTGCGGGAAATGCCCTTGCCGCAGATGCGATGCGGCGGCAATCCTGTTATGTCTCTGTCCCTGAAGCGAATGAAGCCTTCATTGGGACGGTAAAAACCGGTTATAAGATTGAAGACCGTGGTTTTGCCCGCGCCATTCGGCCCGATCAGACCCACGATGGAATCTTTGGGAATATCCATGGACAGATTGCGCACCGCGGTCACGCCGCCGAAACGGATTGTGACGTCGCGAAGCTCAAGCAGATTTTTGTGTTTTGCCGGGGTCATGCCTGCTCCTTGCCCGTATCCGCGTTTTTGTTCCGATTAAACGGCCTTGACAGAAATCCGATAACGGAGTCCCAGGAAAACTCGCGCATCCCCATGAGCCCTTCCCTTCGGAACAGGATGATGACCAAAAGCGCGACCGCGAAAATGACCATGCGCATGCCGGGAATGCCGGGTATTTCAAAATTGAGGATGGTCATGGGTTCCTCCACGATGCGCAGCCACTCAAGAAGCACCGTGATGATCACGCTTCCAAGGATGCTGCCGGTCAGAGACCCCAGGCCGCCTGCGACCACAATCATGAGGATGTTGAACGTGAGCAGGAAGTTAAACATCTTGGGATCAATCGTGGTAATGAGATTGCCCATGAGCGCTCCGCCGACTCCCGCGAAAAACGCGCCGATGCAAAAGGAAATGACTCGGTATTTGAATGTGTTGATGCCCATGACCTTGGCCGCGACCTCATCGTCCCGAATGGCCTTGAACACATTCCCGAAGTTTGACCGCAAAAGCACAATCATGAAATACAGGGTGAAAAGCAGCCAGCCGTAATTCCACCACATGTTCGCATGAAGCGGAATGCCCTTGATGCCAAGCGCGCCATTGGTGATCGGAGTCGCATTGGTGATGACCACCCGAATGATTTCCGCAAATCCAAGGGTGGCGATTCCCAGATAATCGCCGCCAAGCCGCAGCACCGGCAGGGCGATCAAAAGACTTATGAACGCGGTGATAAGGCCGCCGGCCACAACGGACACAAAGAAAGAAGTATGGATGGTGGAAAACGGCCAGATGATTTCATCTAAAATCCACATCATTTCCTTCTGCTCAGGGGTCAGCACACACAAGGCGCTTACATACGCGCCAATGGCCATAAACCCGGCCTGACCCAGTGAAAACATGCCGGTGAACCCGTAAATGATGTTCATGGACAGGGCCAGAATGGCGTTCACCGCCACAAGGTTGATGATCTGAATGGCATAGCCGTTAAAATGATTCTGAGCATAATGTAAAAAGCAGCCGAGCAGGACGATGACGATGATGGTAAGGCAGGTATCCCTGAAACGGTTCTTTTTTTTCTGTTGCATCAGATTTTTTCCTCCAGCTTTTCACCCAGAAGTCCGGTCGGCTTCACGAGCAGTATGGCGATAAGGAGGATAAAGGCGTACGCATCGCGGTATCCCGAAAATTCCGGGAAGAACGCCACGAGCATGATTTCTATGAATCCCAGAATCAAGCCGCCGACCATGGCCCCCTGGATGGAGCCGATGCCGCCGAAGACCGCCGCGATAAACGCCTTGAATCCCGGCAAAACCCCCATAAACGGATGAATCTGCGGGTAACGCAAGGCCCACATGATGCCCGAAGCCGCGGCAAGAGCGGAACCCAGGGCAAAGGTGAAGGCAATGATCTTGTTGACCTTGACCCCAAGAAGACGCGTGGTTTCAATATCCTTGGATATGGCGCGCATGGCGAGTCCCGGCTTGGTGCGATATACGACCCATAAAAGCGCCGCCACAAGAATGAAGGATATCGCCGGAACCACCAGCCCAAGCGGCAAAATGCGCACATTTCCAAAGGCAAGCGGCTTGACCAGCCATTCGGGCTGCACGACCGGACGCGGCAAACCGGTAAAAATCACAAGGGCCAGGTTTTCAATAAGAAAGGATACGCCTATCGCGCTGATCAATGCGGAAATCCGCGGCGCGTTGCGCAACGGCTGATAGGCGATGCGGTCAATGATCACGCCGCACAGGCTGGCGGCGGCAATGGCCAGAACAGCGGCTACGCCCCAGGGAAGAAAAAAAGAAACCGTGCCGAAAAAAATGAAATACGCGCCCATCATGAAGATATCGCCATGCGCGAAGTTGATGAGCCGCAATATGCCATACACCATGGTGTAGCCTATGGCGATAAGGCCATAGAGCGACCCAAGCGTCAGGGCATTGAAAAAATGCTGGATGAACATTGCCGAGGTCATGCGTCAATCCTTCTCCTGTGTTCACAAAAAGCGCCGGCGCGCGCATGGTTCGCCAATTTGTCTTTTCGCGGCGCTGTCCGCGACACGGGCGGCCGCGCCTTATTCCGGCAAAAAACCCTTTCGCTCCCGCAACAGGCGCGAAAACAGCGTCCGGACCCTGTTTTACAAACCGCGCCCCAATCGCCGGGCAGCTTCAAAAAGCGCGCCCCAAAGCGCCCATCGATTATTCAAATCGTCCGGAGCAACGGATTTCTCCATGAAACCCGCTGCTTTCGGAAGTTTGCCGCGCCGCGGCGGCGAACCGCGGCGCATGAGAGCTACAGGGCGGGAACGACAGTGCCCAAGAACACACGCTGACCATTTTTGATTTCAATGATGCCTACAGGCATTTCAGCGTCATGGGAAGCGTTGAGCGTCAGGTTGCCGGTCACGGAAGGCATATCCTTGGTTTGGGCAAGGGCCTTGGTGATGGCTTCAGGTTCAGCGGAGCCGGCGCGCTTGATGGCGTCCATGAACAGCATATACGCGCTGTAGCCGAGAGCCACATTCACGTTGGTGGCCTTATCAGGATGCGCGGCCTTCCAGTTTTCCGTGAATTTTTTTGCGGCGGGGTTCATATTGGGCATTTTTTCATCATAAGGGAAGGTGGTGTGCAAAAAGCCTTCGGCAGCCTGTCCGGCAATGGCCACGGTGTCAGGGTTGTCCATGGCGTCCGCGCCCATGATGCGGAAGGTCGCCCCCAGTTCACGGGCCTGCTTCATGATGATCGCGCCTTCGGCAAAATAGGCGGGAATAAAGAGCACGTCAGGCTTCTGGCTGATGATTTCCGTAAGCTGGGCCGTGAAATCCTGGTCGCCGGAAGCATACTTCATGTCGGACACGATTTCGCCGCCCAGTTTTTTAAAGGACTTTTTGAAGAAGTTGGCAAGGCCGATGCCGTAGTCGCTGGCCACGTCCTTGAGAATGGCGGCTCTTTTAAATCCAAGATCGCGGAATACATACGTGGCGGCCGCCGCTCCCTGATAGGGGTCGATAAAGCAGGCGCGGAAATAATATTTCTTGCCTTCGGTCACAAGCGGGTTGGTGCAGGATGTGCCCATAACCGGGATGCCGGCCTTTTCCGCGACTTCGCCGCCGGCCATGGCAAGAGATGAGCCATATGTGCCAATAATGGCCGCGACCTTGTCCTTTTCGATAAGGCGCTTTACGGCATTGGCCGCTTCAACCTTTTCAGATTTGTTGTCCGCGACGACAAGCTCCACCTTTTTGCCAAGCACTTCGCCCACTTCCGCATGCGCAAGCTTGATGCCTTCAAGCTCAAGCTGCCCGCCAAACGCGTTCTGGCCCGTAAGCGGCAAATACACGCCAATCTTTATGACATCTTCGGCCAACGCCGTACCGGCCATAAGCAACGACAACGCGCATGCTCCCAAAATTTTCATCAACCTCATGGAACTCCTCCAGACGGATTGTGGGTGTGGCGGCCGGTTCAAACAAACATATGAACCGGCCGGAAAACATCCATGCCGAAAACCTCATCGCGCCCGACGTAGCTCTGTTTTTTCAAAGCATAAGGACGCGACCCAACGGCATGATTAATAAGAGTAACCAGAAACCGCCACAGATGCAACAAATCCCCGCGCACAGCGCCGCAGGCTGCCGGCAGGACGCAATTCTTCAGTAAAAACAAAAACATGTACGCAAAGCGGCAAACCAGGTTTTCCCGGCCGTTTTTTGGGCGGCGGCACGACTGCGCAAGACGCCGCGTTCAGAAAAGACGCTGAAATGCGCTGGAACAGCATGACAGAAGAGGAACGGACGAACATCCGCCAGAAACTGAAGCAATACGCAAATGCCCCGCTTCATATTCTTGAAGAATGGGCGGTGCGGCAGGTCGAGTCCGGAGCCATGCGGCTTGACGCCATGCAGCCATAATATAAACGCTCAGGCCAAAAGCCGGGCATACAGCTCCGTATAACTGCGAACCATGGCGCCGACAAGAAAGGGCTCAAGGGAATGCCGCCCGCCGGCCGCAAGGCGCGCCGCGGTTTCCGGCTCGTGCAGAATTCGCAGCAACTGCCCGGCCAGAGATTCGGCAGACAGATTGGCGAAAACAAGGCCGTTTTCCCCGTCCTTCACCAATTCCGTATTGCCGGGCAAATCAGAACAGACCACCGGAAGTCCCACGACCCACCCTTCCCGCACAGCGCCGGAACTGGCTTCGCGCTCAATGGAGGGCACGACAAGCACATCGCATTGAGGCAAGACGCAACTGCTCTCCTGCCATCCCAAAAAAGACAGATGATCAAGAATGCCAAGCTCTTCGCCTTTTTTCAGCAGTTCATGCAGCAGGGGACCGCTCCCGGCGAACCGGGCTTCCCAGGGCGGCAAAGCCTGGCGCGAATGCAGCAGGCCAAGCGCTTCAAGAAACAGCGAATGCCCTTTTTCCGGCGTCAGTGCCCCGACCATGCCAAAAACAAAACGGCCGTCGTTTCGCTCCACTTTGGGCGTATAGCGTTCGGGATCAATGGCTGAAGGAATGACGAGCAATTTCTCTTCGGGCATTCCCGAATCGCGCATGGCCGCGGCGACTCCATGACTGACGCAGGCCACGGCGTCGGCCTCAAGATATTTTTTTCTGCTCCAGCCTTGGCGCATGGGCAATATGGTGCGCCGGGTATGCGCCAGTTTCGCGCCGCGCATGACGCTTTTATGCAAAAGCGCGCCCAGGGAAGCCGCCCGCGCGTCATGCGTATGAATTATGGAACAGGGAGTCTTTCTGTTGGCCCAGGCCATGCGGAAAAACACACAGGGATTCCATTCTTTGGGATCGTTTAACGCGATGACCGGAATTCCGGCGGCATCGAGCGCGTCATGCAGGGGCGAACGGTTCACGCAAGCTGCAAGCGGCGTTACAACCCCTTCTTTGGCCAGACCGCGGACCAAATAATATACCTGGCGCTGCCCACCGCGCATTTCCCGGCCAAAATCCATATGCAGAACACGCATGACAGCCGCCCTTTATGCACAGACCTTTGCAAATCTATTTCAAAAAAATAAATCATTCCCTGAAAACAACAGCCATGCGCGCTTTACCAAAAAAACGGGCACAAGCCGCCTTTCACTTGTCAAAGCGAAGACGTTTTGCGCATCATAAGCCATGGCGCGTTTCAAAAACATCTTTTGCCGCTCCGGCACGAAAAAGGTGTTTTTGCGGCAACCATGCCCTCTTCTGGCAGTCGGCCAAAACAAAAAACACCCTTTATCGATACCGGACGGGAAACAGTTTCTGGCGAAAGCGCCTAGCGCAGGAACAAATCCGGCTCCTTGACGGAAAGCAGGTTCTTTTCCACCAAAAGTTCCGCGATCTGTACAGCGTTCAACGCGGCCCCTTTACGGATATTGTCCGCAACAACCCACAAATTAAGGCCGTTATCAATTGTTTCATCCTCACGGATGCGGCCCACGAAAACCTCGTCTTCACCAGCCGCGTCAATGGCCATGGGATAATACTTCAAAGACGGGTTGTCATAAACAACCACCCCCGGCGCTTTGGAGAGCACGGCGCGGGCTTCGGCAGCCGTCAATTTTTTGGCCGTCTCAATGTTGATCGACTCGGAATGCCCGTAGAATACGGGAACGCGCACGGTCGTGGCCGTGACCCTGACTGTGGGGTCTTCCAGTATTTTAACGGTTTCGTTCACCATCTTCATCTCTTCCTTGGTGTAATCATTGTCAAGGAAGACGTCGATTTGCGGCAGACAGTTGAACGCGATGCGATACGGATAGACGCTGACCTCAGGCTCCTGCATGTTGAACATCTGGCGGACCTGGCGGTCAAGCTCGTCGATGGCTTTCTGACCGGTTCCGGACACGGCCTGATAGGTGGAAACAACCACTCTCTTGATGCCCGCCGCGTCATGCAAGGGCTTTAAAACCACAAGCATCTGAATGGTGGAACAGTTGGGGTTGGCGATAATGCCCTTATGCCGCTCCAGGGCATGCGGGTTCACTTCAGGCACGACCAGGGGACACCGTTCATCCATACGCCAGGCGCTGGAGTTGTCCACGACCACGCATCCGGCGTTTACGGCATATGGCGCAAACTTTTCGGAGGTGGAGCCGCCGGCGGAAAAAAGCGCAAGATCCGTGCCTTTGAAAGAATCCGTGGTCAATTCCTCAACCGTGAGTTCTCCATCCATATAAGGCACGACGCTTCCGGCGGAACGCGCCGAAGCCAGCGCGCGCACCCTGGTCGCGGGAAAATTCCGTTGCTCCAACGTTTTCAACATCTCACGGCCAACCGCGCCGGTAGCTCCGACAACGGCGACAACAAGCGAATCCTGTCCCATCTAAAATCTCCTTGCTCAAAGGCATGTCCTTAAAAAAACGTCACACCGGCATTCCAGAAGAGCAGCATAGGATAATGTCGCACGGATGACAATAACGCGCTCGCGGCTTTTCCTGAAAACTGCATGATCCAGACAAGGCGGCCGCATTCAAAGAAGCCCTCCCGTTTTCTACGGTTTCTCTTCAAAACCATGCCGGATTCATACCCCGCAAGGAAGCATTTCCATCAAAAGAAAAAACCCGGCGCTAGGGACGCAAGCTCCGCGACAAGGGGCCTGTCCGCTTCCAGAAAATCAAGAGACAAAGCGGCGCGCGGAGCGACCCAGCGCAGGTCATGCCCTTCAACAGATGCAGGGACGCCCTCAAATTCCGTGACATGGAAAAAAAAGAGACGCACCCGCAAAGGCCCGCTTCCATCGCCCTGAGAGCCGGGCGCATAGTCGTGACAAACTTCCTTCCAAAAGTGAAAGGCCCGGACCGTAACGCCCAATTCCTCGCGCAACTCGCGGACAAGCGCGTCTTCCGGGCGTTCGCCGGGTTCCGCTTTTCCACCGGGAAATTCCCAGAAGCCGGCCTGGGGTTTTCCAGAAGGACGCCGCGCCGCAAGGCAGCGCCCTTTGTCCCAAAGGATGCCGGCTGCAACCGTTACGCTTTTCATGACTCACCGTCGCTTTCAAGAGCCCGCTTTTCTTTTTCAAATTCCGCAAGCACCGCCTCAAGGCGTTCCATTTCCGCAAAAAGTCCCTCATACCGCGCCTGAATCGCATGATGCCGCTTCATAAGCTCCGCAGCTCTTGCAGAATCCGCATACACCGCCGGATCCGCCAGCAGGCTTTCAATTTCAGCCTGTTCATGCATAAGCGCTTCCAGTTCCTTTTCCCTGGCTGCGAATGCTTCCTGATGCGGACGCATCCGGCGGGACAGCGCATTGCGCTGCTCAGCCTTTTCCCGGCGCAACCGCTTTACGTCTTCCCTGGTCAAAGACGGCGCGGGCGCGGCGCCGGATGCGCCCAAAGACGCCGGCATCCCGTCTTTTTGCGCTTTTCTGGCCGCATCATATTCAGAATAGCCGCCTTCATATATGGTAAGGCCGTCCTCTCCCATGGCCCACACCTCATCGGCGACGGCGGAGAGCAGATGCCGGTCGTGCGCGACCATAAGCACAGTGCCGTTGAACTCCGAAAGCGCCTCCACCAGGGTTTCCCGGCTCTCCAGATCAAGATGGTTCGTAGGTTCGTCCAGCATCAGAAAGTTGCTGCGCGACAAGAACAAAATCGCAAGCAACAGTCTGCTTTTCTCGCCGCCGGAAAGAGACGCGACGCTGCGCTCAAAAAAATCCTGCCCCAAAAGAAAAAGCCCAAGGGCGGACATGAGATCCTCTTCAGTCAATTTGGGGTCGGACAAACGACGTATTTCACCAAGCACCGTGCCCTGAGGCGAAAGAATCTCCATCTGGTGCTGGCTGAAAAAGCCCATGCGGGTCAACGGCCCAAACGCCACATTGCCCTGCGTGCGCTCCAGTTTCCCAGCCAGCACTTTGAGCAAGGTGGTTTTTCCGCACCCGTTCGGCCCGACCAGGGCGATCTTCTGGCCCCGGTACAACTGAAAATTCAAATCATGAAATTGCGTCTTGCCATCCGGAAAGGTATAGCCAAGCCCCACGGCGCTCGCCACAACCTTGTCCGCGCGCGCCGCTTCAGGCCAGCGAAAAGAAAGATCCCTGCGCCGGGCTTCGGGCTGAAGCGTTTCCAGCTCCTTTTCCAGACGTTTGGCCATCTTCTGCCGGGATGCGGCCTGCCGGGCCTTGGTCGCCTTGGCCTTGAAACGGCGCACAAAGTCCATTTTGCGCTCTATTTCTCCAGCGATGCGCTTGGCGTCCCGCTCGCGCTGCTCCTCCACGGTTTCCTGAAGCTCCAGAAAACGGGAAAAGTTGCCTTTGCGAAAAAGGGGACGGCTTCCGCCCAGATACAGCACATGCGTGGATATGCGGTCCATAAAGACCTGATCATGCGCCACAAAAACCAACGCCCCTTTATACTCAAGAAGAAAACTTTCCAACCATTCAATAGCGTCGATATCCAGATGGTTGGTGGGCTCGTCCAAAAGCAGGATATCCGCGCCGGCCGTCAGCACCCGCGCAAGTTTTGCCCTTTCGCGCCAGCCGCCGGAAAGCTGACGCAGGGACAGGCCCAGCTTTTTTTCCGAAAAACCAAGGCCGTACAGCACCGCCCGGGCGCGGTGCTCAGGATGATACCCATACCGCGCCTCAAGCTCCGCCTGCCGGGTCGAGAGAGCCCGCAGCGCGTTTTCGTCCCTGTCGTTCGTGGCGTTTTCCCACTGCCCCCAAAACTCGCTCCAGTCAGGAAGGACTTCAAGAACCCAGGCCAGAAGCGGTTTGTCCAAAGTGCGTTCATCAAACTCCTGAGCCACATACCCCACACGCGCCTCACGCGGAATCAGAATCCGGCCTGCGTCCGGACTTTCCGCGTCGGCCAGCATCCGAATCAATGTGGACTTCCCGGTTCCATTCGCGCCGCATACGCAAAGGCGCATCCCTGATTCCACTTCAAGAGAAAAATCCGTGAAAATATCACGGCCGCCCAAAGACTTGCTTATATTCTGAATGGTCAGCTTCATAACAGGTACAATATAGAGAGATTCCGGACGCATCCCCTAAGCCGCGCATCTTCCAAACGCCGCACGGGATGACGGCGCCTGCCTGATCCGGACCGACGCAGGACATAACCGGACGCGAACCCGGCATTCCCGCCTTTATGCATATCCAAACGTCACTCCGCCGCCTCGTCTCCGGCAGTCTCCATGCGCTCAAGACGCGCCGCTTCCTGCTTGCGCTCGCGCGTCCCAAGCTTGCGCAGGCTGTTCCAATCCTCGCACTGCTCCTGCACCCGCGCAAAAACAAGAAACCCCGTGTGCGCGATCATGCGGTCTTCCGGCCTCAGCCGGTCCGCAACCGGCTTCCAGCGGCGCACAAGGATTTCCGTCACTTCAAAGTCGTCAAATGGCCCGCGCTCAAGCGCCAGAAGCAGGGTGTTCACCTGATCCACCGTGGGCAAAAGAAATCCAAGCATGGCGCCGGGCTTTACGGCCCTGACCGCGTGCTCCAGATATTCCCATGGAGTGCGCACATCCAAAAACAGGGCGTCCGCATCCGTGTCCAGAAAACCATGCGCAATGTCGTGATTATGCATGGTCACATTATGCCCCACGCCGGCCCATTCAATATTGCGCCGCGCAAGCGCATGAAATTCCGGCCGGGCCTCATATGTGCATACGCGGCCGTTTTCGCCGGAAAACCAGGAAAATGCGATGGTCAAACTCCCGGAACCGGTCCCGGCCTCAATGATCTTGCGCCCGTTGCCCACGCCAAGCCGAACGCAGATATAGCCGATATCTTTAGGATAAATAATCTGCGTCTGGCGCTTGACTCCCTGCACGAGGTCGGAAAGCGTAGGCCGCATGAGCTTGAAAGGATACCCCTGTCTGGTGCGCACAATCGCGCCATATTCCGCCGCCATGACCTCAGCCATGGGCAAGACGCCTTCATTGCTGTGCAAATCGTCATGTATATTGGCGCGGCGCAAATAACGCTTTCCCGCGGGATTTGTCAGAATGATCAGATCGCCGTTATTGGGCATAAAAACTCCTTGGGTATGGTTGGAAATGGGTACTGTCCCTCTGAACTCCTGTCAAGAACGCCCGGTCATGAAAAGTGAAAATATACCGTGGATTGAAGCGGTCGTATCTTGCTTTTTTTCAACAAACCCGTTTTAATGCGACAGCCGCAAATCTGCCGGAACCCCGCGGGGTCGCCGCGATTTGCACGGCGCTGTTTTCATGGCGGCCTTTTGGCCTTTATGAACCAATAAACGCAAGCGGCGTTGCGTTTATCATCATGGGAAACGCCCAGTCGCATACGTTTCCCAGCCGCGGAATTTTTGCTTGCCCGGGACCGCGTCGTTACCGAAGCGAAAGAATCCCGCGCCCGGACCGCGCATGGCGCGATATGGCGCGTGAAAAAACGCCGGATATCCGGCGTCCGCATCTTTGGCTTCTGAAATGATTGCCCATGTCCATATTTTGCGCGTCGCAGCCGGGCAATTGGAGCCAGCAAATGCCGGAAAACGTTTTCCGGTTTGGCGCACACACTTTTGTATTGAGGGCCACATGGTTAATGAGAAGAATGATACTGTGTCAGTAGAAGTAGAGGATCACGCATCAGACAAGCCAGACAATGCCGCATCTTCCGTTCCTCAAACGGAACAGGAAACAAAGACGGCCGGAACGAAAAGCCGGTCCAAACCCCGCGTTTCCCGCAAAAAAAAACTCTCGCCGGAAACGGCGTCCAGCGACAACGGCGACGCCCGCGCGGATATCCCCGCATCGGAAACCGCAGAGCTTTCCGCCGCCGCGCCGCTTTCCCAGCCTGAAGCCACCTGCGACGGCGTTGCCGTCACATCCCAGAATACGGCGGAACCAGAGCAAAACAAGGAATCCCAGACCAAACGCCCCCGAAAAACCGCTTCACGAAGCGCACGGACCTCCCGAACGTCCGCCTCGGACAAACGGCGCAAAAAGAATGACGCGCCGGAACAACCCGACACGCCGGACCATGCGGACGCGCTCTCAAATGAACATGGCATTGCGGCCAAACAAAGCGGCATGGCGGAACTTTCCATTCCCGAAACAGCCTCGCCGCTCTCCCCTGTCGCGGCGGATAGCATCGATGCCCTTCGGGACGCTTCCAATCCTGCCATATCAAAAAAAGACGACGGCCCAGAAACTCCCGCTTCCAGACAAACGCCTCCAGACCCGGAATCTGCGGATAAACGCGCAGGCGCCGCCCGTGAACTTGAAACGCCTGAAGCCGCTCCAACTTTGACGGCCCAGATTCTGTCAAAAGAATTCATGGCGGACGCGGCCGGCCCGGATAGCGCGCCGCTTTCGAAAAACAACTCAGCGCCGAAAAATACCGCTTATGCCGAAGCAACGCGGAATGAGCCGGAAGACGTCCAGGCCGTGCAAGCGGACATGCCGCCGGAACCTTCTGCCGTTGTTGCAGACGAGCCTCAGAGCGTTGCTTCGAATGCCGGCTTTTTACAGACAATGCCGGAAGACGATATCCCTGAACCGCGCCTGACTGATGACGCGGACAGCATGGCGGCTGGAGCAAGCCCCTCTGACGCGGATGCGGAGTCCGCGCGGCAGACCCCTGCCGGCGGCGTTGATGCGGCGCTTTTAGAAAATATGACGCCCGGCGCGGCGAACAAACCAACAAACCTGGACCCGGAAGACGCGTCCCCGAAACCTCAAAAAAAAGCCCGGCGCAAAATGTTTATCAGCGTTCAGGCTGGCGAACAGGCTGAAGTGGTCCTGACCGAAGATGGCGTGATTGAAGAATATTACGTTGAAATGCAGCATCAGATAAAGACAAAGGGAAACATCTATAAAGGAACCATCCATAACATCGACGCCAACCTTCAGGCTGCTTTCGTATCCTATGGGGCTGAAAAAAATGGATTTCTCCAGATCGATGAAGTCCACCCGGAATACTATCTCGTGCCGCATGAGCCGGCCAAGGGCAAAAAATACCCCCTGATGCAAAAGGTGCTCCGTCCGGGACAGGAAGTGCTCGTACAGGTGGTCAAAGAGCCCACAGGCAGCAAAGGCGCATTTTTAACAACCTACCTCTCGCTTCCGGGACGTTTTCTTGTGCTCACGCCGGGCAGCGAGCAGATAGGGGTTTCCCGCAAGGTGGAAAATTCCGAAGAAAGAGAACGCCTGCGCTCCCTTCTGGAAGGGCTTGAGCCGGGGCCGGGACTTGGCGTGATTGTACGCACGGTCAGTTCCGGCGCAAGCAAGGCCGCGCTGCTCCGGGATTTTCAATACCTGACCAGGCTGTGGCAGGATATCCGCTCCAGGGGAACCGTGACCCCGCCGCCCTGCCTGCTGCATCGCGAACCGGACCTGGCCGCGCGCGCCGTCCGGGATTATCTGACCGAGGACGTCAATGAAATCTGGGTGGACGACGAAGATACGGCCGCATCCATACGCGAAGTCATCAGTCTGCTCTTTCCCCGACGTCCGGGACTGGTCAAAACGCACCGCGATCAGATGCAGACCCTGTGGGAGCGTTTCTCCCTCTTAAAACAGCTTGAGCAGATATACGCGCGGGAAGTCTTTCTCCCTTCCGGCGGCCGGCTGGTCTTTGACCAGACAGAAGCCCTGACGGCCATTGATATCAACTCCGGAAAAACTTCCGGAAAAAACAACTTCGAAGCCATGGCCCTGCGTACCAACCAGGAAGCGGCGGAGGCCATTGCCCGACAGTTGCGCCTGCGCGACCTGGGCGGACAGGTGGTTATAGATTTCATCGAAATGCGCGACCGGAACCACTGGCGCGAGGTGGAAAAAACCATGCGCAACGCCATGAAAGTGGACCGCGCGCGTTACGACGTAGGCAAGATCAGCAACTTCGGGCTTATGGAGCTGGTACGCCAGCGGCTTGGCTCATCAGCCCTGTCCATCACCATGGAATCATGCCCTTTGTGCCGGGGCACCGGGCTTCGGCGCAATATGGAATGGCAGTCGCAACAGGCGCTCAGGGAAATAAAACGCCGCCTGCGCTCCAACCAGTCATCGCCTCTGATATGCGAATTTGATATGGAGCTTGCGCTCTATCTTCTGAACAACAAACGCAGCCGCATTCTGGAACTGGAACAGGAATTCGACCAACGGGTTGAAATCCACCCCAGACATTAAGCCCATGCTTGCCGGACATGTTCAGGAAACCCCCTCTCCTGAACATGTTCAAAACATATCAGGGGGCGGATCTTTCCTGCGCCGGCGCTTTTTCCAGATGAAAAACGCGGGCGCACCCCACAGTCAGGGGCATCCGCCGGCAAATATTCAACCCGGCAAGAAAACGCCGCGCAAATCGTCCCTTGCAGACAGGCGCAAAGCGAATTTTGCCGGCAGAGCTGTTCATCAGTCCGTTTTTCTCCTGAAAGAGGACGGTATTGCGGTCATAAAGGAGCGTTTGATGCATATTCTCCTGCATATATGCTGCGGCCCGTGCGCAATTGTTCCTCTGGAGCAACTGCTGGAAGAGGGGCATGCCATATCCGGATTCTTTTATAATCCCAATATTCACCCGCTTACCGAATACATGAAACGCCGCGAAGGCGCGATTCAGGTTGCGGCGCATTTCGGAATCCCTTTGAGCCTGTACGATGAGCCGCAGGGCGCGCGCATATTCTTCCGGGCCGTAAACGGACGCGAAGAGAGCGGGACCAGCGGCCGCTGCGGCGTCTGCCATGCCATGCGGCTTGCCCGGACGGCGGCTGAAGCCGCGGCGCGCGGCTGCGACGCCTTCACAAGCTCCCTTTTATATTCACGGCATCAGGATCATGCATACCTGAAGGAACAAGGAGCGGCCGCGGCCGGCCTGCATCCGGGACCGGCCTTTTTATATCGGGACTTTCGCAAAGGCTGGCAGCGCGGCATAGACAGATCAAAAGAGCTTGGCATATACCGGCAGCAATATTGCGGCTGTCTGTACAGCATTGAAGATCGCTACGCCAAAGACTTCGAACGCATGAAAAACGCCTTTCCGGGGGCGTGATGCAGATTTATATTCATGTGCCTTTTTGCGTGCGCAAATGCCGCTACTGCTCTTTTTATTCAAAAGAGCCGGACCCGGGCGAAATGGACGCCTACGTCGAGCACGTTCTGCGTGAAATACGCTTCCAGGGCCAGCGACTGGGCCGGATTCCGGCAAATACTGTGTTTTTCGGCGGCGGAACGCCCTCCCTGTTGACGCCTTCCGCCATAAACGCCATGCTTGAACAGCTCGCACGCTTTTTTTCCATTGCAAACAATGCCGAAATAAGTCTTGAGGCCAACCCGGATTCCGTTCTGCGGCCGGGCATGTTCGCGGCCCTTTTACGTTGCGGCGTAAACCGCCTTTCCATCGGAATCCAGAGTCTTGACGATACGCTTTTGCGCATCCTTGGCAGACCGCACAACGCGGCCCAGGGCGCAAAAGCCGTGCTTGAGGCCCATGCCGCGGGATTCGCCAATGTGGGCGCGGATCTTATCTGGGCGATTCCGGGCCAAACGCCTGGAAACTGGCTGAATGAACTGCAATACGTCTGCACGCGTCTTAAACCGGAACACCTGTCCTGTTACGGCCTTACGCTTGAACCGGGAACAGCCCTGACAGAAGAATGCGCGCGCGAAACCCTGACCATGCCGTCCGACGACCGTCAGGCGCTCATGTTCATGCGCGGTGCGGAATTTCTGGAAGAAAAAGGATATCTGCACTACGAGATATCCAATTTCGCCAAAATGGGATACCAGTGCCGTCACAATCTTGGATACTGGGAAGGTCAGGAATACCTGGGATTCGGACCAGGAGCCACATCCACGCTGCAAGGACGCCGCTGGACCAATCCGCCGGACATGCGGCGGTATTTCTCCGCGGTGCATGCCGGACGCACCGGCGAAGATGCGGAAACGCTGGATTTGCAGGCGAAACTGTCGGAGTTGATGATGCTGCGCCTGCGCACGTCGCGGGGGATGCGGCTTAAAGCCTATGAAGAACTGACCGGCCGCAGCTTTTTTGAAGATCATCAACCGCTGATCAATCTGCTGCACAAAAACGGCCTGATTCGCATCAGCAACGGTTATCTGCGCCTGACGCGCAATGGAATGCTGGTGTCAAACTCCATTATAAGCCGGATATTCGCAGATACGCCCGCTCTTTGCGCAAGGCCATAGGCCATGGCCGCTTTGACCCGATTCGGCAATCGTCTTTGTTTGACGCACAACGTATTTCACTCGAACGAATCCTCCGCCATTGCGCCGGGGCAGCCAATCCGTCTCCAGACCCTGCCGAAACGCTTCAGGATTCTGGCATGCTCCCAGCCGCTCTGTTTCCAGGCTGAGCGTCCCTCTATGGAAATCAAACGGCGCTTTCCGGCCGCCCGCTCTTCCGGCCGCATGATATCAGTGGAAAACGTCTCTGAAAAATCCCATGTCCGGCGCGCATGGAAAACTCTCCCAACTCCGCCGCCAGATTATAAAGACCGGCTTCATATTTTAATGACGTTTTGGTTGAAAGTATCCATAGGGGAACTCCGCGAGCATGGCGTCCGGTTGAGCGGCCGGATACGTTTCTCCATCAAAGCGGAGTTCCCTTATGTTTCAAGACGCTGTTCTCAGATCAAGCCAAAACCGCTTTAAATTTAAGGTATATGCTGCGGACACTATAATGTCTTAAGCCAGACCATGAATGTATTCATCCAGAATGAGGAAATCGGCATGACAATGAACAAAGCCGGAAGCATGTTCGCAATAGGAAAGGGCTTGATGCCGCAGATTCTGAAACCGGTCGCAAACATGATGAACCCGCCCACTGCCGAAAAATCGGCGATCATGGTCGGGGTGGTCATAGGGATAATGGCGGCGCCTGCATAGAACAGGCATGTTTGCACAAAAAGCAGGGGTATCGCGAGCACCACGACAGAATACCCCATGCCGGTGGCGAAAATGGCGGCTGTGAAGAAATCAAGAGCGGCCTTGGCCAGAAGCATGGTCATGTCGCCAGTCATGCCTTCATTCATCGCTCCAAAAATACCTGTGCCGCTGGCCGCGAACAGCACCAGAATAGCCACGAATTTTCCGGAAAATTCTTCCTGGGACATGCCGCTTTCACGCGGTTTGATGATCTTGTCCACAATGCCGCGAGTCAGTCCCGCAACCTTTCCAATTCCCGCCTCAAGATGAATCAGTTCTCCTATAATCGTGCCCAGAAGCAATGCCAATATCGCTGCGGGAAGCAGCTTGACCCTGACAATCATGGTGATTCCCATGGCCATGGACGCCAGGCCAAACGTAAGGGGCATCTTTTCTTTGAGGTTCTGGCTAATGATTTTACTGCATGAAGCGCCCAGAATCGCGCCTACCGCAAGACCAGCGGCATTGATAAACGGACCAACCATCTCTTCCATCCTTATTTAAGGTTTGCCGGGGGGGAAACCATTCCAAAACGAACCCAAATGTGTCATCCTGGGCGCTGGGCGCAACTCAAGACCCCTGAGAAAATATTTTTTCGCAAGGTTGCCCTAAGCGCCTTTTAAGCTGCAACTATCCTCCAGAAGAGGCAGACCCAGCCCAACGCCCAAATTCTGCAATCATCAGAGGGAGGACACGGCGCGGCAGAGGTATAATCCGCACCGTGTCCGGAGGCTTATTTACTCTTTATAGTCAGCGGGAAGAAACTTTTTGTAGTCCACATCCTTGAAGTGGCAGCGCTGGAAATGCGACTTCAGTTCAAAGGGAACCGTCGCATCAAAGATTGTCTTGCAGGCAATGCCGGTTCCGCGAATGGACGGGCTGAATTCCGGAGACTGCGAAGGATCAAGCGGATGACAACGCACGCCCGGGATGCATATAGTATCCACATCGCCCTGGAAGCGGGTGGTCATGGCCCACAAAACGTCATTGGTGTCAAAGGGATCGACGTCTTCGTCAACCAAAATGACGTGCTTTAGTTCAGAGAATGCGGAGAAGGCAAGAAGAGCGGCCTGACGCTGGCGTCCTTCATCAGGCGGAACCGTCTTTTTAACCTGCAATACGGCCAGGTACTTGCCGCCGCCTGAGGGATGCGCGTATACGTTCTGCAACAGTCCGGGAAGCGCCTTGCCCACCATCTGAATGATGCTGGCTTCCGTAGGAATGCCGGCAAGATTCACATGTTCTTCGCTGGGTCCGATACAGGTCTGCATAATTGGATTCTTGCGGGTGGTCACGGCTTTGACCTTGATCACAGGCAAGGACTGTTTGGCCGGGCCGGTGTAGCCGGGAAATTCGGGCATGGCCTTGCCGGTATGGGAGTTCTGATCTTCAACCACGCGGGCATTGGGGACAAGTTCGCCTTCGATGACGATTTCAGCGTTGGCGATAGCCTTTGCATCCACGGTCCGGCACTGAACCATTTCAACGGGCTTGCCGCGCAGGGAACCGGCAATGGACAATTCATTATATCCCAGAGGCGTTGACGGCGGTTCAAAACAGGAAGCCACGTACACAGCCGGATCAAGGCCAATGCTGATGGAGATGGGCTGCGCCTTTCCGGCCTTTTCCGCTTTAATTCTGAACGTGTCCAGATGGCGGCCCGGCACGAAGTACATGGATATTTCATCCGGACCCTGGAGGCAAAGACGGTGAATGGTCACGTCTTCCTGTCCGTTTTCGGGGTCCTTGCCATAGCACAGGCCCATGGTGATGTACGGACCGGCGTCTTCTTCCGTGTTGGTGGGAGCGGGAATCAATTTGCGGATATCAAATCCAGGCTCGGAAGCCAGATGCACTTCTTCCTGACACGGCGCCTTATCCTGCTCGACCATAACCGGCGGAATAGGCGTGGTAAGAGCCTTGCACATATGGAATCCAAGCTGCTCAGGCGTGGTTCCAAGGGTCAACGCCACGCGCTTGCGCGAGGCAAGCATGCCGATGACGACGCGGGCATTGTCAAAACCCTTTATTTTATTGAACATCATTACCGGGCCGATTTTGGTGGGGCGCATAACGGTTCCGCCTGCGCCAATATGACGATATACGCCGGACAGTTCGGCTTCAGGGTCCACTTCGACGCCGGTTTCAAGATACTGGCCGGGATGCTGCTTAAGCAGTTCCAGGGCGGAGCGAAGATCATGAACTTCATTGCAATTCGTACAAGACATAACATCCTCCTATTGATGATAACGTCTTTGAGGAAAGGTGTATCTGTAATACTTATTTCCACGGAAAATGCAAAATACTTTTTTAGTTTGCCTAGTATAGCAATATGATATAAAATTATAGTACTATGCCTCTTTTGATATGCATTGTATTTACAAAATGAATATACTCAATACTTAATCTATGCTAAATATCCATATCCTGCTAAAAACAGCGCACTGAACGGAGAAAACAATTTTTCAAGCATTGAGACCATTGCAAAAGGCTGGATCAAGCGCCCACAAACACCCATAAAAAAAGGAGGATGCTGCGGTTATGGATGCGAAAAGACTTATGTACTTTTGTACCATTGTAGAGCAGGGCCAGATCAGCCGGGCTGCGCGGGTTCTCAATATGTCTCAGCCGCCTTTAAGTCAGCGGATGAAAGAGCTTGAAGATGAATTAGGCGTGACGCTCATTATCCGCGACGGCCGCAACTGGCAGATAACCGAGGCTGGGCGCGTGCTGTATGAGCGGGCGCACCAGCTTCTGGCCATGCTTGAGGAAATTCCGCTTGAAGTGAAAAATGCGGAAGACGGGTTCAGCAGCAGACTTATCGTGGGGGCGACCACCATGTGCCTGAGCAGGCTTTTACGGGTCGCGCCCATCATGCACAACGAATTTCCCAATCTGCGCTTCAAACTGGTCATCGGAGACAGCAATTTTCTTGAAAATATGCTCAAAAAGCGGCAAATCGATTTCGCAATCATGCTGCCCGCGTCAGACCCGGAAGCCTTTGAGGTCATCCCGCTTCCGGCCAGCCCTTTTTCCGCTGTGTATTCAGACAGAATAACGGTGGAAAGGGACAAAAAGACGGTCACGCTTGAAGAGTTGCGCGGTCTTCCGCTTCTGCTTTGCAAGCGCATTGAAGGAACCGGCGTCTTCGACAATCTATTCAAAGTTTTTAAGGCAGCGGGCATAAGCCCCAATATTGTGGTGGAAAGCCCGGACTGCCGCACGCTTGCGGACCTTATCGCCAACGGCATGAAAGCCGTGGCGGTTATTCCGTCCTCGGAAGTGCCGGAACACATCCTCAAAAAATATGTTGTGCTGCCTATTGATCTTGCCGAATATCAGGTGGAGCCCATGGTCGTCCGCCTCAAGGACCACTATCTGACCACTGCCGCGCAAACCATGATTCATCATTTTCTGACCATGGAGGAACAGCTTCAGCCCCCCTCAGATATTGAAAGCGCGGAAGCCGCTGACAGGCTTTAGCTTCGATGGACGCGGGACGAATAAAAAATGTTCCAAAAACGCTTTTCGGGCCGGGCGAGTCCCTTTCCAAAGAGGCTCTCCCGCGCCCCGGCGGCCAAACGAGACGCCCACATGCGACGCTACAGATGGCTTCGGAACATGAAAAAAACGGCTCCAAGCATGCACAGCGCCGCCCAAAGGAAATCGAGATTGGGCTTGTCTTTCATATACAAGATGCTGAAAAGCGCAAATATTCCCATACTGATGACTTCCTGCATGATCTTGAGCTGTCCAAGGGAGTAAAACCGAAAGCCCAATCTGTTTGCAGGAACCTGAAAACAGTATTCGAAAAACGCCACGCACCAGCTCAAAAGAACAACAATGATCACGGGTTTTCCAGCCAGGTCTTTCAAATGTCCATACCAGGCATAGGTCATAAACATATTGGACACGCACAACAATAAAATCGGATATACTTTTTGCAGCATGGCACAACTCCATGAATGCCCGCTTTCAATCCTTTCTCCTTCAGAGAACCGCGGGCATGTTCCCGAAAGAAAACGCCAATGAAAATTCTTTGCCGCACATGCGCTTGTTTTCGCAGGAAATCAAGCAAAACCTGCATATGCCGCGCGACGCCTTTTTCGCGCAATCGTCCAAAAACATATGAGCCGTCATCGAATGATGACGGCTCATTGCATAGCAAACAACAATCATTGCCCTATAAGGATTCCGAAGCCTTTTCACGGTCATTGCCGGTTTTAGGTATCTCAATGCCGTATTTTCGTATCTTGGCCCACAACGTTGTGGGCTTAAGCCCCAGTTTCGCCGCGGCCCCGTATTTTCCGGCCACACGCCCGCCGGTAAGCTGAAGCGCTTTTTGGATATGCTCCCTGTTTACCGCCTCAAGGCTCTTAAATTCGGAATGAAATGCCTTTTTGCCTTCCGAAACGGCAGTTGCCGGATTCCCAGGGGATGTTCCGCTGACAAGCTGCCCATCCTGAATGCGCCAGTTCTCGTTCCGCAAAATAATGGAGGCGAAAAACGTCAATGCAGGGCGAAACCATTCGCAACAATGAATATAATCCTGAAAACTCTGCGGGCCGCTTGCAAAGAAAACATTCATATAGCAATATCCCGGAAAATACAGAAATGGTCCAAAGGGAATATAAATGCTGCTCACGCCCGGCCTGTACACGCGCGAAGCAAATGTAGAAAACTGAGGTTGATCGCTTGAAAAAAGCGACACCTCTTCAGATACATGACTCGGATTGTTGCTGAATTCTTCCAGAATTTCATCATCAAAATGCACATTGCCATAAAAAAGAAAAATATTTTCCAGACATCCGACGCTTGCAATCCTATAAATTGTTCTATTATAAAATGAAGACAGGACAATTCCGTTTATAGGTATATATGCACTCAATATAAAAGCAATTTTATTAAGAACAGATTGCGTTGTAATATTATTATATGAAAGAATAAGAAAAAGTTCATTTAGTGATTTTTCAAAGTTGCTACTGTTTATCTGTGTCATATGCTCACCATATAAATTGATTACTTTACTTTCATCAAGTTTATATAAAGGATATGTTTATTTGAGTGTAAAGCGCAGTTTCGCTTTTTATGATTTTTCTAAAAAACATTAAAGTTTAGACCTGTTTGCAAAAAATATCATGCACAATCCCTATGTAAAAATATACTAAAATATTCTATCAGGCAACACGCTGCTCCAGCATATTTCCAGAAGATATGCCTGCAAAGACCAAAACAGAAAATGCGCTTGCGCGTCGCCTTATATTTTTGTCCTGAAACACAATTCCATCTTCATGTATTCTATTCACAAAGATATAGTACTATTTGAATTTTCAGCAGCCGCCATATTCTGAAAAATATACATGCCGCCAAAACACCCGCGCATATTTTCCAAAAAGCTTTTTATGCGCTGTGCTGCCTTACGAATGCGTATTTGGCTCATATGGATATTGCGTTTCAAAGACCACTTCACCCAAGTTCAAGTTCCAAAAGAATCTTCTTCCGTGTTGGCGGAGTTGATGAAGGCGTTGACCACAGGGCGATCTTCATTGACGCGATAATAAAGGGTGATATCTGAACGTTCCTTAAAATTGCGTATCAAACGGTATGTGAGCCGGGGAATGTACACGCTCAAGTACGAGCCGGGCAGAAGCGTGATGCCGTACCCTGCCGTTGCGAGCGCAATAACGCTAAAAGCGTTCGCTGATTTATACGCGACCTTAAGATGCCGCCCCATGAGTCTTTGCAGCACGGCGCCATGCCCGTTCGTGGCCTTCGGGTCCGAATACAGAATGAAACTTTCGTTCCGAAGCATTCCGGCTGTAAGAGAAAAATACTTTGTCAACGGATGGCTGCTGGCCATGGCTATAATCCACGGAAAATCGGCCAATTTTCGACAGGCCAATCCGGTGGGCGCTTTGTCCAGAAACGAAGGCATAAAACAAACGTCCAGCCTGTCTTCAAGAATGGCCTGGGCGCATTTCATAAGAGGGGTTTCCAGAAGCTCCACTTCCACATCCGGATAATCGCGACGGTACCGCCTGAGTTTTTTGGGAAGGATGCCGGAAAGAATGGCATTGCCCGCATACCCGATTCTGATGGTCCCTATAAGTCCCTTTCCGGCCCGTTTGGCTATATATATGGCCCTGTCCGCCTGTTCAAGCGTCCTTACGGCTTCATCATAAAAAAGAGCGCCGGCTTCGGTCAGCTCAATATTCCGGGTTGTCCGACGCAGAAGGGTTGTCCCAAGTTCCTGTTCCATATCCCTGATCTGCATGCTGAGCGCCGGCTGCACCAGATGCAATTTCTCCGCCGCCCGGCTGAAATGCTTCTCATTCACGACCGTCACGAAATATTTCAAATGGCGTAATTCCATAATGCCCCAATCCTGTTATATATATCAATTTTACTTATAGAATAATCATATTAATATATTTAACTGATGTAAATACTTAGGTTAGCCTTCAATCATCAAAGGATGCGGCGAGCGTCCCAACACCAAATTATAAATGGAGGTTTAACCATGAGTTACGATCGCATTGACGTTCACACCCACGTAGTTCCTCCCGTATGGGTTGAAGCCCTCTCTTCTCACGGCGGCGATCCTTCCGGATGGAAGAGCCCGGACTGGACGCCCCAGTCCTGTCTGGACTTTATGGACAGACTGCAAATAAAGACCTCCGTTCTTTCCGTCACCGCGCCCAGCGTGCAGGGTTGGAAAGGCCAGGAACAACTCGACATGGCCCGCCAGATCAACGAATACACCGCAAGCCTGGTGCAAAAGCAGCCGGACCGTTTCGGCAACTTCGCCACTTTGCCCCTTCCCAATATTGAAGGCTCCATCAAAGAAGCGGAATATGCCTTTGATGTGCTCAAGGCCGACGGCGTCGTGCTTCTCACCAACTATGAAGACCAGTATCTTGGCGAAGAACTGTATCACCCCCTGTGGGCCGAATTGAACAAAAGAAAGGCCGTGGTTTTCATTCACCCCGGAAAGCCCGC
Source organism: uncultured Desulfovibrionaceae bacterium (assembly GCA_944324045.1). Taxonomy (GTDB): domain Bacteria; phylum Desulfobacterota; class Desulfovibrionia; order Desulfovibrionales; family Desulfovibrionaceae; genus CALUUT01. Next base: position 104,460 of record CALUUT010000068.1, on the reverse strand, counting down.
TATCAACGTCATCCCCGGAATCCCCGGCCCCATCGTGGATTATCCTTTCGACACCACGCGAGCGGCTGTGAGCATGGTCTTCAAAGGCGTCATGCGGAAATTCCCCGACATGAAAGTCATTCTTTCACATGCCGGCGGATTTCTGCCGTATGCAAGTCATCGTTTTGCCGAACTCCAGGAAGGACTGAATCCGGGCAAAGTCAACAAAGACGACATAATTGCCGAGTTCAAAAACTTCTATTTTGATACGGCCCTGTCTTCGAGCGAGGCCGCCTTGCCCACATTGCTGGCCTTCGCCAAACCAGGGCACATCCTTTTCGGCAGCGACTATCCGTATGCTCCTGCGGCTGTAGGCGCTTCTTTTGCGAAGAAACTGGACGCCTACGCCGGATTCAAGGGTGATGAACATGCCCAGATCAACCGCCAAAACGCGCTGGCCCTGTTCCCCCGTCTGGCTAAGTAAATAGGAGCCACAAGCGCTCTGGCGCTCTCCTCGAGCCGGGCTGGATGCATGAAGCGGATTGCCTTCTGGCTGCAGGAAAAAAGGCAATCCGCTTTTTTGGTCAAAGAGCGGTTCTTGTCCCAAGAGAAAACGTCCCCGGGCTCGATTTGCGGCTAATCCCAAGTCATAAACAGCCACAATACGCAAAAGGAGACCCGCATGAACATACTCGGCAACGTGCGCCGCATTCCCGGCGGTCTGATGATCGTTCCCATGTGCATCACCGCCGTCATTAATACCTTCTTTCCGCAAGCGCTCCAGATCGGCAGCGTGACCACGGGCACATTCACGGGCAAGGGCACCATGGCGGTCATCGGCATCATGCTCTTTTTGACCGGCAGTCAGTTCAGGGTTCACGAAATCCCCAAGACGCTCAAACGCGGCGGCGCAATCTGCGTGCTGCGTCTCTTAATAGGATTCGTCATCGCATGGCTCGTGACGCGCTTTTTCGGCCTGGAGGGATTCTGGGGGATTTCAGCGGCGGCGCTTGGCGTGACCATGGTCAGTTGCAACCCCGGCGTGTACATGGCCCTTATGGACCACTATGGCGACGGCGTGGATAAAGCGGCGTTCGGTCTTCTGAACATCATCGCGGTGCCGGCCGCCCCGCTTTTTATCATGGAAGCGGCCAGCGGAGCAGGGATAGACTATATGGGAACGGTGTCCACGCTGGCGCCCTTTCTGCTGGGCATGCTTTTAGGCAATCTGGACGAAAACATCCGGAAAATGACGGGACCGGCGCTGCCAATCATGCTGCCTTTCCTCGGTTTTTGTTTCGGTTCGGCCATCAATCTGTTCGCCGCGGTCAAATCGGGACTTTCCGGCATCATTCTCACCATTATTTATCTGGTTATCAGCGTTCCGCTCATGTATCTTCTTGACCGCCTGGTTTTACATCGTCCAGGGTACGGCGCCGTAGCCACATGCAGCGTCGCGGGCATCGCCGTGGTGGTTCCCATGATGCTGGCCCAGTCCAATCCAGCGCATCTGCCTTATGTCGAAGCCGCCACAGCGCAAGTGGCCCTGGCTGTAATATTCACGTCGTTCCTCACGCCATGGATTACAGGGTTCATTGCCAAGCGCGACCTGAAAAAAACAACGCGACGCCGGCCGCCCAAAAAAATCAGTCCATACACGCACCGTGCGACGCAAAATAACGCCATAGCCGCAGGCGACTTTACGCACCCCGCCGGGCTCAGGCATTCAAAGCCAAAACCGCGCGGGCCCATGCATCAGCAAAGCGCCGGATAAAGCCGTCCATGCTCTATCCGGCGCTTTGCGATTGCGCCAGAGGAACAACGTCTGCAAACACATTTGACCATCGAAAAAAAACATGGCAAACAACGAACAGCAACAAACGACAAACAAAACGCATGGCAAAACGCATAAGCAGCCGCCTGCTAAAAAATATCCCCGCACTGAATAGGGGACGCTCCATTTACAAAATCGGACGTTCAGCGATGTTGCGCCGGAAAACTCATTAAAACAGCCTCACTTCCACAGATCACAGTTCTGTCCAGTCTCAAGCACTTGCAATAATTCATTATGAAAATCATTGATCTTGGCATGATGCGCTATAATGACGCTCTGACCGCGCAACTGACCCGGCATGAAGAGGTTCTGCAAGGCGCGGAAGACACGCTCTTTCTTGTGGAGCATCCCCCTGTCGTCACGTTTGGACGGCATGGCGGCGCGGAAAACCTGCGCCGCAATCCGGCGGAACTTGAAAAATCAGGCATCGATGTGGTCCGCACAGAACGCGGCGGCAATATCACCTGTCACTTTCCGGGGCAACTTGTGGCCTACCCTATTGTCCGCATCGACAAACGCCCGCACGGCCTGCGCGACTTCGTCGCGCTCCTTGAGGAAACCGTCATCCGCACCGCGGCGTTTTTTCAGGTGCGGGCCGCGCGATGGGAAGGGCGGCCCGGCGTGTGGATAGGCAGGCGCAAACTGTGCTCTCTTGGCATAGGCGTGCGCCGTTGGATTTCTTTCCACGGGTTTGCGCTTAACGTCGGGCGCGACCTTTCTCTTTTCAACGCTATTACCCTGTGCGGTCTTCCCGATGCCGAGGCCACTTCCTTATGCCGTGAACGCGGCGACGACTCCATTTCCATGCAGGAGGTCAAACGTGTCTGCTCCAGAGAATTCCAGACCCTCTTTGAGAATCCCCCCATGGCTGCGCGTTAAGCTGCCCTGCGGCCCTGCGTTTTCCGACACGCGCGCCCTTGCGGACCACCTTCATCTGCATACGGTCTGCCACAGCGCCCGGTGCCCGAACAAATTCGAATGCTTCTCCCGAAAAACAGCCACATTTCTCATCCTTGGCGACACCTGCACCCGAAACTGCGCCTTTTGCAACATCGGCAAAGGTGCAACCCGCGCGCCCAACCCGGAAGAGCCCATCCGCGTGGGCAAGGCGACGGCGCTCCTTGGTTTGCGCCATGCGGTCGTCACCTCCGTAACCCGCGACGACCTGCCGGACGGGGGGTCCGCTCATTTCGCTTCCACCATCAGGGCGATTCAGGGCAGCAACGCCGTCTGCCCGACCATTGAAGTTCTCATTCCGGATTTTCAGGGCGACAAAACAGCCCTGCAAACAGTCATAAACGCTGCCCCGCACATCATCAACCATAATGTGGAAACGCCTTTTGCGCACTATGCGCGCATCCGGCCTCAGGCTGATTACAGGCAAAGTCTCGAACTGCTGCGCCGGGTGAAAGAAGCCGGACGCATCAGCAAAAGCGGCCTGATGGTCGGTCTGGGCGAAACGGATGAGGAAGTATATGAGACGCTGGCGGACCTCGCCGCAATAGGATGCGATATCGTGACCATCGGGCAGTACATGCGCCCGTCGCAACGCCACCCGCACGTGGAACGCTACGTTCATCCTGACGTATTCAAACTGTATGAAAAAAGAGGTCGCGAACTGGGGATACCCTTTGTCTTTTCCGCTCCGCTCGTCCGCAGCAGCTACAATGCGGAACAGGTCCATGCGGCTCTGGTCAACCGCAGACAAAAGCAATAAGACGGAAAACCCTGAAAATCTTTGCCGCCTTATTGCTCTACCGTGATAACTGCTATTGACAAATTTTATTTTTAATGAGTCCTGTCCAACCACTTTACATATAAATTAAAGTTTTTTTGCTTCTAAAATGGCAATAATTTCGTTTGGGAGTCTAATTTTTGCTTTTTCGCTGGCTATCGAACGCGCAACGGATTCAGAACTGGCTTCAACATACTCATACCAAACGGATTTAGAGCTTGCAGTATCTTTTCTGCGTTCACATTTTACACGATATCTGCTCATTCTGGACTCCTTTATTTTATATACATTATAGAGGTATTTTATTTAGGACTAAGACTCATTAAAAATAAAAGACGACAATAGCGGTCATCCGGATAGTCGAAAGAGCGAGCAACAATGACGGAACGCGCCAGAACACAGGGAACAGGAAGGATTCATATCTCAAAAGGCGATACGCCGGCGCATCCGAAAAATGGATACGCCGGGTTTTGCCGCATGCCCGACACAGGACGCTTTTGAAATAAGACCCAGGCCGGCCGTTTTTTCTGCCGCATCCGCTCTATTCCGGCGTTTCGTCTTTCCGGCGGATAGCGCCGCCAAGAACGGAGCCGGCCGCAAAAAACACAAAACTGTCGTTCACCCGAAAAAGCGGATCATCCATCAGACCAGCCAATAGAAAAAAAAGAAACCATCCCGCAATCCATCGTTCCGCTTGCGGCCCGCACAACGCGCAGGCCATGACTCCGCAGAAAAACGCCATAAAGCCTAGGCATCCTGCCAGACCAGTTTCCACAAGGCGGCCCAGAAAAATATTATGCGCATGTTTGACCGACGGCTCATACCCTGGAAAACGCACACGCCATTCGCTTTCGCGCGTGCTCCGGCACGCCTCATACCGTTCCCGGAAACTTTTAATCCCGTGTCCAAACAGGGGCGCCTCAGTAAACGCGGTCCATCCGGCCTCCCATATGGGAAGCCGGGAACGGTATGTGGGGTCATACAGAGGATTGCTGAGCACGGAATAAAGCCTGCGGCTGGCTTCAGCATCCGGAAACAGAACAAGGCTGGCGCCGCCGGCGGCGATGAGACAAGCCAAAATAAAGAGCAGCCGTTTCCTGAAACAGCGAGCAACCGCAGGCAACAGGCAAAGCAAGGCTACTGCTAGGGCGAACAGCATGGCTCTGGTATTGGTCAAAAAAAACATGCTGGAAAGGGCAACCAAGCAAACGCCGTATGCAACCCTGTGCAACGCGCTTTTCGCCCCAACGCATCCCTGCAGACTCCAGAATATGGCCACAGCGCAGTATTGAGCCAGCCGGGACGGGTGTATAGCGAACAGCTTCAGCCTGTCTCCCTGCCATAAATCAACGCTTTCCGGCCACAGCCGTTCTGCGGCAAAGCCTGCTATCCCTGAAATAAGAAGCGACGCCGCAAGCGCCCCCAAAAAAACATACCGATGCCCGGGCAATTCCCGCCCCAGAATCATGCCGCTGAAAAGACAGGCCGCCCATAAAACAATCCTGGATGCGGCGGCAATTGTTTCCGGATGCAACGCCGTTGCGACCACTGTCGCGGCAAACATGAGCGCCGCGCCCGCCAGAGCGAACGCGGCATATCCGGTCGGAATGCGCGGCGGCTGCCTTTGGGCCAGAAGCAGAGCCGGAAACGCACAGATCAGGACAAACGTCGTCAGATCGGAATGCAACGGAAGGCTGCCGTGCAGCGCAAGCGCAGCCAGCCAGAGAATCCGCGGAAGCGTCGCCAACCACGCCGCTTTCAAGGGAACCCCTTCTGGAAAAAACATCCTGAAGCATCGCAATATACGGACATTATTCATCATGTTCGAACCGGCATGGCGCCGGAAAACGGGCGGCCAACCAGGTACGCAACACCGCCCGGTCCGCATCAGAGGCATAGGTGCTGTCGTTCAGGCAGAAGGTCTTCGGCCGCATACGGGCAATGGCGGCAAGTTTTCTTTTCCAGTTGTGATCGCCAAGCGACGTGCCCATATGACACACTCCGCCGCTAAACATATCCCGCAACTGCCAGATGCCGTTAATTCTGCGCAACAGCCCCTGTTCCGTGGCCAAAAGATACAAAGGATACAGCATGGTCATGGAGATATCGTTTAATGACCGAAACGGCGAAGCCAAAGTGCGGCGGACGGCGTCCGGAAAAACGTCCCATACCTGCCGCGCGGTCGTCACGGTCATGGCTTTGGGAAAATGGCGCATCCGATACGGAAAATCCCGGTTGAAACGCTCCCGGATCAGCGCACAGGACTTGTTGACGGCCACAGTATGCGTGGCGCTCTTTTCCCGACCGCGTTTTTCCAGTTCACGGCGGCTGTGCCGGACAGCCCATACGACAGGCGTCCCTGTGGGCAGAAAGAAATCTTCCTGCCGCACAGGACGTCCAAGCATGAAATCATCGTTAAAGTAGAGAAAATGCTCCGCCAGTCCCGGAATACGGTGCACGCACAATTCTATGGGCCGGGTACTGAAGACAGGAAGCAGCCGTTCGTCCGGAAAAATGCGCCTGTGCTCCACCAGGTTGGCCTGTTCCCTGTCCAGCCAGTCCGGACACTGCCCGGCCGTGACAATATGCACGGTCCGTATCCATGGGGCGTACAGTTCCAAAGAGCGAAGCGCGAAACGAAGCTCCCCATTGTCCCGAAAACGCGCAGGAGCAAGAGCGTCTTCGCCAAACGCGCCATTCTGACCGCTCCTTTGCGCCACGCTCTCCCAACAGCGGCGCCTGGCAGCAAGCCATGCGGGCTCAGAACCATCAACCCAAGTGAATACGGCGTCAATGGGGAAAGGAAACTTCGACGTTCGCGCATCGGAATCGTAAAACTGTCTCATACCTGTTTCAGGACGGCTGGTTACGGTTGATTTCATGAAACAGGGCGGATAAAGTCGTCAGCGTCAGCTATTGAAACTTCATTCGCCCGCAGGCTTGTTTTGAACCATTTTTGGTATTTTGTAAATACAATTTTTGGTTTTTCTGTTAAAAAATAGATATCCTCATTATTATTCTTATTTTTCAACAAGATAGACAAGCAGCGGGCGTTCAGTACACTTTCAACATCGAGGAATACGATTTGAACGCCTCTGAACGCCTTAAAATTATTCGGGGAGACCTGACGCAGGCCGAATTCGCCGCAAAACTCGGAATCCATAAAAATACGCTTGGGCGATATGAAAGAGGAGAATCTGAACCCGATTTTAGTGTTTGTGTGAATATATGTTCTATTTTTGGTGTTTCCCCGAATTGGCTACTCCTGGGGGCGGGCCCTGTACGTGAAAGCGACGTTCGGGAACAGGCGTTTCAGCCGGAAATGCCTGCGGCCATACCGCGCATGCAGGACATGTGCCCCCGCTGCGCCAGACTGGAAACAAAACTGGAATCTCTGGATAAGGATTTTCGCGAGGTGATTGCCGAAAACCGCCAACTTCATCGCGAGAAGGAAGAAATTTTGCGGGAAAATGGCGTGTTGCGAGAAAAAATTGCCCGACTGGAGGAGCGTAAGAGTCGACTTGCTGTCGCTTCGGATCAGTCTGCACAAAATAGCGGCGTCGCATAATCAGAAAAGCCCAAAAAGCAGCCATTCTTTTGCGTCAAAAACGACACGCGGCGGGGCTGTTCTGTTCTCATTTGCCATGCGAAAACGCACTTGAAAGAGCCTGGTCCGTTCTCAAGTCTTTTTTTGTGGCCTTTTTACGACGCCGAACCACTATAAGCCCGCGCCTAGCCTACTACATATATAGCCTGCATCCAGCCGACTGGATGACGCCATCCCGTCATGCTCATTTCTTCTGCCCCCCTATACCCATAATAGACCACAACGGTCTTTCTGCCGGATATAATCTCATGTGCCCGCAACATGTGCCCAAAAAGAAAAGGCGCTTGCTGAATACCTGCAAGCGCCTGAAAATATGGCGCGCCATGAGCGATTCGAACGCCCGGCCGTCTGCTTAGAAGGCAGATGCTCTATCCGACTGAGCTAATGGCGCGTGAACGCTTTGTTACGCAAGTTCCTCTTTACGGTCAAGCCCTGTTGCCCGGCAAACTTCAAGATTTTGCATTTTGACCCTTGACGGAAGCGCCTGCCCTCTTCTACTAACCGCAAATGAATCACGAATTCCGCACATTTGGGGACATATTGTCCTACCTGGACCGTCTTGGCTTTTTTCACATGGACCTGACTCTCGACCGGGTGGGCGCGTGTCTCGTCCGGCTTGGCGTATCGCGCCCGCCGTATCCGGCAGTCCATGTCGTGGGCACGAACGGAAAGGGCTCCACCGCCACGTTTCTGGCGTCTCTGGCCAGAGCGCACGGTCTGCGCACAGGGCTGTACACCTCCCCGCACTTTGTGGATTTCCGGGAACGCATCCGCATAGACGGCGCGCCGGCTTCAAAGGAAGCATGCCTCGCTCTCGCGCGGGAAGTCATGGCCGCAGGCGGCGCAAAGCTCACGTATTTTGAATTTCTCACGGTTCTGGCTTTGCTGGCCTTCAAGACCGCCGGCGTCGATCTGGCGGTGCTGGAGGCCGGCCTTGGCGGGGCGCATGATGCGACGAGCGCCATATCTATGGACATGACCCTGTTTACGCCCATTGATCTTGACCATCAGGCCATTCTTGGCGATACGCTCGAAGCCATAGCCACAGACAAAGCCCAGGCCATGCAAAAAGGCATACCCGCCTTCTGCGCGCCCCAACAACCCGCGGCGCTCGCCGTATTGCGCCAGATAGCGCGCGAGCGCGCCTGCCCGTTTGTTCTGACCGGCCCGGAACAGCTTCCGGCTGAAATCCCTCTTGGCCTGGCCGGGGCGCATCAAAAAACAAATGCGTCTCTGGCTTTGGCCGCATGGCGTTCCCTGGCGGCAAAGCTCGGCATACCCTCCACGCCGGACAAAGAACGCCATGGCCTGGAACGCGCATTCATTCCAGGCAGACTGCAATATATCCCGGCGACACCGGAACACCCGGCCCTGCTTTTGGACGGCGCGCACAACGCGCACGGGCTTACGGCTCTCGCGCATGCCATACGCGCCCGTTCTCCGCTCCCGGCGGCCATTATTTTTTCCTGCCTTGGGGATAAAAAAATGGATGCGGTTTTGGACATGCTGCCCGGACTTACAAGCGGCCCGATTTTTGTTCCGCCTGTCGAGCGCAATCCGCGCGCGGCCGACCCTGCGCTCATTGCCGCGAAACTCGGCGACCGGGCCCGCCCTATGCCCAGTCTGCGCGACGCGCTGGAAAACGCCATGCAGCATGTCCGCCGCATTCCGGCAACAAAAGGACGCAACGCGCCTGCCGCCGGTCCTGTGCTCATATGCGGTTCGCTCTATCTCCTGGCTGTTTTTTATGACCTCTATCCCACATACCTTAATGAGGCGTATGCATGAACCGACTTTTTCGCCGCCTGCCCGCCGTGGATGTTCTGCTTGCAGCCCTGAGCGAAACCGAAACATTCCGGAACATTCCGCGCACGTTGCTGCGCGATGCGATCAACGCATTCCTTGACGGAAAACGCAATGCCGTTCGCAACGGAACAATCCGTGATGAAAAGGAGCTGGCCCTTGCCGCATTGCTTCCTGAATTGCGCGATTTCGTCCGCACGGCACGATATGCGTCCCTGCGGCAAGTAATAAACGGCACCGGCATTGTGGCGCATACGAATCTCGGCCGCTCCCTTTTATCCCAAAAAGCCCTGGACGCCGTGCTCATGGCCGGAAAATACTACACGAACCTTGAACTTGACCTGCGCACAGGCTTGCGGGGGAGCCGGCATTCCCATGTGGAGCCGCTTCTATGCCGCATCGTCAAAACAGAGGCGGCGCTTGCGGTAAACAATAATGCGGCGGCCGTGTTTCTTGTGCTGGACACGTTCTGCCGGGGAAAAGAGGTCATTCTCTCGCGCGGGGAACTTGTGGAAATAGGCGGCTCATTCCGCATTCCCGATATCATGACCAAAAGCGGCGCGCTCCTGCGCGAAGTGGGAACGACCAACCGCACCCGAATCGGAGACTACGCGCAGGCCATAACGGAAAATACGGCGGCGCTCATGAAGGTGCATCCTTCAAACTACCGGATAACGGGCTTTCATGAAGAGGCGTCGGTCCGGGATGTGGCCCTGCTTGGAAAGCAGCGCGGCATCCCGGTTTTTGTGGATCTTGGCAGCGGCAACCTGTATGATTTCGCATCCCACGCCGCCGCGGAATTCGCCTGTCTGTCGCAGGACGAGCCCATGGCGCAACGCATAGCCGCGGACGGAGCGGACCTGATTCTCTTTAGCGGCGACAAAATACTGGGCGGGCCCCAGGCCGGGATTATTGCCGGCCGGAAAAAATATATCGAGGTTTTGAAAAAAAATCCCCTGGCCCGCGTGCTGCGTCTGGACAAACTGACGCTTGCCGCGCTTGAAGCCACACTTGAGCTGTACCTTGAGCCGGGTATGGCGGCCCGCCATGTTCCCACGCTGAACATGATTCTTCTGCCTGAACCCCTGTTGCGCCAAAAAGCCGAAAAACTGGCCGACATTCTTGAAGCCGCTTTAAAAAACGCCGGGGCGCCGGTCACGGCGCGCATACGCCCCGGGTGCTCGCGCATAGGCGGCGGCGCCTTCCCTGAGCGGGACTTGCCCACAAGCCTTGTATGCCTTGAGCCGACTGCGTCGTCTTTCACAGTCGAAAGCCTGCGCGCGGCCCTTCTGCATGCGGATACGCCGGTTTTGGGCAGAATTGAAGACAACGGCTTTCTTCTTGACCCGCGGACCATTGCCGAAGAAGAGTTCCCGCTTGTCGCCAAATCCCTGCAACAGGCCGCGGCGATAGCGCACGATTCAGAGTTGTCAGAAAAATGACACAGTAAAAAACATCCAAAACAACGCGACGGCGGAAACCGCGCCATGCCGTCCAACGCGCGCGCCTTGCGCGGCAAACGCGACTTAGATGTGGAGGATTTTCCCAAGATCGACAGACCGGAACCGCTCTCTGTTCGGATAAATTTTCTGCAACGGCTTAAGCGCCATAATGGTTTTGATGCCGGCCTCGCGCCTTTCGGCTTCATACCGCAGACGCCTGGCTTCCGCCCGGAGTCTGTCATGCGGCGATTCCGGCTTGAGTCCCAAAGGAATCCACTGTCCGGTCACGCCGTCCGTTTTGCGGCTCCAGTCAAAGGTGTTTATCTGTGAAGGCTTGTCAGCCGGGGCTCCCTGCAGCACAAAGGCCCCGCTTTCCGCGCCGCTGATATCGCTTGAGGCGACGCCTCTTAAAATATTCAAAAAGTCCTTGCCCGAATTGCCGGGCAAAGCGACCATCTTGCCGTCCTCAGAAGAAAAAATGGTAATGGGAACCGTCCCGCCATGGATGCCTACAAACGTGGCGCGGTTGCCTTCCGGCATGGTAATCCAGGCTTCCTCATCCACAGACGCACTGCTTTCCTGCGCAAAAACGCTTACACATGCAACATGCAGAGTCAAAAAAGCAAGGCACGCCGCACCGGCGGCCAAGCGGCAAAATGTATGCGCCATGGATTTTTTCAAAGACCGGCGAAAATGCGGCGCATCCGGAAATACACGTGCAACGGCGCGGCGGAAAGCAAAAAGCGCCGGCCTTGTTTCCTCAAAAATGTTCCATTCACACCTGTGCGTCATGTCGTCTCAAAGATATCGCATCCAGTCCTGTCAGCGCGCCTGTACGGTCCAAATCCATCAATAAAAAATTATTTTGCAAAAAAATCAGATCAACGGCTCCAACTAGTATGAAGACGACACGCTGTCAATATCCACGCATTGCAAGCGAACGCCCGGAAACCGGCCTGGGCTTCCTTGCCGGCTGAATCTTTCGCCGCGCATGAGCCAAAGACCTGCAGGTTCTGTCCCGTTCAACAGCAGCAGGTATATATACATAATAGAACATTGAAACCAGCGTTCCATCTTCAATCTCCCAATTGCCGCTCTGTTCAAAATACTCAAAAATTCTTTTTTCTCCAGACGTCGCCATCGGGCAGCGTAAGGCCTTCTCCCGCATGATGACCGCAAGGTCTTCAATCAACGCAAAAACAACATCGTCGTTCGCCTTTCCAGTCAAAAGCATAAGAAGCTCATCTCTGAAAAAAGCCGCCGCCTGAACATGAGCGTCATACTCATATATATTTGTCCGCAACTCAATAAGGCCATTTCTGCATAGCCTGGCGCGCTCTTTGTCCAATGAGTAGGACATCCAGCGCTCCATATGCATGATGAACGAGGTAATAGTTCTGATTGATTGAAAAAAATGCATATGTCCTCCTTTCCCTTAAAAAAACAATAAACTATTCTATTTAATACCTCAATAAATAATTATTATTTGATAAATATATCATAAATTGCTTTTATTGGCATACATTTTTATGGCATAACAATTTATTTTTAAAATCAAAAAAATTATAATTCAAAAATATATCAATAATAATATAGTGTTATATAAAAAATTGCTTTTTTTGCCTTTTACCCCCTTTCGAAAAAATATAAAATAAGCTATATATTGCTTACCGGTTTGCAGATATGCCGCGCATGCCGTCGGCGCCCCCTGACGCAAACCGATTCCCGCCCGGCCCGAACATGCCGCCATTCTCCCGCACCGCGCGGCATGTTCGGGCTTTCTCCATATGGAACTATTTTCTCAATATATTGAAATAATTATTTTTTATAAAATTGAAAATGCCTTTTCTCTTACTGTCTCATAGTTTATACTTATAAAATATATGTGCAGGGAGGAAAATACATGATTCGTTTTCTTGCCGTATTGGCCTGCGTTTTCTGCCTTTCCGGCTGTAGCCCGCTCTCGTTTCTTGAAATTTTTGAAGGAGAAAAGGCCAAACCGCCCCAATCCGAAAAAACGGCTCCCGCGCCCGCAAAGCCCGAAACGTCGCGCCCGCAGCGGCAGCATCCCCAGGTTGAAAAAATTCTTGTCCAGGCGCGCCGCTTATGGAATGAGAGCACAGTATGCTCCGAGCCTCGCAAGGCCGCCGCTTTGCTTACCCAGGCTTTGCGTGGCGAACCGGAGAACGTCGAAGCGCTCAGACTGCGCGCCCTTGCCTATAAAGACCTGAAATACTGGGACGGAGCCGAAGAAGACGCCACCAAGGCGATTGTGCTTAAGCCTGACGCTTTCAACTATGCCGCGCGCAGTCTTATTTTTTCCGACAGCGGCAATTTTCTTGGGGCTGAAAAAGACGCGCGCCGCGCCCTGGTCATGGACGACAAACTGCCTATTGTGCTTGTCGCCATGGCCGAAGTGAATTTCCATAACAACGACGCTGTCGCGGGATGCCGCAATCTGCAGGCGGCGTGCGATCAGGGCGAATGCCAGCCCTGGAAAAGGGCTGAAGAACGCGGGCTGTGCAGGGATGTGGTCTATCCTGGACGTCTGCCGTAAAAATATGTATTACGTCTTGCTCGCCATATGGGGTGCGGCTGGCGGACATTCTTTGCAGCCAAGCGGCGTCTCTTCCAAAAATAGTAACCAGGATGCATATCATGACGCAGACGGCAAGTTTTCTGGAGCGGCGTTTTCGCCTGCACCAATCAGGGACCACGGTTCGCACGGAAATCAGCGCCGGTCTGACCACGTTCATGACCATGGCCTATATTCTTGCCGTCAATCCGCAAATTCTGGGGGCCTGCGGCATGGACGCGGCCGCTGTTTTCACGGCCACAGCCATTTCTTCCGCAATAGCGTGCATAATCATGGCGTTTATCGCCAACCTGCCCGTCGGTCTGGCGCCTGGAATGGGGCTCAATGCGTTTTTCGCCTATACTGTGGTCCTCGGCATGGGGCATTCCTGGCAATTCGCGCTCACGGCTGTTTTCATCGAAGGGCTCATCTTCATTGTCCTGACCATGACCAATTTTCGCGAGGCCATGCTCAACAGCATCCCCATGCCGCTTAAGCAGGCCATTTCCGCAGGCATCGGACTGTTTATCGCATTCATAGGGCTGCAAAACGCGGGAATTGTAGTGCGAAACGACGCTGTCCTCCTTGGCCTGGGCTCGCTCGCCACGCCGGGGGCCCTTGTCGCCATCATAGGGACGCTACTTATAGGCGCGCTTTTGGCGCGCAGGGTCAAGGGCGCCTTGCTCATCGGCATGCTTGCGGCAACGCTTCTGGGCATCCCGCTTGGCGTCACCAATCTTGCGGAATTCAACGCCGGGCATCTTTTCAATATCCCAAGCCTTGCGCCCACGTTTCTGCAATTTGAACTTCACAATATCCTGACCATGGATATGCTCGTTGTCGTATTCACGTTTCTTTTTATGGACATGTTCGACACCGTGGGCACGCTTGTCGGAGTCGCGACCAAAGCCGACCTTCTGGACAAGGACGGACGGCTGCCTGCGGCCCGTCCGGCGTTTCTGGCCGACGCCATAGGCACTTCCGTAGGCGCGATGCTCGGCACCTCCACCGTCACCTCATTCGTGGAAAGCTCCGCCGGCGTCGCCGCCGGCGGCCGCACCGGTTTGACTGCGCTGGCCACAGGCCTGCTCTTTCTGGCCGCCCTTTTTCTTGCGCCCATTTTCCTTTTGATTCCGCCGGCGGCGACAGCCCCCGCACTGATCATTGTCGGCCTTTTCATGATGTCGCCCATAAAAAATCTTGATTATGACAAGTACGTCACATCCATTCCCGCTTTTTTAATTCTTATCCTCATCCCCCTGACCTACAGCATCGCCACAGGCATCGCCATAGGCATCATGGCCTATGTGATATTGTCCGTATTGACGGGACGCGCAAAAGAAATTCCCCGCCTGACGTATGTGCTTGCAATCCTCTTTGCCGTCAAATTCGCTTTACAGTAAAAATAAAAACGTCGGATTTCCATCCGGTATGGGAGAAAAGAACATGGAACTTGTACGGGCAACGGAAGAAAACCATGCCGCTATTGAAGAACTCATGCATATTTTCTATTCCGAAAAAGAACACGCCGGCATAATGGACCTTAAAACCATTCCGACGGCTGTAAAACGCGCAACCGCTTTAGCCTGCAAAGGCGTGTATATATTTCTGCTCCGTTCAAGAAAAACAGGCGAAAACGCGGGCTACATGCTTGGAACCTCTCTCTACAGCAATGAATATGGCGGTTTTCTCTTTTTCCTGGATGAATTTATGATCCATCCGAAACTGCGCGGCTGCGGCGCCGGGACGACGGCTCTTGACGCGCTGCAAAAATGGGCCAGAAAAAACGGTTTCGTGGGCATCGCGCTTGAAACGACCAAAACAAACGCCCCGGCCCGCCGTTTTTACGCACGTCACGGATTTGTCGAATCCGAGCGCATCCACATGCTGACCCTCTGGGCACAAGAATCCCATGCGGACGCCTGAGCGCATCACGCGGCCGGAACTGCTTTGCCCGGCTGGAGACATGGAACAACTTGAAGCCGCCATACTGTACGGCGCGGACGCGGTCTACCTTTCCGGCAAAGAATTCAATCTGCGCGCCGGCTCCCAGGGTTTTGACGAGCATACTCTGCCAAAAGCGCTGAAACTGGCCCATAACGCGGGCGTTCATGTCTATTATTGCCTGAACGCCCTGCCGCGGCAGCATGATCTGCGCGCCCTGGAAACTGTCCTGGAACGACTTTCGTCCATGTCCAACCAGCCCGACGCCCTTATTGTCGCAGATCCCGGCGTCATCAGCCTTGCACGCAAACGATGCCCGCATATGCCCCTGCATCTTTCAACGCAGGCCAACACGACAAACGCGCTGTCCGCGGCATTCTGGAAAGATCAGGGCGTTTGCAGGGTCAATCTGGCCCGCGAACTGGACCTTACAGGCATAAAAGCCATTGCGCGACGCTGCCCGGACGTTGAACTTGAGGTCTTTGTGCATGGGGCCATGTGTCTGGCGGTTTCCGGTCAATGCCTCTTATCCGCATGGCTCAACGCCCGGCCGGCCAACCTTGGCCGCTGCACCCACCCTTGCCGCTTTGAATACCGGGCCATATCGCTTGGAGTTGAGGAGAAAACCCGACCCGGCTCATTGTTGTGGGAAGCGCTCAGGGAAGCTCCCGGTTACAGCACGCTCTGGGCACCTGAAGACCTCTGCCTTATCAAATATGTACGCTGGTTCGCCAAAAACGGCATCCGGGCTCTCAAAATCGAAGGCCGGATGAAAAGCGGCGGATACACGGCCCATGTCGTGGATGCGTACAGAACGGCCCTTGACGCTCTTGGACGAAAACCATCCCTGGCGCACAAAGAATATCTTGCTGAGTTGGCGAATACGGCATCGCGCCCTATGGGCACAGGGTTCTTTTTACCCGGCGGCAAGCGTGCCCTGTATCCCATGCCGGCCTGTGAACAACGCAAGCCGGTCATCGCCAAAATTCTTGAAAAACAAAAGCCGGGAGTCTGGTCCGTCCATGTGCGCAGTCGCTGGGATGCCCGCAAGCCCATTGAAATTATGGCGCCAGGCATGCATCGTCCGGTCCTTGCGCCAGACGCATACACGCTTGAAAATCACCGCGGCGAACGGCGTCTGGAACTGCATCCCGGACTTATCGCCACTCTTTATGCGGAAAATACGTTTCTCATGCCTGGATTGTACCTTCGCGCATAACCAAATCACACGCTGCACGCGTCCGTCGGATTTACGACAAAAAACGCGGCATTCCTGGCACATATGCCGGGAATCGCCCAACATGCAGATAAATACCGTACATTTATTGATATAATTTGTAATTATATACTATATGCTATGCAACCATAGCATATAGATTGTTTTTTTCTAAAAATCATGTAGTGTACAGCAATATAAAATAATCCGACAGACAATAGATATAAAAGAATGTTTCTGGCGGCGAGTTGACACGGCCAAAAAAATTTTATTACAGAAACAGCAATCATATAAAGAAGTCTACAAATAAATTGACAAGCTATTGTTTTTGATAAATAATTAAAAAAATTTTCTATTAATGCGAAACGACATTTTCTACATGCAAAAATCTTTTCAAATAAAGTGGATGCTCAAATACGACATATATTTCTAAATATAAGCATATGCGGAAAAAATCATAAAATATAAAAAGTTCATTAGATATATATGGATTTAGATCTTTTCCAAAAAAAAGCAATGCTTTTTTAAAAGCGCATTTTTATTCATAAATATAAAAATACTGTCTTTATAATACCTTGCAATGCTCGTATTTGTTGATGAAGAACACTGCAAACCATGGCGTATAAAATTTCCTGTTCAATGGAAAAATGCTTCAGCCGCATGGACATACCGATACGTGGGGGAATATTGTGGAAGAATATCTTAAACAAGCATTGAACATTCTTAAAGCGCAAGCAAGCGTTCGGGTCATGACTGAGGAGGAAATGCTCTCCTTTGTTCAGAAGCTGACCGCCAATTTCTGCAAAATGGCCGGCGACACCTGTCTTGACGACAATTCCCCGGAAATGATGCAGGATTTCCGCAAATCCATTAAAGAAAAAACCATTGTCTGCCTTGAATGCGGGAAGGTTTTTAAAATTCTCACCAAAAAGCACCTTGCAAGCCATGGCCTGACTCCGGACGAATACCGGGAAAAATGGAAACTCAAAGAGGATACGCCGCTTGTTTGCAAAGGATTGCAGCGTGACCGCCGCAAAAAGATGAAAGACATGAAATTATGGGAAAAGAGACGGAAAACCGCCCCTGTGGAATAACAGGCTCTTGATCCCGCCTGTCAGAAATATATTGAATATATTGGCCGGGCTATGAAAATGAACGGCATACGGCGCTATATCGCCGCAATATGGCAATCAGGAAAAAGATATGTCTGCATTTCCATGCCCGGCCATCTCCAAGCCGCCATTCGGAGCGGATAAAAAAATTGCTCATTCTTTTTTCTCCATTGCTTCGCCTTTTTGCATGCCATTTTCTTCCGCCATATCCGTCTCTGCGCGTTCCCAGTCTATACGCGCCGCGACGGCTCGCGCCAGGCTGTCCAAATTTTCGCCTTTCAGGGCCGAAACAGGATATGCGCCGGGATAGCGCGCAAGAATCCCTTCCCGTGATTCTTCAGGCGCTTTATCCCATTTGTTCAACACCAAAATCGAAGGGACATTCCCCAGCTCCAGCTCTTCGATAATGGCCGTGACCGCGGATATCTGCCGGTCAAGATCCGGATGCGCCGCATCCGCGACATGGATGAATATATCGGCGGCCGCCAGTTCCTCAAGCGTGGCCCGAAACGCTTCTTTCAACTCTTTGGGCAATTTTCTGATAAAGCCTACTGTGTCTGCAAGAATGACTTCCCGTTCTTCAGGCACCCTGAGCCGTCTGGTCGTAGTATCCAGCGTCGCAAAAAGCTTGTCCGCCGCCAGAACCTCGGATTGGGTCAAGGCATTGAGCAAGGTGGATTTTCCGGCATTCGTGTACCCGACGAGCGAAGCCAGAGGAATGCCGGTTTTTGCCCGACGCGCGCGCACAAAGGCGCGCTGCCTGCGAAGGGCGTCAAGTTCGCCTTTTATGCGGGCGATTCTGTCCCGAATTTTCCGACGGTCTGTTTCCAGCTTCGTTTCGCCCGGACCCCGTCCGCCAATGCCGCCCGCCAAACGGTCAAAAGCCCGATTCCGGCCGCTTCCGGCCAGACGCGGCAGCGCGTATTTAAGTTGAGCCATTTCCACCTGAAGCTTGCCCGCCTTGGTGCTGGCGCGCTGCGCAAAAACATCGAGAATCAGTTGCGTCCGGTCCAGAACCTTGCGTTCCGTTATTTCCGCAAGATTCGCAAGTTGCGCGGGCAGCAGCTCATCGTCAAAAACAATGAGATCCGCGTTTCCCCTGAGAGCGAGAACCTCCAGTTCCGCAAGTTTTCCCTTTCCCAAAATATGCCGGGGATTTATGGCCTGCACCCGCTGGATCATAGTCCCTGCGCATTCGACGCCGGCGCTGTGCGCAAGCTCTTTCAACTCTTCAAGATGCTGCTCCTGCACCGTGCGCGGTTCGGTTCCCACGCCGACCAAAACGGCCCTTTGCGGCCGCCCGGCCCCGGAAAGCCTCGCCCCCTGAGCCGCTCCCGTCTCCCGCGCCGCCTCCACAGTGCGCGAAAGCTCTTCCTCCAAAGCCATGGTTTGCGCCGCAAAATCAATGTCCACGCGCTCCCATGTCATGGGCTCGGAAATCCGATACAGCTCGTTTTCCGGATTCGGCGGCAGAAGATGGGCGGTTTGAAAACGAAGCGGCTCGCCGTGCGGGCCGACCGTCAGCACAGAGAAAGAGTCCAGGCGCAAAAAAAGCATATCCATAAGGTCTTCCTGAGACAAAAGCTCATCCGACAAATGGGTATGCAAAACCCTAAGACCGCGCAGACGCCCTTGAGACTGACGCGCGCGAGAAAGTTCGGGAATGAATATGGAAGAAGGCTCGCCTGCGATGACCATTTCCGGACGTCCCTGCCGGTCCAAAAGCAACGCGATTTGCCGCCCCGTCACCCTGGACAGCGCGGCCAATTCCCTTGCCTGCTCCACGCTGTATCCGCCGCGCACAGGATAGCGCCTTCCGTAAAGACGCTGCAACCCTTTAAGCTCGCTGGCCTTCAAACCTTCCGTATTGCCTAATACTCTGGCGATAAGCCACCTCCTAACATCAAAGACGCCGCCCTTCTCCCCGCGCCCGAAAAAACGCCATTATTGCCATGAGGCCATATACGACGCAATCATGGCGTCATATTCGGACGTCAGGGCAAAGGTCGCCTGCGCCATGCGTTGCCGCAACGCGCATGACGCGCCCATATTGTTTTTCTCCAGCTCCGCGCGAACCGCGGCATAATGTTCCGTTCCCGGCACGACCAGGACGCTGTGAAAATTCTTGGCCGCCGCGCGCAGCATGCAGGGACCGCCGATATCGATTTCCTCTATGGCCGCCCGCGGCGAAAGCGCCTGCGCCACTGCGCGGGAAAAATTGTACAAATTCACGCACACCAGATCAATCGGGGCGATGCCGTGCATTTTCAGGGTTTCCAAATGTTCAGGATTGTCCTTGTCCGCGAGAATGCCGCCGTGAATTTTCGGATTCAATGTTTTCACCCGTCCGCCGAGGATTTCCGGAAATCCCGTCACCGCGCTGACAGGCGTTACCGGAAGGCCCGCTTCACGCAAAGTCCGTTCCGTGCCGCCGGTTGAAAGAAGCTCCACCCCGTTCTCATGCAAAAACGCGGCGAATTCCGTAATCCCGCTCTTATCCGTCACGCTCAGAATCGCGCGCTTGATCAATAATGTTTCCATCATGCACCTCCGTGTCCAGCAACTGCCAGAATAATGACCACAAGGCAAGAAAAGGAAACGTCAAAGATTGGCGCTTATCCCCCTATCTTCAAAAATATCTTATAAAATCAATGTATTATAAATACACAGTTTATTGGCTCATTTTTTGCTAAATTTTAAGGTAATGGATATTTTCTCATTCAACCCCCTGCTTTTCGCCGCTTTCCTGCTCACGCTCATGCGCATAAGCCTGGTCGTGTTTCTGCTTCCGGTTTTCGGCGCTCAATCTCTGCCTGTCGCGGGCAAGGCCGCCTTATGCATTGTCTTCACCCTGGCCGTCTTTCCCGGACTGTCCTTTGACGGCGCGCTGTTTCCCACGCACACTTTCGGGCTTGTGGCCATGCTTTTTTCCGAAGCGCTGCTGGGCCTTATTCTTGGCATGTGCATTCAGTTTCTTTTTGCGGGCATGCAGACCGGCGGCCAGCTTCTGGCGTATCAAATGGGTTTTACCATGATGAATATCGCAGACCCGCTCACCGGACAACAAGAACCCGTCACGTCGCACTTGCTTTACACAGTCGCTTTGCTGACCTTTCTCACCTTAAACGGACATCTGTTCATGCTGCGCGCGCTTTCGGAATCCTTTTCCTTAATCCCGCCGGGCGGACTGGCGGTCAACAGCGTCTTGGCGCGCCAGGTGTTTTCTCTGTCCGCAGATATGTTTCTCATTGCGGTGAAGATAGCCGCGCCGGTTATGGCCGCCCTGTTTCTGGCGGAACTTGCGCTGGCGCTCATGGGCCGCGCCGCGCCGCAAATGAATATCATGATGCTGGGGTTTCCCTTGAAAATCGGTATCGGCATGTTCTTTCTGGGCCTTCTTTTCATGGCCATGGCAGACCGCATTCGGGAATTCATCATGGAAATGGGCCCCATGTTTCTCCACCTCCTTAGGGCCGCAAGCCCTTCATTCAACTGACCGTTTCCAGACAAAACGGGAACAGAGACGTTGCCGCCCGCACGCGCCAAACAAACGCAAGACGCCTGTCCGGGCGTTGCCGGAACAACACTGAAGCAGGAATCTTTCCATGGCCAGAGATCCCAGTAAAACAGAAAAAGCGACGCCGAAACAGCGTGAAAAAATCCGAAAAAAAGGAAATGTTCCCAAGTCGCAGGAGGTCAGCAAAACTATCACCGTTATTGGCGGCCTGCTGGGTCTTTATGCCTACATAAGCTACATGAGCAGCGAATTTCAGGTTGCGTTCCGCCATTTTCTGACTGAATTCATGAGCTTTAATGTCGATAAACAAAGCGTTTACAGCCTGTTTATATGGGCCTGCCTGTTTCTGGCCAAAATGGTTCTGCCCATTTTATTTTTTATCGGGCTTCTTGCCTTTATCGCCATGCGCAAACAAGTCGGCAAACTCTGGACCACCGAAGTTCTCAAATTCAAATTTTCCAATTTTAATATTGTGAACGGCATAAAAAATATGTTCGCTTCGCCAAAGACCCTGATCCGTCTTGGGAAAAGCGTGCTCCAGGCCGTTGTAATCGGCATCGCGCCATGGCTTGTATTTCGAAGCGAGTTCGACAACTTCATGGGGCTGTATCATTCTGACGCCGGACAACTTGCGGAATTCATGCTTTCCGTCGGCTTTAAAATGGCCGTGTATGCGCTTATTCCCATGACGCTCATCGCGATTGCCGATCTTATCTATACCCGCTGGGACTATGAAGAAAACATCAAAATGAGCAAACAGGACGTCAAGGAAGAACAAAAACAAATCCTGGGCGATCCGATCATCAAGGGCAAACAGCGTCAAAAAATGATGGAGACCATGGGCAAACGCATGCTGCAAAGCGTGCGAAAGGCCGATGTGGTCATCACCAACCCCACCCATATCGCCGTCGCTCTCATGTATGACGCCGCCCAGGCTCCGGCGCCGATTGTAGTCGCAATGGGCGCGAACCATCTTGCGGAAAAAATAAAAGAGGAAGCAAGAAAACACAGTGTTCCCATCAGGGAAAACGTTCTTTTGGCACGGGCTTTGTATAAAAGTGTCAAGGTTGGCGACGTCATTCCGGAAGATCTGTACAAGGCAGTGGCGGGAATACTCGCCGGGCTGAGCAAGTTCCGGTCAAAACTAAGGAAAAAGTGACGGATTCCAGAAACGCCGCTCATGGAAAACGGGCGTTCGCTGTAACAAACTCAATTTGAAAGGCGTCAAAATCATGGCCAAAGCACCAGGACTGATACCGGAAATACCCTATGCCAAATTCGCCAAACAGGGCGACATTGTTCTTGCCGGCGGCGTGGTCGTCATTCTTTTTGTCATGCTCGTCCCGCTTCCGACCTTTTTTCTTGATATCATGCTCTCTTTGTCCATTTCCCTGTCCCTTATCATTTTGATCACATCCATGTTCATGCTCTCGCCTCTGGAGTTTTCCGTATTTCCCACGCTGCTTTTGGTGACGACGCTTCTTCGCCTGGCATTGAACGTGGCTTCCACACGCCTTATTCTCCTGCACGGCAGCGAAGGTCCGGGGGCCGCCGGCGAGATCATTCAGGCTTTTGGGGCGTTCGTTGTGGGCGGCAGTTATGTCGTCGGCATCATTATCTTTTTCATTTTATTTATTCTAAATAAAATGGTTATCACCGCAGGCACGACGCGCATCGCGGAAGTCGCGGCGCGCTTTACCCTTGACGCCATGCCCGGCAAGCAAATGGCCATTGAAGCGGACCTGAACGCAGGCGTCATCGACGAAGCCGAAGCCACCAGACGGCGCACCAACATCCGCAAGGAAGCCGACTTTTACGGCGCCATGGACGGCGCGGGCAAATTCGTGCAGGGAGACGTGACCGCCGGACTTATCATCACGTTCATCAACATCATCGGCGGCATCATCATAGGCGTCGTGCAGCAGGGCATGGAGTGGCGCGACGCGCTCACCACCTATACCCTGCTCACGGTGGGCGACGGGCTTGTAGCCACCATTCCTTCGATCATCGTATCCACCGCCGCCGGCATCATCGTGTCCCGCGCGGCGGCGGAAGCCAAAATGGGCGAAGAAGTTCTGGGACAGCTCGCCTTCAACCAGCGCGCCCTCAAGCTGGTCGCCGCCGTATTGCTGATATTCGCCATAGTCCCTGGAATGCCCACGATTCCCTTCCTCATATTTGCGGCCCTGCTTTTCCTGGTTGCGCGCGCCATCAGCAAAGTCGCTCCTGATGCGGCAAGCGCCGCCAAAGAGAAAAAGCCCGATGCGGCGCCTCTTGATACGCCGGAAGCCGTGCAATCCCTGTTGCCTCTTGACACGCTTGAGTTGGAAGTGGGATATGGACTCATTCCATTGGTGGATGAGGAGCAAAGCGGCAACCTTCTGTCGCGCATCAGGGCCATAAGACGGCAATTCGCTCTGGATATGGGCGTCATAATTCCGTCGCTGCACCTGCGCGACAATCTCCAGCTCAAACCCGGGCAGTATTCCTTGCTCATTAAAGGCAATGAAGTGGCTTCCGCGGAAATCCTTATTGATCACTTCCTGGCCATGGACCCGGGCAACGCGGCGCACCGCATAAGCGGCGTGGAAACGCGCGAGCCCGCGTTCAATCTCCCGGCGCTCTGGATACCGGAAAGCCGCAAGGAAGAGGCCATGCTCGCGGGCTACACCGTGGTGGATCCGGCCACAGTCATCGCCACGCATCTTACGGAAGTGTTCAAACGCCATCTGGGAGATTTCCTTGGGCGGCAGGAAGTCCAGGGACTTCTGGACAATCTGGCGAAAACCGCGCCCAAGGCTGTGGAAGAGCTTGTGCCCGGCATTCTGCCGCTTGGCGTGGTGCAGAAGGTTTTGCAGAACCTCGTGCGCGAAAACGTTTCCATCCGCGATCTGCTCAGCATCGTCGAAACCCTTGCGGATTATGGAACGGCCGTGAAAAATCCCGAAGTCCTGACGGAATATGTGCGCGAACGCATAAGCCGCACCATTGTAAAGCCGTATCTTGGCTCGGATGGCGGCCTTGGCGTCATATCGCTTGATCTTGCCGTCGACCGGACCATCCAGGAGAGCCTGCGCCAGACTGAAGGCGGCGCCTATCTTGCTCTGCCGCCCGGAACGGCGCAACAGATCATGCAGAAAATAAGCGCCCTTGTGGAAAACGCCGTGGTCACGGACGGGCAGCCCGTGGTTCTTGCGACGCCTTCGGTCAGACCGCATCTGGCTCAGCTCGTCAT
Organism: uncultured Desulfovibrionaceae bacterium; assembly: GCA_944324045.1. Lineage (GTDB taxonomy): Bacteria > Desulfobacterota > Desulfovibrionia > Desulfovibrionales > Desulfovibrionaceae > CALUUT01. The sequence continues at coordinate 80,461 of CALUUT010000068.1, read as the reverse complement.
GCGCTTTTTGCCGGGCGTGCCCGTCATATCGCAGGCGGAAATACCCAGCGATATCCGTCTTAGTTCGGTGGGCAGCGTAACGCTTTAACGTAGTGCCGGAAACGTCCAATGCATATAAAAACATATCTTGGCCCGAACACCAAAACGATTCTTGCAGAAATAAAGGAAGAACTGGGACCGGACGCCGTTATCCTTTCTTCCCGGACAGTGCGCCGCGACGGCAAGAATTTAAGCGAGGTCACCGCAGGTGTCGAGCGCGAGCAGCCGCCGGGAGCCGGCCAACCGAACGCAGGGGCGCATGAAGGCATGGCCCGTCCTTCTTTTTCCGGACCGGGACCAAAAAGCTGGCAGCGCGAATGGGCGCAGATACATGACCATTTTATGGCGCTTTTAAAGCCGCACATGCGTCTTGGCGATCTGACGCAACGCCAGCGCGCCGCTCTTGAATACCTTCAGCAGGAAGGCGTAAACGACAACGCCATTTTGCACCTTTACCGCGCGCTCATCGTCACGCCTCACGCTTCCATTCTGGAGCCGCTCTCCGCCATGGTTCCATGCCGTCCGTGGGCGGCGGACAAATGGCCTCAACGCATCCACGCCGTGACCGGACCTGCGGGGGTTGGAAAAACCGTGACCGCCCTGCGCCTGGCCCTTGCGCTTAAAAACGAAAATCCGGATATGGCGGTCTGTCTTGTCAACGCGGATGTGAACAAAGGGCACGGCCGCCTTGTGCTCAAACACTATGCCGAACTTTCAGATCTTCTTTACTGTGAGGCGGCCTCGGCCAAAGACCTGGCCAAATGGGCCAGAAACGGTCACGAAGCGGACAGGTTCATCATTGATTTCCCGGCTCCGGCAAGGGGCGATTCCCTGGCCGCGGCCATGAGCCGCATGGGATTCGTATCCCGAAATATGGATATCCACCTTTTGCTCTCGCCGCAGTACAGCGGACGTCAATTATCCGTCTTCGCCGAAATTTACCGGTCGGAAAACCTTGCAAGTCTTATCTGGACCAAACTTGACGAAGCCGATACATATGGCGAACTCGTCAACGTGGCCCTGAATATGGGGTTGCCGATTTCCGCTCTTTCCGCGGGCGCGGGGCTGACCGATTCTCTGACGGCTGCGGAAAAATCAAGCGTGTGGCGGCTTATATTCAAGCATGAAATGCCGACGGCGCGTGCGGTCCATGCCGCGCAAAAGAAAGCCAAAAACTTTGCCCTGAAAGAAAAAATCAGGCAAAGTGAGGACGATATTGAAGATAATGCATTCGAAAAAGAACGCGCCTTGCGGGAAGAAGAAACCCAGGCGCTTGAGCGAAGCGTGCTGACGCCCCAGCGGCAATCCCGCACGCGGCAATCTTCGACCAAGACGCGATCTGCGACGGGAGAGCACATCCGCGCAAAAGTATAAACATCGATTACGCAAGCAAACAGCATGAAGAGGGAGTGCGCCATGTTTGTCACAGGAGAGGCCGTCTTTGAGGGAGACGCTCTGCCAAAGCGGTCGTCGCGGCCGCCCATCGTGTTTTCCGTCACCTCCGGCAAAGGCGGAGTCGGAAAAACCAACATTTCCGTCAACCTTGCCCTGCTGCTGGCAAGTGCGGAAAAAAAGGTCGTTCTTTTGGATGCGGACCTGGGTCTTGCCAATGTCGATGTGCTTTTAGGCATAACGCCGCGCTGCAACCTTTTTCACCTGTTTCATGAAGGGGCAAAGGTTTCCGATATTCTGCATCCCACGGAATATGGTTTTTCCATTCTCCCGGCGTCTTCCGGGGTTACGGAAATGCTCAACCTCGACACCGGCCAGAAGCTTGAGCTGCTGGAAGCCATGGATGAGCTTGAAAACGACGTCGATTATCTTGTCGTGGACACAGGCGCGGGCATCGGCGATAATGTGCTTTACTTCAACCTTGCGGTGCAGGAACGCATCGTGGTACTTACGCCTGAGCCTACGTCGCTGACCGATGCCTATGCGCTCATCAAAGTCATGAGGCAGCAGCACGGCATCGACAATTTCAAGATACTGATCAACATGACGGACAGCGAACAGTCTGCAAAAGAGGTCTACCGGCGTCTCATAACGGCATGCGACCACTTTCTTTCCGGCGTGTCCCTTGATTATCTCGGCGCCGTTCCCCGCGACCCCAACGTCAGAAAGGCTGTGGTCCAGCAACTGCCCTACTATGCCGAAAACAAAGACAGTCCGGCGTCCAAGGCGCTTGCAAATGTTGCGAACATACTTTTAACATGGAATCCCCCGGCAAGCCTCGATGGTAACATCAAGTTTTTCTGGAAAAAACTCCTGTTCGGGAAATAGCGGCCCCTGGGAGGATTTTGAAACCGGACGCATCGCGTGGCCGGACTTTACTGCATCCCAACAGGAAAGCATTGTCCGTCATTATGCGCCAAAAATAAAATACATCGCCTCCCGCCTAAAATACAAGCTGCCGAAATCCATAGAGCTTTCGGAGCTTATCAGCGCAGGAACGCTTGGACTTGTCGAGGCTTTGGGCAAATTCCAGCCCCAAATGGGAATAAAGTTCGATACCTATTCCGAAAACCGCATCCGCGGAGCCATGCTTGACGAACTGCGTCGCCTGGACTGGCTTCCCCGCTCCCTGCGCCAGCGTATCCGGCATCTTGACGAAGCCATTCAGCGTCTGGGCAACGAGCATGGCGTCCTGCCGTCCGAAGCGGAGCTGAGCAAGGATACCGGAATTCCCATCAAGGACATACGGGAAACCATGGAAGCAATGCAAAACCAGCTTTGCCTGTCCCTGGACAACATGCAGGATTCTCTTCTCCTTGATGAAAAAAATATGGAATATGATGAGCCGTACCGCGCCGTTGCAACCAACGATTTAATTGATAAAGTTGCGGCGCTTATTGAGCAATTGACACCCCGTGAGAAGCTGGTATTATCACTGTATTACACGGATGAACTGAATATGCGGGAAACGGCTGAAGTAATGGGCATCACTGAGGGACGGGTTTCACAATTGCATACTCAAGCGTTGAACCGCCTGCGCCGCGAATTTCACAATCAATACGGCAACGGCGCCTTGTAAAAAACATGGCGGAGAGGGGCTTTTGCTGAGCAGTAAAAAATACGCTTGGACATGGCTGAATGTCCATAGCGTATGTCCTTCATGCCCTTACGCCGGATATAAACGCCATGGCCAAATGACTGACCAGAAAGAAGGAGTATAGATCATGCCCTACAACCCAGAGATGCGGGTGCTTGTGGTTGACGATTTTTCAACCATGCGCCGGATCATCAAAAACATTCTTCGCCAGCTTGGTTTCACAAACGTCGTCGAGGCGGACGACGGAACCACCGCGTGGGAAGTTCTGAACAAGGATAAAATCGACTTCATCGTTTCCGACTGGAACATGCCTAAAATGACCGGCATCGAACTGTTGCGAAAGGTACGCAGCAGCGAGGAATTTGCGGACATTCCCTTCCTTATGGTCACGGCTGAAGCGCAACAGGAAAACATCATCGAAGCGGTGCAGGCCAAGGTGTCGAATTATATCGTCAAACCTTTCACCGCTGAAACCATGAAGCAGAAAATTGAAAAAATATTTCCGTAGAATCGTCCGTTCTGTAAGTATTGCGTCTTTTGCCAAAAATAAGCGGCTTAAAACGCCAGATAGTGTAAAATCTGTCGTTTTAAAAAGCGCGGACGCTTTTGCGGCATCGCGCAGTCCGGCAAAACATGCTCTTGAAAATGCTCTTTTCGGATGGAATGATCAAAAATCACGCCTGAGGGCCGGCAGCTGCGCTTCTTCCATACAAGAGGACGAAAAAAGCATAACAATACGGCAATGGGAGCATACACGCTAAACGGCCTGTATGCTCGTCCTCTTGAAGGTTCCGTCCATCCGACAAAAAAGTCCGGCTTCGGCCGTTCCCATTCCGTCCGGATACCTCCGGCTCATTAGGACATGCCATGCTCTTTGCATTACCCGATGATCCTCCCTCAAAAAATGCGTCCGCGAATGCATCCGCCAACGGCGGCGTGGAGCTGGATACGAATTTAAGTTCCCATGAATTCCTGGACAACAAGAAAGAATACGACGCCATGGCCAAGGTCGAGCTTGACCTTGAAGGCGCGCCTTTTCTTGTTGAGGAAGAGCGTCCGGAAGACAAAAAAAATTCCCCCGCGCAACCTTTTGCCGTAAAGGACGCGTCGGATGAAAAAACAGGCTGGCGCGACGCGCATCCGGGGCTGAGCAGGATTCTCAATTTTAAAACAGGGTTTGCGCTTCTCATTGTTATTGCCGTTTGCGTCTATTTTTTATTCATAAAAAAAGAGGAGCAAACCCCGCCGCCCGCGGCTGAAGCAGATCAGACCGCCGTCCCTGAATCCGTGGCCCCGCCGGTGCCTCAGGATTACGCCATGTCGTTTGAACCGTTCTGGGTTGAGCAAACCGACACGGAAGGCAACACCCGCTTTCTCATATTCAAGTTCACAGCCTCAAGCAAGGATGAAAGAGTGCGCTGGGAGGCCGGCAACAAGATACTGCTTTTACGGGACGCCGTCTTTTATTATCTGAAACATAAGAACCTGACATTTCTTTCCGATAAAGAAAACGTGGCTGTCATGAAACAGGATTTGCTCGGCATTCTAAACGGTCATTTGTCCACTGGAACCATGGACAGTCTGCTTATTGAGAGTTATCTTGTCAAATGAATAAGAAGCCGCGTCAGTGGCGGGCGCACTGCGCCGAACCCGGCGAACGGGTTGGTATTTTTTGTCCGGGAGAAAAAACATGTCCATTACTCCCATTCCTCAGGCCATGGCTTCATTAGGGCTTCTTGAACGGGTGGCCTACGAAGTGCAGACTCAGCCGGAAACGCAGGCGGCCGCGGCCCAGGCGTACGCCGTTCATACCCTGAAACAGGAAAACGCGCAGGTAAAAAAAACCGAAGCCGGTCAGAACGGACAAAAAATCAGCCCTGACGCGGAAGAAAAGCAGGCGTTTCAACAGCCAAAGCGGCAGGCGCGCGGCAAAAGCAAAAACGCGGCCGCGCAGAGCCCGGCCGCGCCGTGGAGCGGTAATCTTTTAAATGTCCGGATATAAGGGCAATGGCCTTTGATACGCTCAAAATGCGTTCCAGAAGCGGGCTTCTGGAACAGCGGCCATGGCAGATCAGCCCGGAGAACTCCACAGCATTGCGCATTTCGCCGGAGGATGCGCATAACCCACGAACATCGCGCGCCCTTTTTGCGCAGTCTGCCCGGGGTCACAGTCATATGCAATTTTCTTTCTTGCTACTTGTCGTCATCAGCATTGTGGAAATCGTGGTTCTCATCGCGATCTTCGTGTTTTTTTCCAGACTCAGACGCTCTGAAAAAATTCTGAACGCGCTCCAGGCAAGTCAGGAACAGCTTCTGCAGAAACTCCATTTCAATGCCGAGCTTGAGCATGAAATCATGGATTCCTTCAGCCAGCGGCAGGAGGAATTGCGCAACCTTGACATCCGCCTTGAAGACCGGGCGGCCGGTTTGCGCAAACTCCTGGAACAGGCGGAAGCTGTGGCCCGCTCGCCAATGGTCTTGCGCGAATCCATCCTGTCAGGGTATAAGGCGGGTAAAAGCATTGACCAACTCGCCCTGCAAAGCGGACTTTCCCGCGATGAAATCAGCCTGATACTCGGCAAACTGAATGCATTGTAAGGAGTACACCATGCGCGTCAAACGCTTTATTCTTCTTTTCATCGTTTTTTTTGGACTTGCCGCGTGCACCTCGCCGGAAAACAGAGTCAAAAACGGAACTCTGGATATCGACAAGTCCATCACTGTGGGCAAGGCGTTTGAAAACTATTCCTATTTCAAAAAAACGCTCTGGTCCCACTACACGGACAAACAGGGGCGGGATATCGTACAGGCCGATGCGGAGTTCGATATTCCCAAAATCCTGCAAACCGAGCCGAAACTTGGCGCTTTAGAAAGCGCGGCCGCCGCCGCATTTTTAAACGCCGCATCCAAACTGCCGCCTGACGCCGTCACGTTGCGCTATATCGTGCGCTTTGCCCTGAATAAAGGCGACGACAAGGGATTTTCGCCCTACAGCGCGGAATATGTCGTAAGCTCCACAGACCCAAGCTATAAAAAAGTCCTGGAAAACAGTCCGGGCGTGACAAACGGCATCATCGTGGATGACGACTACGCGGGTCTTGAAAGCATCTATGCAAACGACATGGCGAAAATAAAAATTCTTCTCGGCGTTCTAGCTCTTGCCGGAAAAGTCGTGCCGGAATAGCGGCCCCGGCGCGGCAACGCCTGTAAAAAATACGCCGGGGGAAACATTCCCCCGGCTTCCCGGCGCGAAAAATTTCAGAAATCGTCGCCAGGCGCTCTCCATGCGGGGCGCATCCGGCCCACGCTACTCTGTCTTGTTCTCTTCCAAAGGCAGCGCAAGGCCGCCGTCCGCCGCGCCGCTTTCATCTTCACCAAGTTTTCTCACATACTTGCAGTTCTTTTCCGGGCACACCAGCCGCTTGACGCCACGGGTGGTCTTAAGCGTGAGAATTTTTGAGCCGCATTGAGGACAGGGCTCATTGACCGGGGGATCCCATACCGCATAATCGCACTTCGGGTACTGGTCGCACGCATAAAAAACCTTTCCTCTGCGGGAACTTTTTTCAACCAAAACGCCATTGCACCCATCCCTTGGACAGGGGATGCCGGTGGAAAAGGGTTTGGCGTACTCGCAATCCGGATAATTGGAACAGGCAATAAACCGGCTGCCTGTGCGAGCCTTTTTCACCACCAAATCGCCATTGCATAGTGGACACTTTCCGACAACTTCACGATTCACCGCAACCTTTTCCTGCAACTGAATATTCCCGTTTTCATCACGGGTGAAATTGCTGGTAAAGGTGCATTCAGGGTATCCGCTGCAGGCAAGAAAGGTGCCGGCCTTTCCGAATTTCACGACCAGTTCCTTGCCGCACTGCGGACAGGTCAAGCCCGTGGGCACGCCTGTTTTCACGCTTTCCATGGTTTTGGCGGCGTTTGCCAGGGTATCGTTAAATTCATGGGAAAACCCCTTGAGCAGGGCAACCCAGTTTTCTTTGCCTTCCGCCACCTTATCCAGAGAATCTTCCATTGTCGCCGTGAAATTCACGTCCATGAGCGAACCAAAGTGTCCGGTAAGTTGACGGCACACCACATCCCCAAGGTCCGTGGGCATGAAATGCTTGTCCTCAAGTTTGGCATATTCCCGATCAAGCAGGGTGGAAATAATGCTGGCATAGGTGGAAGGGCGGCCAATCCCTTTTTCCTCAAGCTCGCGCACAAGCGAGGCTTCAGTATAGCGCGCCGGCGGCTGGGTGAATTTCTGCTCTTTGTCGAGCTTTTCCAGTTTCAGCGTCTCGCCCTTGACTAAGGGCGGCAACAGGACCGTGTCGTCCTTCTGGGGGAAGACGGCCAGAAATCCGGGAAAGAGCAGCCGCTCGCCTCTGGCCCGCCAGAGCGCCGGTCCGTTTGCAATGCTGACCGTGGTGTCGTGAAAGCGGGCCGCGGCCATCTGGGAAGCGACGAACCGGCTCCAGATAAGCTTGTAGAGCTGGTATTGATCTGGCGGAACCTGTCCTTTGATTGATTCCGGGGTGATATTCACATCAACCGGCCGAATGGCTTCATGGGCGTCCTGAGCGGAACCCTTGCTTTTAAACGCGCGCGGTTTGGGCGGATAATAATCCGCGCCGTAATGGGAAAGGATATATTCTCTGGCCGCGTCCCGGGCTTCGTCCGCAATGCGCACGGAATCGGTGCGCATATAGGTGATAAGCGCCACTGTTCCCAGTTCGTCAAGGTCTACCCCTTCATAGAGGCGTTGCGCAATGGTCATGGTCCGCCTGGCCGGATACCCAAGCCGCTGGTTTGCCGCCTGTTGCAGGGTGGAGGTGATAAATGGCGGCTGCGGCTCGCGCGAGCGTTCTTTTTCCTCAATGCCCGCCGTCTCAAAGGTATGGGCGCGGATGATCTCTTCGAGTTTCCGCGCGGCTTCCTCATTGGCTATAACCGGTTTTTTGCCTTCGACTTTAAACAGTTCCGCAGTAAAGGGCGGCGGGGAATTTCCCTGCAGGTGGGCTGTAAGCACCCAGTATTCTTCGGGTTTGAATGCCCGTCGCTCATGCTCGCGCTCCACGATAAGCCGCAGGGCCACGGACTGAACGCGGCCTGCGGAGATGCCGCGTTTGACTTTCTTCCACAAAAGAGGCGATATTTTATACCCGACCAGGCGATCCAAAACGCGCCGCGCCTGCTGCGCGTCATACAGATCGCGATTCAGTTCGCGAGGATGCGCCAAAGCGTCGCGCACGGCCCGCGCCGTGATTTCGTTGAACTGAATCCGTTTGATATTAGGGTTTTTGTCCCGGATAAGCTCCGCGACATGCCAGGCAATGGCTTCCCCTTCGCGGTCCGGGTCCGGGGCCAAAAACACTTCATCCGCCTTGGCCGCGGCTTCCTGGAGTCCGGCGACAATTTTTTCTTTCCCCGGAATGATCTGGTAATCCGGCGCGAAATCATGGCTTTCATCTACCCCGATGCTGCCTACCGGCAAGTCGCGCACATGCCCCACGCTCGCCTGCACCGAATAGTCCGCTCCCAGAAATTTCTTGATGGTTTTCACCTTGGCGGGAGATTCCACGATGATAAGCGCTTTACCCATGCTTAAGACCTCGATATAAAAGTATCATATGTTCAGCTTGTCAGAAGAAAGAAGATAGGTCAAACTTCAAGTCCGTCAAGTTCTGTTTTCAAACGACAAGTCTCCCCATTCAGGGAAAAGGACGGCCATGAACATTCCTTTGCATAACACCGCGCGCGCCCTGCCGGCGCTGTGCCTTCTCATCATGTGCCTTGGCGCGTTCGCCTGCGTCAGGGCCCCCTATACCGGGCGCTCGCAACTTATCATGATGGATGCGGATGAGGAAAAAGCCCTGGGCGCGGCCTATTCAAAGGAAATACTCCAAAAAAGCTCCGTGGTGACCGGGACCTCGCAATCGCGCATGGTCGAACGGGTAGGCAAGCGCATCGCCGCGGCCGCGGAACAGCCTGACCCGGAAGTGCCAAAACCCATGGAATTCAAGTGGGAGTTCCATACGATTAAGGACGACGAAGTCAACGCCTTTTGTCTGCCCGGCGGCTCCATCTTTGTCAACACCGGGATTCTCAACTTCGTGCAAAGCGACGACGAGCTTGCGGCCATTATCGGGCATGAAGTGGCGCACGCTCTTGTGCGGCACGGCGCGGAACGCATGAGCCAGGAATCGCTCTCCTCTCTTCTCCAGTCCGTGGGCTCCCTCGCCGTGGGCGTTGCGACCCAGTCCAGCGGAGCGGCGGAACTGTTCGGCTCCGCATACGGGACAGGCATGCAATACGGCGTGCTGCTGCCGTATTCCCGGACGCATGAATCAGAGGCCGACTACATCGGGCTTATTCTCGCCGCCAAGGCCGGATATGACCCGAAAGCCGCCATAACCTTCTGGCAGCGCATGGCCGCCATGAACAAAAATTCCAATGTTGCCGAATGGCAGTCCACGCACCCTTCGGATGAAACGCGCATCGCTGAGTTGAAAAAAATTCTTCCTGAAATGGAACGGTACCGCTCTGGGAAAAAGCAATAAGGCAGCAAAGCCCTTCAGGACGCGAAGCGCCCATCTGATGCCCCGCGAGAAAAGGCGCGGGGTGGGGCTCTATGGCCTTTTGACCTTCGGTCTCAAACCACATAAGGAAGACAGATGGACCGGGACAGGGCCGCGCCCTTGTTCCAGCGCCGCCCGGCATCGAACAGACGCCGCCGCGCAGACCATGCGCGCAAACCGCATGAGCGAGCATCATGCCGTCTTTCAAACGTTGATACGCGCTCATTCTCCCCGGTCCGCATCTTTCAAATTTTTGGCGCGCGCCCATGTCCAAATACTGACAAAGCAGCGCGCGATATCCGCCGCCGCCTCTTCCTTAAAAGCAATTACCTGTTTTAACTGAATTTATTTTTCTTGGCATTCCCCTTGCTTTTATCTTGCAGCCGGACCCAGGTTCCTGAGAACGCGGCAATGATTTTTGGAGGGGAGCCCGTCGCATGAACAACAGCATTCTTTTCGGAACACCAACCACGCGGCAGATATCAGCCACGACCAACGACAAAAAGCAGGAACGCGCGCGCGACACAATCCAGGCCCGCAAATTTGCCGACGCCATAGCGGATGCAGACAAGACAAAAGATGCAAACGAGCGCGAAAGCCTCCGGCCCGTTGCCGTGCGTTCCTCAGGGCGCGCGCCCGGCATGGCGAAAATCACGCCTATTTCCCGCACGCCGTCGCAAATGTCCGGCGGCATGCCGGCCAAGGCGCAGCAGACGTTGCACATGATGAACGCGCAGCTGTTCAACACGCTCGACATGCTCTCCCAAAGCAGCAGCCCCACGGACAGCACCCTGGACACCCTGCGCAACATCGTCAACACGCACAGCACCCTTCTTGCCCTGTCGGGATATCTTTCCCCGGAACGCGGCATATCCGGCCGGGGCGCCGTGCGCGGCTCCGTAACCCCGCCGGACAAAACGCCCAAAAAGCCGAACGTCCCGGCCGAAGTGACCGGCGCTTTGTCCGCGCATTTTGAATCAGGCGAAGATATTTCCGTCATCGGATATGACGCCCATGGCGGAACGTCCTATGGAAAATACCAGCTTTCATCGCGCGCCGGGACCATGGACCAGTTCATAAAATATCTGCGCAAGCAACAGCCGGATTGGGCCAGGCGGCTTCAGGCCGCCGGCGAAGCGGACACGGGCGGCAGAAACGGCCGCATGCCGCGAATCTGGAAGCAACTGGCCGCTGAAAATCCCGAACTGTTTGAATCGCTCCAGGACCGCTTTGTCCATGACAATCATTATAAGCCGGCCCTGCAGGCCCTCATCCGCAACACAGGACTTGACCCCAACGAAATGTCGCCGGCGCTTCAGGAAGTGCTCTTCAGCACCGCGGTGCAGCATGGTCCGGGCGGGGCGGCGCGCATTTTTTCAAGGGCCATGAACAAGACGGAACAAAAAGTCGCGGCCGGCGGGAAAAACGGGACCGTCAATCAGGAAGTTTTCGACAAGTCGCTTATTGAAAACATCTACGCCCTGCGCTCGCGGCAGTTCGGCTCTTCAAGCAGCAGGGTGCGCAGCGCGGTCCAGTCCCGGCTTCGGGAGGAAAAAGCCCTTGCGCTGGCCATGCTCGACGGCGATATGACGCTTCTGGCCTGATGTCCGGCAACGTGCGCGGCATCATGCTTTCCGCTGAAAAAAAGGCCTCGCGATGCGAGGCCTTTTTTATCATATTTATGACGCTTTTGATTATCTCGCATCCGGTATCGCCGCCCGGTACTATGTAGTGCGTGCTGGCAGCGCTTATCAACAAAAATTAGGACAAAAGGGCTGCCGGGATGTTCGCCAAAAATATATCCAAAATCTGGAACCCTTTGGATTGGAACCGCCCCATATCATAAAAGAAATGTGGCAGCTCATGCCCGGCGAGTAATAAAAAGAGGAGACAGGGAAACCCCGGCGCACACCATGCTGAGAACACAACGGGCGCCTTCAGGGCAGACGCAGGCGCCGCCCTGAAGGCCAAAATCCATCAGAGGAATTTAGGAGGGAATGTAGAATGAAATATGGCATTGCATTTTTCATCTGCGCCTGTCTTTGCATTATGTGCGCGCCGGCGTTTTGCCGGACGCCGGACATTTCCAACGACGCCGCTCTGATTGCCTATTTTTTCGTCTGCTATGAAGATGAACTGAACTCACACCCGGCATTTGTTGACGAACTTTCTAAAACATACGGCCGATGGGTGGTGGAGCGCAATCCGGGAACGAATCCGTTGCCTGAAATAGCGCGGGGAATACATATTGGCGCTGCACAGGCGGTAATGGAGATACAACGCTACGGAAAGCGATGCTGCGGCTCCGTAAAAAAGGAATTCCATCGCCTGTGCGACGCCATGGGAATCACATCGCCAATCTAGAAACGGTCTTCACATACCTTCTTTTGTTTTCCGGCGTCGGCAAACACTGTTCTGACGCCTGACAGCCAGTCCATTTACCGCTTTTCCACAGCATGCGCCCGTTCATCGCGTATAAATAAGGGGGTCAAAAGCAGCCATGCCAAACGAAAACAAAAACCCGGGTGTCTCAAAGGATGCCTGACAATATATTTGGCGCTTTGGGGGCTTTCCCTGTTTGTCCTGCTTGTATACGGCTCCATATACTTGCTTTTCTTTGACAGCGCAAAGGACAAGGCGTTGAACGCATCTTTGCTCACAGTGATGCGGCTGGCGAACAAGACCATCTCGGAAACACCGGAACGAGGGAAACAGCTTGATACAATATATCAGGTGATTGCGGAAGGCATTGAGGCAAGAACAGGGATAGACATCACGGAATCCATAGAGGACGCCCTGGAAAATAATGAAAAAATAGAGGACATTGAATGCACGGAAGAAAAGGTGGCCAAAGATATGTCCGTAATATCAATAAACTTCAGGCATAAAGAAGCGGGACGCGGCAGACTTCTCGCCTATGTCAGGCCGCCCTCGTTTTCCGATGTCGAGCGGGGGGAATTGCTGGCTTTTGACACCGATGTGCAATTCGCCAATGGAAAAACATGTCCCATAAACCTGTTCCTTGGCGTCATATATGGATTTGACGAAAAAGGCATGGAAATCTTTGTTTCAAGTCTCCCCATGCAGCTGCTAAAGAATAATTGAAAAGAAACCCGGCGTGAACGCATTGCAGGATGCGGCCGTCATGATCCCGCGCGGCTTTTGTCCTGCGGCGCTGTGAAGCGGCCTTCACGGCAAAACGCGCCGTCCGCCCAAAAACCACTTGCTCCATACGCCGGCGAGCGCTTCTTCCCTGACCTTTGCGCCGGATTTGGGGCTATGCAGAAACGTGCCCTTTCCCGCGTAAATTCCGGTATGCGCCACGCCCTTTTTCCCCGGCTGCCGGAACACAAGAATATCGCCCGGCTTAAGCTGTTTGCGGCTTACGGGCCGTCCCGCCTTGGCCTGAGCCGAAGTGTGACGCGGCACGGTTATCCCGTGCCGGGCATACACCCAGCAAATATACCCGGAACAGTCAAAGCCTGTTTCAGGGGAACTGCCGCCCCATTTATACGGCACGCCAAGCTGGGTCCGCGCTGTACGCACGACAGCCGGACCATTCGCGGGCTGCCCGTCCGGAACCTCAATCCGCTTTGCGCCGCAGCCCCACAGGGCCGCCGCAAGCAAAAGCAACGCGCAAAGCGGAATCATCCGCCTGTGTTCTCTCTGCCCCATGCGTTTTCTATCCTTCGCTCCAGAAAGCGCGGCCGTTTTTCACCCGCAGCAGGCCAAGAGGCATGCCGCGAAAGTACAGCCCCGCATCTCCTGAATAGCCGGTTTTCAGCCCCAGGCCGTCCGAAACGGCGAACTGGATGCTCTGTCCTGAAAGCACATCCGCTATGACGCGCGGCTCATCCAGATCAAGGCATGGCCCGGCCCCGGCCGGGCGCATGAGCTTTCGCGCGCGCGGCGACGGCCGCACCCCGCCGCCCCCGGCTTTTCCAAGAGCGAACCCCTGCCATGGAACCGTCCCGGCAAGCAGGTTTTCCGCCTTTTGGGGCAAAAAATACACGGTTCCGTTAAACGCCGCGAGCCGTCCTTCCGGAAGCAGCGCCGAATCAAGACAGACGCCGTCAAGGCAGTCGCGGGAAAGCGTTTCTCCCGGCCATGCCGTCCCCTGTCCCGGAAAACCGGAACGAGACGCCCAAGAAGCGCCGCGCGCGGCGCGATGCGCCGGCCCCGCGCTCTTTGAACAAGCCGTCCCGGAATAGGGCGCATCCTTGGAAAACGCGGCCACATAAAACCCCTGCGCCCCGGAATCCGCCCCGTTGACCAGCCACGTCCCGACGCAGTCCCCATGCTTGGGCGCATCCATGACGAAACCGGGAACCGCTGGAAGCGGCTCAAGGCGCAACCCCAGATAATCCAGGGCATACCGGACCTGTTCTTCGTTTTCCTGCGGATTGGTGGTGCATGTGGAGTACACAAGCCGGCCGCCGGGCTTCAGCAGCATGGCCGCGCGCGCGAGCAAAAGCCGCTGCAACCCGATAAGAGGCTTTATCCGGTCGCCGCGCCACAGCTTGCGCACATTGGGATTGCGCTCCTCTGTGCCCCAACCGCTGCACGGCGGATCAAGCTGAATCGCATCCAGACTGTCCGGCGCAAGAGGCAGACTCTCGCCCGCGCAGGACAGGGTCGCGGCGTTCATGAGATTGAGCGCGACAAGATTTTGACGCAATGTTCCAAGACGGGCGCGATTCGGCTCGTTTCCGGCCACAAAACCGTTTTCGCCCACAAGCTGCGCCAGAAAACCGGTTTTGCTGCCCGGACTTGCGCACATATCCAAGACAACGCCGCCTGGCGCCGGGGCTAAGGCCAGAGGCGGCAGCATGGACGAGCGGTCCTGAATATATATAAGCCCGAAAAACGCCGCGAGACTGCCGCCCAAAGGCCTCGGTTCCGCCGTCAGCCGAAAGGCCCAGGAAGAAAAAGGCTCCGGCTCGAATGCATAGCCCTGCGCCCGTAAAAGCGCGCACGCCGCGTCCCGTTCATGGGCGCGGCACACCAGCCGAAAAGAACGGAAATACTGTCTGGTCATGCAAAACGCAGTATCCCAAGGTTGCTTTGCAGCGCAAGCGTTATTTCAAAATATGTCATCTTCCGGATTCCGATTGATCTTTCCCCAAAAGACCTTTAGAGTGCCTTCACTGTTTGCAAGGCGGCCCCGGCGGCGGAAACTCTTCCGCGCAAAGACGCGATGCCCTGAAAAGAACATATTTTTACGGGACGGCGTCTTGCTGAAAGCCCGGACCACGTCCTGAAACCGCTTCCTGTTTTTTCGGAAGGCAAAGGGCTTTTTGAAGACGACTACCGTGGGGACGGCCTTTTGCGCCGCCCTCTTTTCAGCCCTTGCGCCCGGCCCAGGCTCGTTTTAAGGCCGTATGCGCTCCGCCGGAAAGGCTCCTTGCGCTGAATGTCTCTATTCCCAAAGGAGATTTTTGCTTATGAAACTGACGCAACGCATTGTTGTGCTTGGCACGTTGCTCATGCTGCTGGGTTTTGCCGCCGGCGCTCAGGCCGCGGTGCAAAACTACGCCGTCATGCCCTTCACGGTCAACGGGCCGGCGGACTACAAATATCTGGAAAAAGCCATAGCCCCCATGTTCTCTTCGCGTCTCTACAGGGCCGGCGGCGGACAGTTCCAGCCCATGAGCCTGAACGCTTCCAACATGAAAGCTGTGGCGTCCGACAAAGAAGCCCAGGAACTCCAGGAAAAATTCAAAACCGGCTATCTGCTGTGGGGCACGCTGACCGTAAATGGCAACAGCTCCACGTTGGACGTGCGGGTTCGCGACGCCGCCGGCAACATCTGGAGCAAATCCACGCAGGGCGTGGTCAACAACATCATTCCGCAGATACAGCGCATGGCGGACAGCGTGGCCACCGAAGTGTTCAAGCTGCAAATTGAAACAGCGCCCGCGGCCCGGACCCGGCCCGCGGCCGCCGCGCAAAGCGCGCAAAACTCCATGAATCCGGATATTTTAAACAATCAGACCCAGCCGCAGCAACAGCAAGTCTATATGAACCCCCAGTTCCGTTATGCCGGCGGCGAGGACACCACGCTTTTGCGCAGTCAGTCGCTGAGCTTCCCCGGCGTGAGCATGGAAGTGGGCGATGTGGACAGAGACGGTCAGGTCGAAGTGCTTATTTTGGGCGAACGCAAGGTGTACGCCGGACGTTTCGAAAACGGACGCCTGAACATCATCGCGGAATTTCCTCTGTCGCTCATGCTCCACCCCATCAACCTGCGTCTGTGGGAAGATCGCGACAGCCTGCCCAAGATCATCGTCAACGCGCGCGACGACCGCAAGGATATCGCCACCATGATGCTGACCTTCGACGGCAAGGAATTTCATGTGGAGCACAAAAAAATTCCATATTATCTCAACGTCCTGAAAACGCCGCCGGACTACGTGCCTGTTCTTCTCGGACAGGACGGCGACATGCGCGACCCCTTCCGCCCCGGCATCTATGAAATGACGAAGACCCAAAGCGGCTTTGAGCTTGGCAGACGTCTCAAGATGCCCGAATTCGCCAAACTGTTCGCCATAGACTGGCTTCCGGACATGGAAGAAGGCGACAAGTTCCTTATGCTGACCGACCAGGAACGCCTGCGCCTGTACACCGAGGATTTGAAAATGCTGGCTGAAACGGATGAAAAATACAGCGGCTCCTCCGTCGGCATTGAACTGAACGACTCGCCCTTCGGCCAGACCAGCGCGAACGACGGCGTTAAAAACTATTATCATGTGCCCATCCGGATGATTGTGAACGACCTGGACGGCGACGGCAAAAGCGAAGTCATCATACTGCGCCCCATTTCCACGGCCAGCCAGATATTCACCAACTACCGCACCTTCCCGCAGGGCGAAATACAGTCCCTGTTCTGGGACGGCCTTGGCATGAGCCTGAAATGGAAAACCCGGCGCATCAAGGGAACCATTGTCGATTTCAACTTCGCCGACGTCAACAACGACGGCAGAATGTACCTTGTGGTGCTGGTCAACTCGCATCCGGGCGCTCTTGGCCTCTCGAACCGGCGGGCCATGGTGCTTGCCTATCCTCTGGATCTGAGCAAGACAGACCCCAACACGCTGCCCTCGGTGACGGAATAAGACGCCCGACGCGAAACCGTCTCTCTCAAGCAGGGTAAGACGTCAAAAAACGTTTTGACAGACAGTACCGAAACCCGGCGTGCAACGCCGGGTTTCGCAGGTTTCAGCACGGAGCGACGCATGGGCGCGGTTTTGAACATCACGGTCACGAAAGCCGAATCCGGACAGAAACTGCTGCAATTCCTGCGGCGGCGGCTGACGCCGACCGCCGGCGCCGTGCCCGATTCCATGCTCCATCGCATCATCCGCTCAGGAGAGGTCAGAGTAAACGGCTGCCGCGCCACTCCCTTTCAGCGCGTGGAATCCGGACAGAGCATCCGGATTCCGCCCATGCGGACAGCAAAGGAGCTCGCCGAACCGGACCGCGAAACAGCGCAAAAGCGTACGAAAAGCAACGCCGCGGCCGGCGCGTCCCAAAACGCCGCGCAAGCGCGGTCCAAACAGCCGAACAATGCCGCGCGGCATGCCCCGGCGCTTACAATTCTCGCGGAAACGCCGGACCTGCTGGTCCTTTTCAAACCAGCCGGATTGCCCACGCATCCGGGAACCGGACATACGGACAGCCTGACCGCGCGTCTTGCCGGCCGCTACGCTCATGCGGCGTTCATGCCCACGCCCGCGCACCGTCTTGACAAGGACACGTCCGGAATCGTGCTGGCGGCGAAAACCTATGCGCGTCTTGCCCGGCTGCATGAATTGTTTGCCCAGAAAAGCCGCGCCCCGCACGCTCCCGACTCCTTGCGCAAGGAATACCTGGCCTGGGTGCGCGGCGCCTGGCGCATATCGCGCAAACCGATCTTCCTTGAAGATACGTTGGGCAAAAAGCAATCCGGCCCATACGAACGCATGGAGCGCATGGAAAAAGGACGCGCGGCCAAAGCTCTGGCTCTGGCGCTTGAAATTCATGAAAACAGAACGCTTTTGCTCATAACCCTGCTGACCGGCCGCACGCACCAGATACGGACGCAGCTCGCCCTGCGCGGATATCCTATCATCGGAGACCGCAAATACGGAGCCCCGGACCAAAAAGGGCCCATGCTGCTCCATGCCTGGCGCATCACGCTTCCGGACGGCGAACAATATCGCGCAGACCCCGCCTGGCCTGACGCCTTTGATGCGTCGCGCGCCCTGAAATCCCTGGAATCATAATGAGGAACATCATGTCCGCTCAGCCGAAAATAGCGCTCATAGGCCGGCCCAACGTCGGCAAATCGACCCTTTTCAACCGGCTTATCCGCAGCAACAGGGCCATTACCCACGACCGGCCGGGCATCACCAGAGACCGCATGGAAGGCGTCGTGCGCCGTCCCTGCGAACGCGCCTTTGTGATCATCGACACAGGCGGCGTCAATCTGGATGCGGGAAACAAGACCGCTCCCGGTCCCAAAGCCAGTCAGGGATTTGAAGAACACATGCTCAAACAGGTTGAAACGGCCGTCCGCGAATCCGCCGCCATATGTCTGGTGACGGACGGACGCGACGGTCTTTTGCCTTTTGACGAACGCCTGGCGGACTTTGCCCGCAAAAGCGGCAAGCCCGTGCTGCTTGCGGTCAACAAAGTCGACGGCGAAGAACGGGCCGACGCCATGTGCATGGATTTTCACGCGCTGGGCTTTGAAATGCTCCCGGTCTCCGCGGCCCACGGCTTTAATATTCTTGCCCTGGAAGAAGCCTTGCGCGACATGCTTCCCGCGGAAGAAGAAACCCATGAAGAAAACCCGGCCGTTCCTTTGCGCATCGCCATGCTGGGACGCCCCAACGCGGGCAAATCCTCTCTGGTGAACGCCATGCTTGGCGAAGACCGCATGATCGTCAGCGATATCGCGGGCACGACCAGAGACAGCGTGGACGTCACTGTGGAAAAAAACGGCCGGCGCTATACCTTTGTTGATACCGCGGGCGTGCGCCGGCGCACGAAAATCACGGACAGCGTGGAAAAATTCTCCGTCAACTCCTCAATCAAAAGCACGACCAAGGCGGATGTGACCCTCCTGGTCCTGGACGCCGTCGAAGGGCTGGCGGTCCAGGACAAACGCCTGATCGCGCTTTTGGACGAACGGCGCACCCCATTCATGGTCCTGGTCAACAAAATTGATCTTGTGCCGCGCGGGCAGTTGGCCGCGGTCGCGCGGGCCTTTAAAGACGCGCTCCTGTTCTGCCGTCATGTGCCGCTGCTCATGGTCTCGGCCAAAAGCGGAAAAGGGCTTAAAGACATTCTGCCCATGGCTGAACGCATCAGGGAAGAATGCGGCGTCCGCGTGCCTACCGCGGTATTGAACCGCTCCATGGAAGAAGCGCTCGCCCGGCATCAGGCGCCGGTCGTCAATCGGGTGCGCGCCAAATTCTATTACCTGACCCAGGCGGAAACAAACCCGCCGACCTTCGTCATGTTCGTCAACGACGCGGCCCGCGTTAAGGAATCCTACGCCCGGTATCTGGAAAAATCATTGCGCGCGGCCTTTGATATCCAGCATGCGCCCATGCGGCTGCACTTTCGCTCGTCCCACAAAAAAGACGAAGAGTGACCGCTTTCAAAAATCAGCCCTGCAAAACGGCCGCGTCCGGCAAAAACGCGGCCCCCTGAAACTCTCCCCATATATTCCGCGCATTCTTTCCCACATTATTTCCATTGACTAATTTCAGTTAATATGTTCGGTACATTCCGCAAATTTTCCCCGGCAGGCGTCCAGGCGGCCCGGTCCATGGCAGCCGCTTGAAAAGCAAAGACGTTTCCGCCGGAAACGCCGCGGCTTGCGGCAAGCTTTTCGCGCTTTTCCATCTGTCGCCGGTACGCGCAACCTGTTGCAACAAGGAGCGAACAATGACGGACACCCCGACCAGCACCCCATGCCCTCATGCGCTGGGACAAAAATTTCTTATTGGTCTTCTCACTTTTTTAAACGCCTTTGTTCCCATTTCCACAGACCTCTACCTCCCCGCGCTTCCGCATATGGCGCGCATCTTCAACGCCGACGCGGATACGGTGAACCTGACGTTAAGTCTGTTCATGCTGGTCTTTGCGTTCTCCATGCTGATCTGGGGCCCCTTAAGCGACAAATACGGCAGAAAGCCCATCCTGTTCACGGGATTTTCCATCTACATCCTGTCCAGCGTCCTGTGCGCCAATGCCCCGACCATTACATGGCTCATTATCGGCCGCTGCATTCAGGCTCTCAGCTGCGGGGCGCTCTCTTCCGTATCCATGGCCATTGTCAAGGACACGTTCCGCGGACGCCTGATGGAAAGCGTGCTCGCGCTCATCCAGACCATGACGGTCCTCTCGCCCATGTTCGCGCCCATGATCGGCGCGTTTTTGCTCAATTACCTTTCCTGGCGAGGCACATTCTGGGTGCTGACCGCCTGCGGCGTCATAGCGCTCGCGCTGAGCCTGGGCCTTAGGGAAACTGTGGGCGAACGCACTCAAGGCTCTCCCTTCCGCTCGCTCGGGCGCATAGGCTTCGTGCTGAAAAACAGCGGCTACCGCTGGCTGCTTCTGCTTTTTTCCTGTCTTATCATGCCGTTCATGGCCTTTCTGGCCTCTTCCTCTTATATTTATATCAACTTCTTCCAGCGCACCACTCAAGAATACAGTTTCTTTTTCCTCATTAACGCGGTCTTCTCCATGCTTGGCCCCATTTTGTACATGCGTGTTCTGCGCAACCTGCCCCGGGTCCGTTTTTTAAGCGTGATCTTCACCCTGGTCTTCTGTTTTGGCGCGCTGCTCTTCTTCTTCGGCGAAAACGGGCCGTTTTTCTTCGCTTTTCTCTATGCGCCGGTCACATTCTGCTGCGCCTGCGTTCGTCCTCTGGGCACGGTGCTTATGATGTCCCAACATACGTCGGATAATGGCACCGTGGCTTCGCTGATCGTATGCACGGCCCTGCTGTGCGGCTCCATCTCCATGATGCTCTCTTCCCTGAACTGGGGCACGTCCTTCATCTTCCGCCTGTCCGTCATCACCATGGTCATCGGCGCTTTTTCGCTGGCCACCTGGACGTTCATGAATCACAGAAAAGTGTACAGGATGCCGGAACACTAACGCCCGCATCATTCCCGCAAAAACCCCTCGCCCCTTTGACGCGCCCTGTCCGGCGCGCTCAAGGGGCGTATTTTTTTCCTGACTGCGCTCTTTTCAAACAGCGTTTTGAAAGGTACAATGCTTTCATGACACAACATGCCGCAATAACAACGGAATATCCGGGCGTCTTCCGGATTCTGGCCAGGGACGGAGCCGCGCGCAGAGGCGTTTTGCATACCGCGCACGGCATGGTGCACACCCCCATTTTCATGCCCGTGGGCACGGTCGGAAGCGTCAAGGCCATAGCGCCCGACGACCTGGACGCCGTGGGCGCGGAAATCATTCTCGGCAACACCTATCATCTGTATTTAAGACCGGGCGACGAACTTGTCGCCCGGCGCGGCGGCCTGCACGAATTCAACGCCTGGCGCAAGCCCATCCTCACGGACAGCGGCGGATTTCAGGTTTTCAGCCTGTCCTCGCTGCGCACGCTCACGGAAGAAGGCGTAACCTTTCGCTCGCATCTTGACGGGTCAAAGCACATATTCACGCCTGAAAAAGTCATCTCCATCCAGAGGAACTTGAACTCCGACATTATGATGGCGCTTGACGAGTGCGTGCCCTATGGCGCGGACAGGACGTACACGGAACAATCCGTAGGGCTGACCACGCGCTGGGCCCTGCGATGCAGAGACGCCTATCCGCCCCATCTGCTGCATTCCGGGGCAGCGGGGAATCTTCTCTTCGCCATAACCCAGGGCGGATTTTTCAAAGACCTGCGGGAACGCTCCATTGAAGAACTGACCCGGCATCCGTTTGACGGGTTTGCAATCGGCGGGCTGTCCGTGGGCGAGAGCAAGCCGGAAATGATGGAATTTTTATATCACTGCGCGCCGCTTCTTCCGCAGGACAAACCCCGATATCTTATGGGCGTGGGCACGCCCCTTGATATCATACGGGGCATCGACGCGGGCGTCGACATGTTCGACTGCGTGCTGCCCACGCGCAACGCGCGCAACGGCACACTCTACACCTCGCAGGGCAAAATCAATATCAAACGGCGGGAATTTGCGGAAGACGACGGTCCGCTTGATCCATGCTGCTCCTGTTACACATGCCGCACGTTCAGCCGCGCATATCTGCGCCATCTCTATACCGCCAAGGAACTGTTATCCTTCAGACTCAATTCGCTGCATAATCTCATGTTTTTTCTGGACACCGTGCGCGCCGCGCGCAGGGCCATTGCGGAAGGCCAATTTGCAGAACTCAAAGCGCGCTACGAAGCGCTTTTCCCGGAAGAGGCCCTGTAGGCCCCTGTCGCGGCAAAAAGCCTATCCCTCAAACAAAAGGATGTGATGCATGGGAAAACCAAAGCCTGTGGGCATGTTCCGTAGACTGTTCAATGCGGCCCGCTATTCCGTCAAAGGCTATGTGGCGGCCTGGAAAAATGAACGTGCGTTCAGAGAGGAAACCGTCGCTTTAATTGTAATCATCCCTCTGGCCCTGTGGCTTGGAAACGGCGCATTGCAAAAAGCGCTTCTCATCGCTTCCTGGCTTTTGGTCATGACGGCCGAACTGCTCAACTCAGCCGTGGAAGCCGTTGTAGACCGCATAGGCAGCGAATATCACGAACTGTCCGGCCGCGCGAAAGACCTGGGCTCCGCCGCGGTGCTCACCGCGCTGTTTATCGCCGCGCTCATTTGGGGCGCAGTCATCGTGTTGCGGTGCATTGACTAGGCGCTGGTTAAAGCCGGTCATGCGC
The DNA here is from genome assembly GCA_944324045.1 of uncultured Desulfovibrionaceae bacterium. GTDB lineage: Bacteria > Desulfobacterota > Desulfovibrionia > Desulfovibrionales > Desulfovibrionaceae > CALUUT01. The sequence continues at coordinate 57,900 of CALUUT010000068.1, read as the reverse complement.
CGCATTGTCCATGATGCTGAACGTTGCGTTCGCTTCTTGCGTTACAGGGTCCATAACACCCCGTAAGTAACGCTGTTTTTTCGTAAAATATTTTTTCTTGCGTTTATTTTCCCTTTAGTGGTAGCGTTTTGCCACGCTGGGAGAGGCGTTTATCCAAGGCAGCTCCTGGCAAGCGTGTTGTTTTAAGCGCGCCTGACAACCATAAACCATGCACGGAGGATAAACCATGAAAGTTGTAGCCATTTGCGGAAGCCCCAGAAAAGAGGGCAGCACCGCGAAACTTCTGGACGCCTTTGCTGATGCGGCCAAAAAGAGCGGAGCCGATGTTCTCTGCTTCCAGTTGAACGACCTGACGTTTTCCGGCTGCCAAAGCTGCGTGCTCGCCTGCAAGCAGAAAATGGATCACTGCCGCCTGGACGACGGCCTGACTCCCGTTCTGAAGGCCATTGCCGATGCCGACGTGGTCGCCGTGGGAACGCCCGTATATATGAGCGACGTCACTTCTCAGACAAAAGCCTTCATAGACCGCACATTCAGTTTCTTCAAACCCGATTTCAAGACCAACCCCGAGCCTTCGCGTCTTGCGGGCGGCAAAACGCTGGTTCTCGTCGTAACCCAGGGCGCTCCTGTGGAACAGGCTTTCAAGGACGTCGTGGACCGCTACAGCGCAGTGCTCAGCCGCAGTTGCGCATGCAAAGACGTTCATGTTGTCAGAGGGCTCAACCTTCCGCCCGTGGGCGACGCCGGCGCGGCTCTTGAGCCGGCCATGGCCCAGATCAGCGACGTGGCCGCCAAAATTTTCAAATAACCTGAAACAAAACGACACGGTGAAACGCCGCTGCTCTGCGCTCTGATTGCAAAAAACGCAAAAACAGCGGCAACGCCCCGGAACATTCTCTGAATTCAGGGAAACAGCGCGTCCGCTGTTTCCCCCTTTTACTATGCCGAAACACTGTGAGGGAGTATTTGCATGAACGTCGAACTTGATGCGTCGCGATGCGTGCGGTGCGGCCGTTGCATACAGGTCTGTTCCCCGGCCCTGTTTGAGAGACTGGAAGACAAAACCGTGCGTTTTATCGAAGAAGACGCCGAACGCTGCATCAAATGCGGGCACTGCATCGCCGTATGCCCAAAGGCCGCGATTCGATTCAAAGGCTTTGGGCCGGAAGAGCTTGCGCCGGTCATTCAGGCGCCCTTGTCCGAAGAACAACGCGCCATGCTGTTTAAAGGGCACCGCTCGACGCGGGTCTATAAAAAAGACCCGATTCCCCGCGATATTCTCAATGCGGCGCTTGAAGACGCCAATAATGCGCCTTCAGCCTTCAATCTGCGGCCTGTACATTGGACTGTGGTTGAAGGCGTGGAAAAAATAGACGCCATATCGGCTGCGGTCGCCGCATGGATGCACACCCTGGGCGGAGAGCTGAAAATCGTGGCCCAAAACTACGAACGCGGGATTGACCGCATTCTCCGGCATGCCCCGTGCGTCATATTCGCCCATGCCGACCCGAAAAGCTTTATGGCCTGCACAAGCTGCTCGGTCGCGGCCGCATTTTTGGACCTAAGCCTGCACTCTCGCGGCATCGGCAGTTGCTGGGCCGGGTTTGTGGTCGATGCCGCGCAGGCCGGAGTCACGCTTCCAGGGGTTCCCATTCCGGAAAACCACCAGGTCTACGCCGTGCTCATGGCCGGATACAAACCGTTTGAATATGCGCGGCTGACGCCGCACGGCCCGACGCCGGCGACGTTCGCCTGACGGATGCGGACGTCTTCCCCAGGCCCTGCGCATGCCGCCCAAAAATCGGGAACCCCATTCTATTCCGCCTGATGCGGACAACCTGAAAAGATGGGAGGACAACCATGATCACGATAACAGGTTCAGGGGAAAACATGCTCAAGGCGACATTCCCTGATGCCGGCAAGCAAACCTTGCGCGTCACCTATAACGCCGCATGCGGCTGCCGGGCGCAACCAAAAATGTCCCTGGCCCCGGGAACGCCGAAAGCGTCTGACGAAGTCATCGCCATATCCGGCTATACCTTTTGCGTGGACAAGGATCTTCTGGCGTTGACGCGCGGGATAACCATCAGCGCCTATCCGGACGGACGGCCTTTTCTCACCGCAAAAAATCCGGCGATATAAACCGGTTCGTTTCAGAGCGCCATCAGTCTGAAATATAGGAAACGCCCCGCCTGCGTTCACTGGCGGGGCGTTCAAATTGGAATGAATTGAAAATCCTTGGCAAGACGTGAGAAAGGTCAAAAAGTATAAAAAAACCGCGCGGCATCACACTGCGCCTGTCCCAAACGCGACAGATGCCGTGACCTGCGCGGCACGCCGCCGCATTCATCTATCTTCCTCTGTGGTTTGAGGCTGGCCAAAAAGCCATAGGTCCCACCCTGCGCCTTTTCCCACGGAGTATCTGAGGAACACAAAGCCTGGAGGGGATGCACGCCCCTCCCAGACGCAAACGCAAAGCCCTGATTTGCTGCCTTACTGCTTGACAGAGACGTTCCCGGCTGCTTTTTTTCACGGGAAGCGGAAAGCCGCGCATGAGCCGGCATGTTCCCTTTTTTTCGCGACAGAAGCTTTCCGCCAGTAAAAAAGCACGCCGGGCAAACCGCGCGTTTTCATTTCAAAAAGGAGAAGCGGCATGATGCGCCGCCGCCATCATTCCCTGTACGGCATTTCCTGCGCAGTCCTGCTGTGTCTGCTGCTCTTTCCCGTTTCCAGCCGAAGCGGCGCGGATGCGCCTTCCTATACCTACAGGACAAATTGGGCATACTATGAAGATGACGGAAAGAAACCCGCGGATGTGTTTCTTGTGGCGCCCACGGCGGCCCTTGGAGAAAACGGCGTCCTCAATGCGGCAATGGAAGACGCCGCCTACCGCAGGCGTCTTGCCGGCGCGCTGAACATGCAGCGCGGCATTTATGACGCGCAGGCTTGCCTTTTTGCGCCCGTCTACCGTCAGGCGACGCTGGCGGCATACAAACAGGATGAACAGACGCGGCGCGCGGCTCTGGACAAAGCCTACGCCGATGTGCGGGAAGCCTTTCTGCACTATGCCAAAATCCGTCCGCGCCGTCCCCTTGTCCTTGCCGGGTTTTCCCAGGGGGCGGAACTGGTCCTGCGGCTTCTGAAAGAATTTTTCGCTCAACCGGATTTCCAGAAACGGCTGGCGGCCGCCTATGTCATCGGCTGGCGCGTGACCAGAGAAGACCTTGCCGCCTTTCCACATCTGAAAATGGCGCAGGGAGAATGCGATACCGGGGTCATTGTTTCCTTCAACAGCGAAGCTGAGCGTATTTCCTCAACGCTCTTTGTGCCGCACGGCATGAAATCTTTTGCCGTCAATCCTCTGAACTGGAAAACGGACTCGACGCCCGCGGGAAGGGAATGCAACAAAGGCGCCTGCTTTACCGATTACAACGGCGTCATTGTACGCGAAATACCCGCGCTGACCGGCGCATACCTTGATGCGGAACGCGGAACCCTCAAGGTCACGGATGTGTCGGAGAGGGACTATCCCGGCGTTCTTTTTGAAGACGGCGTCTATCATCTCTATGACTATCAATTTTTCTACAGAAACCTTCAGGAAAATGCGGCGAAGCGCATTGCCGCCCATCTGGCCTCACAGCCGCATGACGGACGCTCCGAACCCCCCGGAACGTCCCCGCCGTAGTCCGGGAAAAGAACGCGATGCGTTACGCATCCTTGCCGCCATGCCGCTTTCCCGCAGGCGGAACGCGGCAAAACAGAACGCCGTTGTCCGCGCGCTTTTGCGCCTTGCGGTTGGCTGCGACATGCCGTATGGTTCAATTTGCGCCTTACCCCATTCCGCCGACTGGCTTTTCACGGCCGGCAGATGGGTCTCGTGCGAATGGCCCACCCCTCAAGGACAGGCTTGCAAAAAAGGATTGCGCCGTCCTGCCGGGAATGTGTTTCTCCCGTAGAGAGGGGCGGTTTCAAATCCCGGCGATGCCCGGCCCATTCCGGTCTTTGCGCGGGCAACTCGAATTATGCTGTTAAGATTATGCTGTTAAGGAGGATAAGTATGATCAGCGTGACAGGGTCAGGGGAAAAGATGCTCAAGGAACGATTTCCCGCGCCCGGCGAACAGATAGTGCGCGTCGCCTATAGCCCGGCCTGCGGCTGACGGGCGCAGTCGCGTTTTTCATTGGCTCCGGGCGAGCCGAAAAAATCTGATGAAGTCGTGACCGTGGCCGGTTATACATTTTGCATAGACAAAGACCTCCTGGCGCTGACGCGCGGGGTCATCATCAACGCCTATCCGGATGGGCGTCCCTTTATTGTCTCAAGAAATCCGGCGATATAGGAAAAAAAGGGCTCTTCCGGCGTGAAGAAACGCCAAAAAGGATTACAGCGCGGCGCTTTCAAGCGCCGCGAAGAGACAAAGGGCGGGTCAATGCATTGCGGCCGCAACGCGGAAACGTCCTGAGCATTCAATTTCGTTCCCGGTCAAAAACCCTGTAGTTCACGGCTTCGGCCAGGTGGCGGGCGTCAATGTCCCGCGCCTCATCCAAATCCGCAATGGTGCGGGCGATGCGGATGATGCGGGAACAGGCGCGCGCCGATAGGGCGAGCCGGTCCGCGGCGCGGGAAAGAAACGCCCGAGCCGGTCCGGACAGCGGGCAGAACGTTTCCAGGCGGCGGCCGGACAAATCGGCATTGCAGGAAAGCCCCGTCTCTTTGTATCGCGCGCTTTGCCGTCTGCGCGCGTTCGCCACAGCCTGCCGCATGGCGCAAGACGTTCCGGGCGCTCCGTCCGGAAGTGAATCCGCCGAAAAATCCTGAAACGGCACGGCCGGCACTTCCACGTGCAGATCAATCCGGTCGAGCAGGGGACCGGACAGGCGCGCCCGGTATTGTTGAATCTGATGCGCAGTGCAGGTGCAGACATGGCCGGGGTCGGTCGCATAGCCGCACGGGCACGGGTTCATGGCCGCAACCAGCATGATATCCGCGGGAAATTCCAGAGACGCGCCGGCTCTGGTGATGACGATGCGGCCTTTTTCAAGCGGCTGCCTGAGCGATTCAAGGGTCTGGCGGCCGAACTCCGGCAATTCGTCTAAAAAAAGCACGCCCTTGTGCGCAAGGGACAATTCGCCCGGCCGGGGAACGCTTCCGCCGCCGACAAGTCCTATCCGGGAAATGGTGTGATGCGGCGCGCGAAAGGGCCTGCGCCCAAGCAGCCCCTTGCCCGGGGCCAACAGTCCGGCCACGCTGTACACCTTGCTGACTTCCAGCGCCTCTTCAAAGGAAAGCGGCGGAAGCACGCCTGGAATGCGTTCGGCCAGCATGGTTTTGCCGCTTCCCGGCGGTCCGACGAAAAGGATGTTGTGCCCGCCGGCCGCCGCGATGACGACGGCGCGTTTGGCATGTTCCTGTCCTTTGACTTCCGCGAAATCAAAAGCCGAAACATATTCGGCATCCTGTTCTTCCGGGACTGCCGGCGCAAAGGAAGAGCGCGCATGATGCGGCTCCGCAACGCCGCCGGAAAGGACCTCCACCGCTTCGGCGAGCGTCTCCACGGCATATACGGCAAGCCCTTTGACCACAGCGGCCTCGGCCGCGTTATCTTTGGGCACGATGATTCCGGAAAAGCCGCTGTCGCGCGCGAGAACCGCCATGGGCAGAATGCCGGACACAGGCCGCACGTCGCCGGACAAGGACAGTTCGCCGGCCAGAAGAAACGGCGACGCCGCCTCCTGGCGCAGATATCCGGCCGCGCCCAAAAGCCCTATGGCAAGCGGCAGATCATAAGCGCTGCCGCCTTTCTTTCGGTCGGCAGGCGCAAGGTTGACGGTGATGCGGGCCGGCGGAATGTCGTAGCGCGCGTTTTTCAGGGCTGCAAAAACCCGCTCCTTGGATTCGCGCACCGCACCTTCCGCAAGCCCCACCATGGTAAAAGCGGGAATGCCTTTGCGGGCGATATCAACTTCCAGGTCCACCTTGAAGGCATCCACGCCAAGCAGGGCAAACCCGGCCACGCGAAAAATCATGAGCCTCCTTGCCGGATTCACATTCCAGGGTCGAGTGACGTATCTTTTGCAATGTTCTTTTACGGAGCAACCCCTGACCGGCGCGGCATGCCCGGAAATCAAGCCGGACAGATCATTCCACCAGCCGCCCCATGCGTGAAAGCCGAATATTGCTCAGGCCGTTTGAAGACCAGTAAATGCGCCATGCCTTTCCATGAATTGTGGAACGCTTCACAAACCCCCAGTAGCGAGAGTCTCTGGAGTTGTCGCGGTTGTCGCCCATTACGAAATACTCGTCCTCAGGCACAACGATCTCGTCAAAATTTCTGCGCGCCAGAGGATTTGCCGCATCCGCATGGCGAACGAAGGGCTCGTCCACAGGCTCTCCGTTGCGGTACAGCACATTGTCGCGCATGGACAGGACATCCCCCGGCACCCCCACGATGCGTTTTATGAAATCCACGGACGGATCCTCAGGATACCGGAACACGATGATATCCCCGCGCTGAGGGTCCGCAAAACGCACCAGGTATTTGTCCGTAAAGGGAATCTTTATGCCGTAAAGAAACTTGTTGACCAAAAGCCGGTCTCCGATCTGAAGCGTATCAAGCATGGAGCCCGAAGGAATGAAAAATGCCTGCACAATAAAGGTGCGGATGAACAAGGCCAGGATTATGGCCAGAACAATGGCTTCACCGTACTCGATGATCTTGTTTTTCGGCGTCATATGGATTCCGTTCCATTGCTTCAGACCCGCCGCGAAAAACACCGCTTGCACATTTTTAAAAAATCATGCCGGCCCGGTTTTCGCCCTTGCGAGTCTGAATAAAAGGTTACATGAGAATAAACGCCAAAAGCCTCCGCCGCGCTACTCGTCTTCCACGCGCAAAGCGGCAAGAAAAGCTTCCTGGGGGAGTTCGACGTTCCCCATGCGTTTCATGCGTTTTTTTCCTTCTTTCTGTTTTTCCAAGAGCTTGCGTTTCCGGGTAATATCGCCGCCGTAGCATTTTGCGGTCACATCCTTGCGCATGGCGCTGTTTCGTTCTGCGGCGATGATCTTGGAGCCTATGGCGGCCTGGATGACCACCTCAAAGAGCTGACGCGGGATGGTGCGCTTAAGCTTCAGGGCCACGGCCCGGCCATGATAATAGGCCTTGTCCCTGTGCACAATGACCGCGAGCGCATCCACGGGCTCCTTGTTGATGAGAATGTCAAGCTTGACCAAATCCGCGGCGCGGTAGTCCACGATTTCATAATCCATGGACGCATATCCCTTGGTTCCAGACTTGAGCTTGTCAAAAAAGTCGAACACGATTTCCGAAAAAGGCATTTCATAGGTGATGATCACGCGCTTTGAAGTCAGATAGCGCATATCAATCTGAATGCCGCGCTTTTCCTCGCACAGTTTAAGCACATTGCCCACATATTCGTCAGGCACATGAATTTCCATGCGCACATACGGCTCATATAACCGGGCGATTTTCGCGGCGTCGGGCATTTTGCTCGGATTGTCGATTTCGATGGTCTGGCCGGCTGTGGTTTCCACACGGTACACCACGGATGGCGCTGTGGCAATCAGCTCGACTTGAAATTCGCGTTCAAGCCGCTCCTGCACGATTTCCATGTGCAAAAGCCCAAGAAATCCGCAACGAAAACCAAAACCCAATGCCTGAGACGTCTCAGCCTCATACGAAAACGACGCATCATTAAGATGCAGCTTTTCCAATGCGTTTTTCAGAGTCTCATAATCAGAGGAATCCGTGGGATACAACCCGCAAAAGACCATGGGTTTTACGGCCTTGAACCCCGGAACAGGGGCGTCTGCGGGACGCGCCGCGTGCGTGATGGTGTCCCCGACGCGGGCGTCGCCCAACTCCTTGATGTTTGCGCACAAAAAACCGACTTCCCCGGCTTCCAGCCGGTCCACGTCCCGGGCTTCAGGCGAAAAGACCCCCAACCGGGCGACTTCAAACTGACGTTTTGTAGCCATAAATCGAATGACGTCGCCTTTTTTGACCGTCCCGTCCATAATCCGAAACAAAACCACCACTCCCTGATACGAATCATACCAGGAATCAAAAATCAGGGCTTTCAAAGGCGCGTCAGGCTCGCCGTTCGGGGCTGGAAGCCTTTCCACAATGGCTTCAAGCACCTTGTCCACGCCCATGCCTGTCTTTGCGCTCACCTCAAGCGCATGGGAGCAGTCCAAGCCGATGCCTTCTTCAATTTCAGCGCGCACGCGCTCCGGGTCGGCGCTTGCCAGATCAATCTTGTTCAACACCGGAATGATCTCATGATTATGATCAAGCGCAAGGTAGACATTGGCCAGAGTCTGAGCCTCAACCCCCTGCGTCGCATCAACCACGAGCAGCGCTCCTTCGCAGGCGGCCAGAGAGCGCGAAACCTCATAGCCGAAATCCACATGCCCGGGCGTGTCGATCAGATTCAGAATATATTCTTCGCCGTTCGCCGCGCGATAGGGAATGCGCACGGACTGGGCCTTGATGGTTATCCCCCGTTCGCGTTCAAGGTCCATGCGGTCAAGATACTGGTCGCGTTTTTCGCGTTCGCTCACCAGCCCGGACATTTCCAGGATTCGGTCGGCCAGAGTGGACTTGCCATGGTCGATGTGCGCTATAATGCTGAAATTACGGATATGGTCCTGTTTGGCCATGTGTGCTATGTTCCCCTTGGAGCGTATTCCAGTGTTTCAATCCGCAAGCCGCCCCTATCCGGGACGAACCGCCGCATCCGGCAAACAAAAGCTGCGGGGGCTCGCACTTCCCTTATTTTAAGGAGCAGATGTGAAAACGATTTTATCGGCCGCGCCGGTTTGTCAATAATTTTTTTCTCTTATGCAGGGTGAAAGGTTCAAGCCATAAAATATCTTTGATGAAGTAAACATACCAGACGACGGCGTGAACAAAACGCAACTGGTTATAATATACCATTTAGCGGCTAAAGTCCATCAACCAGGGGAAACGCAGGCCGGCGCCGGTTCCCCGGTCTTGGCGTTTGCGCGCGCCCATGATACAAAAACGCATCCGGTCCGTTCGCCGGACATGCGCCGGAAACAGCATGACCTTTTCCGGAAAATCACAAGGAATTCACATGAAGCTGTATTCGTGGAATGTAAACGGGCTGCGAGCCGCGCTCGCCAAAGACGACTGGCGCTGGTTCGCGCAATGCGGCGGAGACATTATCGGCCTGCAGGAGACAAAAGCCGCGCCGGAACAAATTCCTGAGGAGCACCGCAATCCGCCCGGCTATGCAGGCTACTGGAACGCATCCAAAGGGAAAAAGGGCTATTCCGGGGTAGCCGTGTTTTCCCGGACGCGGCCGCTCCAGGTGACCACGGAACTGCCTGACCCGGCCTTTCACGGCGAAGGCCGGGTCTTGCACCTTGAATATCCCTGGTTTCATTATTTCAATATCTACTTCCCGAACGGACAAAAGGATGAAACCAGGCTCCAATACAAGCTTGGTTTCTATGATGCGTTTCTTAATTACGCGCAGAGTTTGCGCAAACAAAAGCCTATTGTCGCATGCGGCGATTTCAACACGGCGCACAACCCCATAGACCTTGCCCGCCCCAGAGAAAACGAACATGTTTCGGGTTTTTTGCCTATTGAACGCGCCTGGATGGATAAATTCGTGGCCCACGGCTATGTGGACACCTTCCGGCATGTGCATGCCGGCCTTCCAGACGCCTATACCTGGTGGTCATTCAGAATGAACGCCCGCAAACGCAATGTGGGATGGAGAATCGACTATTTCTTTGTATCCAATGAACTGCGGGACGCTATTGTGGACGCCTGGATTGAACCGGACGTGCAGGGCTCGGACCATTGCCCCGTCGGATTGGAATTGCGTCTGCCCGAATAATAAAATATGCGAATTCAACCAGCTTTCAGCCCGGCGGAGCGCCCCGGCGTCCGATTTTCCAGAAAAAAGACAGCCTGCTCATCACCGCTGCTGAAAGCCGGTTGGCAATCGCCCATTAGACAAGAAGCGCTCTGCGTTAAAAAAACGCCGCGCCAAAAAGAACCTTTTTCCGGACCGACTCCCGCCGCATCCGGAACCGGCGCAACGCCGCGCAGGCGTTTGTCCAGCCGGTCTTTATGCAATGCCGTTAAATCTCGCAACCGGCGACGTTTGCGAGCCGTACACGTTCTCCTTGCCATAGCGCGAGGCCCTGGGGTTGAGCATGTTTTCAAAAAAACTGATCTCATGCTGATTAAGAACGGTAGCGGCCTGGGTGCTGACCACCCCAAGCGGATTTCGCATCCCCTCCATGGCTGGCGCAGTATGTGAGATATTTCCCATGGAATGGGCGACCTGATTCTCAAGAACTTGCTCAAAGCCGTTCGGCGCGGATTGCGTTTCCCTGCGCGCCGGCATCTGGGCTTCGCGCATCAACCCGGTTCCTGTAATTTTCATGTTCCCCTCCTTGAATGGCTAAAAATAGCCATAGCCTTGAAGGGTCTTTAAGGCAATAAAAATTTTAGCGATTACAAGCAACTACAGTATAAAATCTCAATTATCATCCCCAATATTTTTTCTTTTTTTTAGTCTTTTCCATCTCTTGCGGCAAAAAGCCATCATGAAAAAATTCTGAAAAAAGTATATGTCATGTTCCATGAACCGGAATGTATTTCCGTTTTAAATACCAATTGTGAACTGAAGTTCAAAAGGCTATGCTTATGCCGGCTCGCCGCTTCAAAGCGGCCAGACGGCTTAAAGACAGCCGGAACAGCAAATATTGCGCCTGTCCGGATAGCGTTGAGAGACGAAAACGCCAAGAGGTTCGGCGAATATCGTCTCCCTTGGTGAAACGCAAGGCGAACTCCGCGTAATCCCAAAGATGAAACCGTCCCGGAAGTTTTCCATAACCCTTTGAACCGCAAGGCGCCAACGATGAAAATATATGCCATGCAAGGGCTGAGCGCGCTCCACGTTTTTTTTCTGATGTTCCTGTTTCTCTGTCCGTCAAACCACGCATACGCCAAAGAAGACGTTTCTTCGCTTGTCCAGGAGTTTCAACGCATTGAAAAACAATTCGGAGGACGCCTTGGCGTTTCCGCCACAGATACCGGCACAGGGCGGCGCGTCGAATACCGCAGGGACGAGCGTTTCCCGTTTTGCAGCACCTTCAAGATGCTTCTTGTTGCAGCCGTCCTTAAAAAAAACGAAACAGCGCCCGGCCTTCTGGAAAAAAACATCGCCTACACGGAAAAAGACCTTGTTTCCTGGTCGCCCGTCACAAAAGAGCGTCTTTCCAGCGGCATGAGCCTGTCCGAACTGTGCGCCGCGGCCCTGCAGCAAAGCGACAACACGGCCGCCAATCTTCTCCTGCGCGAAATAGGCGGTCCCGAAGCGCTCACGGATTTCGCCCGTTCACTTGGAGACGCTGTTTTCACCCTGAACAGATGGGAGCCGGCGCTCAATGCCGCAACGCCCGGCGATGCGCGCGACACGACGAGCCCGGCCGCCATGGAAGCCGACCTGCGCGCGCTCGCGCTGGGCGGCGCCCTGGGAAAAACGCAAAGAACGCTGCTGCAAAACTGGCTTAAAGGGAACACCACAGGCGGCGAGAGCATCCGGGCGGGCGTTCCCGCCGGATGGACCGTCGGCGACAAGACCGGAAGCGGCGGATACGGGACGACCAATGATATCGCCGTGCTCTGGCCGCCTTCAGGAGCGCCTTTGGTCCTGGCCGTCTATTTCACGCAGTCTGAAAAAGACGCGCCCATGCGCCGGGACGTTCTCGCGCATGTCGCCCGTCTGGTCATCGACGCATTGACGCGCATGAACGAGGCCGCCTCATGATCGACAAACGCAGGGCACTGCCCCTCCATTATCAGGTTATGGAATCTTTACGCCGCCGTCTTATGGCCGGGGAATGGCGCCATGGACAGCTTTTTCCGCCTGACAAGCACTGGGTTGAAACATTCGGCGTAAGCGTCACCACGGTGCGCCACGCCTTAAACGAACTTGCCCGCGAAGGCTGGCTTTTGCGCCAGGCCGGAAAGGGAACCTTTGTCCAGACCCATGCCGTGGCTTCCGCAATGGGAGCCCTGACGGACATATTCGATGAGATACGCCTCAGAGGAGCGCGGCCCTCAGCCCAGCTCATCCGCAGTGAAAAATGCCAGGTCGGCGAAGAACTTTTGCAACGTCATCCCGGTCTGGAACGATTCGAATCCATAACACTGTTCATGATCGAGCTTCTTTTATGCATGGATTCACGGCCGGTATGCCTGATTGAGAGCTACTGGCCCCTGGAACTTGGCCGGGAAATTCTGAAATACAATTTCTCCGAACAAAGCCTGCACGACATTCTTGACGCCATGGGCATTGTGCGCGACGGCGCGGAGCAAATCATCAGAGCCGAAGCCGCTTCGCGCAGAGTCGCGGCGCACCTGGAGCTGGACGAAGGAGCCCCGGTTCTGGTCATGGAACGCCTTTTCTATGCCTGCGACAGGGCCGTGGAATATTCCATTCACCGGCACCATGCGGCCGATTATTCCTATGAACTGCGCTTGAGCCCGAAATGCGCGCTCAGCGGAAGAGGCATACTGACATGACCAAACGAACCTTTACGACGCTTAAGGATATTGTTCTTGCATCCGCTTCTCCGCGGCGCAGGCAATTTCTCAGCGACATGGGCATCGCCTTTCGCATCAGGCCGTCCGTTGCGCCGGAATCTCTTCCCCTTCCCGGCGAAGCGCCTGAAGCGTATGTTATGCGCGCCGCATCCGCCAAGGTTGCAGAAGTTGCCGCGCACGAAACAAACGCCGTGATTATCGGGGCGGACACCATCGTGGTTCTTGACGGGGCCATACTCGGCAAGCCGGGAAGCCCGGAACATTCCCTGGACATGCTCCGCCGTTTAAGCGGCGCGGCCCATACCGTGTTCACGGCCTGCGTCGTGCATATTCCGGACGCTCCCGCGGAATCGACCGTTGCAGCCTCGCGCGTCGTCATGGGCCGGCACGACGACGCCCTTTTAAAGGCTTACATCCGCACCGGAGAGCCGGCCGACAAGGCCGGAAGCTACGCCGTACAGGGTCTGGGCGCTTTTCTCATCGAAGAAATACAGGGCTCATGGACCAGCGTGGTCGGCCTTCCGGTGTCCCATCTTGTGCGCATTCTGCTCAAACACGGATGCATCGCGCCCAACCCAGGAGATACGCCATGAAAAAAAAGCTGGGAACCATCGACGCCCTCGCGCTCTGGTACAGCAGGGCTTTTGGCGCGGGATGCTCTCCCCGGGCGCCGGGAACAGCCGGGTCTTTGCTGGCCGTCATCCTGGCCCCCTGGATATTTCTGCCGCTGGGTTTTGGCTGGCGCATCTGCGTGCTTGCCCTTATTTTCATCACCGGAAGCCTTGCCGCGAGCAGATCTGAAAAAATCCTTGAAAAAAAAGATCCCGGCGAAGTGGTCATCGATGAAGTGCTGGGGCAATGGCTCACGCTTCTGCCCGTGACCCAGGCCGGTTTCGCGACATGCGCCCTTGCGTTTGTCCTGTTCCGGATTTTCGACATTCTCAAACCCTGGCCCGTGCGCGCTTCGGAAAACTGGCTGCCCGGCGGCGCGGGAATCATGATCGACGATGCGTTCGCCGGACTCTATGCGCTCGCGCTTTTGCAAATTCTCCTGTATCTTCTCCCTTTTGACCCGGTCGCGCATGCGGTCTTTTGACCGCTCCCAAAACAGCCCGTTTCCCGTAAAAAACAATCGTCCGCATCCGCTTTCCAGATGCGGACGATTGTTTTTCAGACGCATGCGCCCTTATTTCCATCTATCTTCCTCTGTGGTTTGAAACCGAAGACCAAAAGGCCATATAGCCCCACCCGCGTCTTTTCCCGCGGGGTATCCTGAGGGCGCAGGGCCTGGAAAAAAACGCACGCTCTCCCAGGCGCAAACGCAAAGCGTCTCTTAGGTTTTGCCGCCTTATTGCTTTCGCTCTTGACGAAACGGCTGTTATCAACAATCCTCAAGGCAGAAACATCCTGTGCGCAATATAATTTAAACAATGTTTGTATCAAATATAATTAATTAAAATTATTAATTATTTTTTAAACACTCCAAAAGATTACATTGTTTGAAACAGTGCAATGCGCCTATATATGTTGAAAAAACCGTATAAAAAAAGACAGGGATGTTAAAAATAATTTTTTATATTTCAATAAGATAAATATGATATAAACATTTTGACAAAGAGAATGCCCATGACGTGCTTCGTTAATCTGCCGGTACGCTATACTCAGGAACAACCGGAATATCTCGCGCTGTTTTTGCGGGAAAACATATGCCCTGAACTGGGTCTGGATCGCGTTTCCCTCCTGTATCCGGAAGAAACGCATCAGGCCGTTGCGCGGCGTTTTCACGAGGCCGGGCTGCCTGTCGCCGTTCATCTGCCCTTTCTCATGAGAGACGAAAGCGAACAGTTGCCGCAGCCTGAAAAAACCATGCATGAAATGCTTGTGCGCGGCGCGCGCATCGCCGTTTTGTACGGTGCAACGCACATGATCGGACACCCGCAGTATATCCGGGATGGAAAACCCAGGCGCTTAAGCCCGGCGTGTTGGAGCGACGTTTTGAGCGTTTCGGGCGATATTCCGCTTTTTCTGGAGAATATATGGGAAGAAAATCCCGAATCCCTGCTTGAGACCGTGCAGCGCGTCCCGAAACCGGGCGCGGGCGTCTGTTTCGACATAGGGCACTGGCACGCTTTTTCACAGGGATATGCAAAAAAAGACATGGAACACTGGATGCGCGTTTTTGCTCCAAAACTGCGCTGCCTGCATCTGCACGACAATGACGGAAGCCATGACGCGCATGCCGGATTGGGATGCGGAACCATTCCATGGACTCAGTTTTTCGCCTTGCTGCATGACTTGAACCTGTCCGTCTCCGTCACCTATGAGCCGCACCAAAAAGAGGCGCTGCTTGCAACCAAAGCGTTTTTTACCGGGAACCCCCATTTCGCGGCCATTCTTGGCCATGATAAGGTGCCGTTATAACACGATAAAAAAGCATAGTGCACATTTTAAAAAAAACAGGTTGACAAAAGCCCCTCAAATATGTTGAAAACACTTTCGCGATGACGAGGACGAAGGCTTCAGGGCGGTTAGCTCAATTGGCAGAGCATCGGCCTTACAAGCCGAGGGTCGTAGGTTCGAGCCCTACACCGCCCACCACGTCATGGCCTAACTGGAGCAGTAGTTAAGACGGTTATAACGCCGGCCTGTCACGCCGGAGGCCGAGGGTTCAAGTCCCTTCTGCTCCGCCAGAAATATAAAGCGGTCTGTTTCAGACAGACCGCTTTTTCTTTTCCATGCAACCGGTCATTCCCGTAGCCCTCATGGCCGGCCCTCTGCCAAAACCAGGGTTATCCCTGTGAAAAAAAACGCTGGATAAAACGCCAGACAAGCGAATAAACGGTCATGATCGAGAATACGACCGTAAACAGCGTATAAAATCCAAGCAGCCCGTTCAAAAAAATCGCTTCTCCCGTATGTTCCGGCATCCGCGCAAAATACAAAAGATAGGACAGGGCCAAAAGCAAGCCTGACAGCAAGGCCCAGGCCCCCCAACGCCATTCCCGGTGCGGAGAAAAACAGGCCGCAATGCGCCCCAGACCGTAATAAAGCGACACAGTCGCCGCCATGACAGCAAACAACGCGACAATAAACACGACTTTTCCCCTGACGTTCACAAGACGACTCCCGCGGCGGATTTGTTGTCCGGCGGCGCGCCTTTGACCGGCGCGCCGGGCTTTTCGCGTCAAAACCAGCCGCGCACGCACGGAGAGACAACGCTCAGATCATGCGCAACGCGCTGGAAAACATTCTATCCATGCGCTCCACGTCGCTGCGCAGACGTTCGCTCCATCCCAACAGCGCGCCCGTTTCACGAGCCAGGCCGGCAAACCGTTCAAAAGCGGGCATGACCGCGGGGCCAAGGTACACATGGACCAGGCCAAACGGCTCATTCCCATCCGGCATGGCGCAGACAAGGCATACGCTTTCCAAAAGAGACGGCGAACGCGGAGCAAACGCGCCCAGTTCCGGCACAGACAAACGCCGGACAGCGTCATGATCAAGGCATTCCCGCTCCGCCGGCATGGCCGGACGGGACGCAATATCTTCCACTGAAAAAATCGTTCCCGAAGTCGCCATGCAGCGAAGCCGCGGCGTCTTTGCATTTTCATATCCGTCGATGCGCCAGATAATGCACGCCTGGACGCCGTCTTGTTCCGCAATCATGTCCGCGGCCTTCCAAAAGGCGCTCTCCCGCGTGGCGCATGCGAATATCGCCTGCGCCATGCCTTCCGACAGAACTTGCGTTTGCATCATGGATGATTCTCCCGGCTGATAAAAAAACGAACTGATACGCGTCGCTCTTTTCTTTATGCCATGCCGCTTTTAAGCATGACGTTTTTTTTCGACAAAACAACGTCGTTTTTTCGTCATCTGGCCGCATACCTATTTTTTTCATAAAAAACTGTTGCGAAATACAAACGTTCCCGACCCGGCGTTCGCGTGTTCATATTTTCGCCAAACGGACACGTCTTCTTCATGAAACCGGAGAAAAAACCATGCATAGTCCGCAAGGACATCGCCTTAAGGAGCATATTTCATTCAAAGCCGAAAAACAGAAAATGGAGGTGCGCGCAATGGCATATCTGGTCAGAACATCAGGGCAGGAACAGCAACTCGCCCGAGGCGGCGCAACACGCCGGCGTCTTCGCGTCTCCTCTTCCTTTTGGGCGCTGGTCATGCTGGGCTGGTTTCTGGCGGTTTCGCTGCCTCTTTTGCTGGGCACGGGCGCTCTTTCAAAATGGATGACGGCGCTTCTGGCTTCGCTGGGCGCCGTATAAGCGTTTTACATATGAAAAACCGGGTGAAGCGCGGTTTGCCCTCAACGGCGGCGCCGCAAATGGCGGAAAGATTTTTTCCATGAAAAAAGACGCTTGATTGGACAAAAGGATAAGGAAAAGGGGCATGAAAGGACTGCGTTTTTTTCTGGACGTGGACGGCGTGCAAAACCGGCTTACTGTCGTCAGATTCACGGGCGGCGAAGGCGTTTCACAACTGTTTTCCTTTTCCATCCAGGCCTTCAGCCGCGAACCGGACATACCGCCGGATTCCTTTGTCGGGCGTGACGCCGTCTTGCGCGTTCTCTCCTGCAATCGCGCCCAGGAACACCTTTATCACGGAATGGTGACGTCCTTCGGCCTTTTGCATGCGTCGCACAATGGCGCGCTGTATGAACTTGAGCTTTCTTCCCACCTGCGGCCGCTCGCCTTTACTGAAGACAGCCGGATTTTTCTGTCTCCGGGGCAATCCATGGATGAGCCGGGCACGCCCATTCGCGACGTACTGCGCGAAGCCGTGACCAGCGCGGGATTGCCGGAGCGCTTCTTTGACGTTTCCGGCATTCGAAGCGCGTTCAGCCGGCGCTATGTCTGCCAATACCGCGAAAGCCATATGCATTTTTGCGAGCGCTGGCTTGAATATCTGGGAGCGGCCTATTATTTCGACCATTCTTCGGGAACGGATAAACTGATTGCGCTCGACGACGGAAACTGGCCCCGCCTGTCCCCTGACGAGCGGCCCTTTCGCGAGCAATCCGGTCTGCCGTCCCATGAGCATGAAATCATTTATTCCTTCGTCGAACATCTGCGTCAGGTTCCGGGCAAGGTCATGATCAAGGATTACAACCCGGACAAACCAACCCTGCTGCTTCGGGCGGAGTCGCCGGTTTCGCCGCAAGGACGCGGCGTCGTCTATATCTATGACGACGACCCGCGAACCCCGGACGAGGCCGCCTTTATCGCATCCCGACGCGCCGAAGCCCTTGCGGCTCAGGAACAGACCTTTTACGGCTCAGGCACGCTGACAGGAATGCGCCCCGGCCATGTGTTCCTGTTAAACGGACACCCCAAAGCCGCCTTGAACCAGGCGTATCTTATTACGAGCGTGCGGCACAAGGCGTCCCAAACCGCATTTCTCGCCGGGGATATCCCGGCGGAATACGCGGATGCGCAACGCGAAGAAGCCTATCTGTGCGATTTTTCCTGCGTGCGCGCGGACCGCGTCTACCGGCCGGAACGAAAAACGTCCTGGCCTGAAGTCATCGGCACGCTCAATGCCAAGATCGACGCCGCGGGCAGCGGAGAATACGCCGAGCTTGACGAGCATGGACGGTATAAAGTCGTCATGCCTTTTGACGAATCCGGACGAAACGCGGGACAGGCATCCTGTTTTTTGCGCATGGCCCAACCCTATGCCGGAGACCGCAACGGCATGCATTTTCCTCTGACAAAAGGAACAGAGGTCTTGATCGGGTTCGCGGACGGGGATCCGGATCGCCCCTATATTCATGCCGCCATACCCAACCCGGAAACCCGCAGTCCCGTCACGGAAGACAATCAAACCCAACTGGTTATTCGCTCTTTAAATCAAACCCTTGTGCGCATCGACGACAAAAAGGGGCTTGGGCACATTCACTTTCATTGTCCGGTCCAGGCCACGACCTTCCAAATCGGCCGCAACAGCATGGAAGGCGGCCTTAAAAATCCCTTTCTCGGCAAAGGCGGAGCGCTTGAGCGGGGAATCATGCTCGCCACTCAGGCGGATATGGCTCAGGAAGTTTCAGCCGGCATGTTTGAAGCGGCCGGTCAGGACAGAATCATGCGCGTCCATTCCGGAAACTATGAAAACAGCGTGACGGCCGGGCCGCGTTCGGAAAGCGTCGCGGGCAACTATACGCTGGATGTTCAAGGGAACAGGGAATCCGTCGTAGGCGGCGTTTTTTCAAGCGCAATCGGACAGAACAGAAAGCTCAAAGTCGGCGGCAACGAAACCATCCTTGCCGCGGATTCATATTTTGAAACCTGCAAAACCTATAAAAAACAGACCGTGCGGGGCGTATTCTCGATTACGGCCCCAACAGGCATTGAGATGACCGCCCCCAAAATCACGATACAGGCGGCCGGAAACGCGGTCTGTTCCTCAAATGCCTCAACGTCCGTAAAAGCGGGAGATTCGCTGGACGAAACCTGTCTGTTCAAAATGAAAAACGCCGTGAGCTTTGAAGCCGAAGCGCTCAGCAAGACGGACGACTATACGGTCAATCTGCTGGCGCAGGTTTTCAAACTCTCCCTGTCTTCTGCCGCCAAGACGGAGACCAGCGGACTGGCGCTGTCCATGAAAGGCGCGTCCGCGTCCTCAAAACTTGCTCATATTGAAGCCAACGCGCTCAAAGTCGAGCTGCTCGGTCAAAAAGCCGGATACAATTTCATGAACCTGGAACTCACGGCGACCGACACAAAAACAAACAGCGCCGCCCTTGAACAGTTCCTGATGAAACTGGACCTTTAGTCCGCAACCTTGAAAGGAAACGCCATGCCCGCTTATTCCAACGATATCCGGTGCGTCATCCTTGTCGACGGCGACAGGGATAGGTTCTCGGTCGTCAGCGTTCATGGAGAAGAAGCGCTCTCCTCTTTATATGTATTTCGCTGCATCCTCTATGCAAAACAGCGCGTGGACGTTTCCCTTCCGCTTGGACATCCCGCGACGCTGCTCTTCACCGATTACGAAGGCCGGGAACATCGCCGGCACGGCGTGACGGCCGCTTTTGCCGAACTGGAACGCACGCCCACGGGTTTCATTTATGAGCTGGAATTGCGTCCCCACGCCTGGCTGCTGACGCTCACGGAATACAGTCAGGTTTTTCTTGATGCGGACCAGTCCGACGCCAACCCCGGAACCCCTGTCCGGGACATTCTTGTCAAAGCGGCGCGGCAAGGCGGGCTGCCCGACGCCCATTTCGATTTCCGGCGAATGGATGGAACATTCCGACGCCGTTACGTCTGCCAGTATGAGGAAAGCTTCTTCAACTTCTGCGCCCGCTGGCTGGAATTTCTGGGCGCGGCATTTTATTTTGACCATGATTCAGAAACAGATATCCTGATTGTGGACGAAAACGCCGCATCCGGCGTCCTTGCGCATCCTCTTCCCTATTCCGAACATTTCGGCCTCGAACCCAGACGCGAAGGATTCATCCATGCCTTTTCCGGCCGCCGCGTCATCCCGCCCACGCAGGTTCTGGTGCGCGATTACAACCAGGAGCGCCCGGACGAAAGCATCATGGCCGTATTTCCGGTTGAGCCCGCAGGATGCGGAGAATGCTATTTCTATGGCGAACATGTCAAAACAGCGGCCGAGGCCGCCTTCATCGCTCAGCGGCGCGGCGAAGAATTTTTATGCCGGAAACAGCTCTTTGAAGGCGCGGGAACCGCGCCTGATCTGCGTCCGGGTCAAATATTCGCCCTGCGCGATCACCCGGACGACGCGCTCAACGCCTCTTTTCGCGTGGAGTCCGTCATTCATGAAATAGATCAGTCCGCTCAGATCATACGCTTTTTAAAGGCCGATCTTGGCTCGCGCAAGACGCAAAGCGCGTCCGTATACGCCAACCGTTTCATCTGTCTTGACGCGAACGCGCCATATCGCCCGAAACGCGCGACCCCATGGCCGCGCATCGCCAAGGTTCTCAGCGCCCATGTGGAAACCCAGGGCGGCAAAGAATACGCGCAACTCGACGAACAGGGACGCTACCGGGTGCGGCTTCCCTTTGACATAAGCGATCATGCCGACGGAAAAGCCTCCTGTCTGCTGCATATGGGCAAGCCCTACGCCGGAAACAAATTCGGCATGCATTTTCCGCTTCCGGCAGGCGCCGAAGTCATGCTCGGCTTCATAAATGGGCATCCCGACCGGCCTTACATCGCCGCGGCCATTCCCAACCCGGCCACGCCAAGCCCGCGTTCAGACAAAAACCAGACCTCCCTTGTCGTCACGAGCCTAAAACAAAACGTCATTGAAATTGAAGACAAAAAAGGCGCGGAGCATCTTCTGCTCTCAAGCGCGCCCACCGGCGCTCTCGTGCAATACGGAACCGTGCCCAACGGCGAAACCGTCTGCTCAGGGCAGGGGGTTTATGAAAATACGGGAACCGGCGGATGCTACGTCCTGTCCGTGGGCGGACATATGGAACAAAATACGGTCGGACTGCATCGCGAGGATATCAATGGCGGCGACTTCATGCTTGTAATCAAAGGCGACCGGGACGAGCGCATTCAGGGAAACTTCAGTGAAACAACGGATGGCGATGTCGGGCACACGGTTGATCTTGACGATTATGAGGAATGCATGGGCAACAGAAGCACAACCTGCTCCGCATCCATTCAGACGGAGACTCTCGCGGGATACGGTCTTGAAACAGTGGGCGGAAACAAAAGCATTACTCTGTCCCAAACCCTCATTGCGGACGCGGCGACCTTCATCACCTTGAAAACCGCGGCAAACGCCGTATTCAAGCAAAAAGACCTGGAATTGAACGCTCAAAAAATCACGGCGTCCGCCTCCGGGATGCTGAGCAAAACCACGACCAACATGTCCCTGAGCGCTCCGTCAGGCGCATGGACCACCTCCGCGCTCTTCAATATGGACGTCAATGCGGCGAAATACAAAGAAAGCGGAACGAACACCAGCAAAAGCATCGGTCTTAATGTGTCCGTCACTGGCGCGGCCGCCAGCGCGGAAATGACGAACATCGCCATAAACATGGCGCGCGTGGCCCTTGCCGGCGTGAAAAAGGACATAGACCTGTTTAAAATCGAACTCATCGGCGTAAAGGCCAAACTGTCTCCCAACGACGGCGAGGCGGCGGTCGCCATGCTGAAACTGTGCGGACTGTATAACAAATCATGAGGCGCTCATGGACATATATTCCAACACTGAGAAACTGGCCTTTCGCATCAGCGGATGTCGGGAAAGGCTCCTTCCCATCCGCTTCAGCGGCACGGAGGCGCTCTCCGCGCTGTACCGGTTCGATATTCTGCTTCTGTCCGATGAAGAACTTGATTGCGACGCCGCTATCGGCCGGCAGGGAACGCTTTCCATCACGTCGGCCGACGGCGCGGCGGCTTCCGTCCGCAGCGGCATGGTGACCGGCTTGTCCCTTGAACGGACCGCAAAACGCTGGCGGCTGTACCGGGCCACGCTTGAACCACGCTTTACGAAAATGCGCCAGGGACTCTACACGCGCCTGTTTCTTGGAAACGACCAGGACAACCCTCTGGGCGGCAAGCCGATTCGCGAAATCTTTCCCGAACTGTGCCAGCGCCTTGAACTTGACGCCGACGCATGGGATTTCTCCGCGCTCTCGTCTTTGGACTTCAAGCGGCAGCATATCTGCCAGTATAATGAAAGCAATTATGATTTTTGCGCCCGCTGGATGGAATATCTGGGCGTCTTCTTCTATTTTGAGCATACGGAAAACGGAGAAACCCTCATAGCCCTGCATCAGGGCGCGGGCCCTTCCGCCGTTCCTGAAACCTTCACCTTTCACTCCGGACAGGGACTGAACCGCAACGCGGGCCAAACCATATCCCGCTTTGCATCACGGCAAACGCTCCTGCCGCAGTCCCTGCGCGTGCGCGACTTCAATCCGGATACGCCCTCTCTGACCATCGCCGCAAAACGTCCTGTGGATGCAAAAGGCAAAGGCGACGTCTATCTGTTCAATGAATTTTTACGCTCCCCGGATGAAGCGGCGTTCATCGCAACCATGCGCGCCGAGCAGCTAAACGCCGGGCGGCGCGTCTTTCAGGGCGAAGCGGACAGCGCCGCGCTCATGCCGGGACGGACCTTCAGCCTGCGCACCCACCCGAACGCCGCTTTCAACGCCGCCTATATGGTTACTTCAGCCCGGCTTTGCGGCGATCAGTCGGGACGTCTTGCCGATATCCTGTCCATGAGCGGATTCGGCGATCTGCTTTTGGAAAAGCAGCCGGCCTGCCGGAGCGAATTTGCATGCATTCCGGCCGCCACGCAGTACCGTCCCCCGCTGCAAACGCCTGTGCCCACAATCGCCGGCGTCATCCAGGCCGTCGTGGATGCGGAACAGGGCGAAACTTATGCGGAACTGGACAAGGAAGGACGGTACAAGGTGTCCTTTCCCTTTGAAAATTTCGCCTTTCCCCGCGGACGCGCCTCCTGTTTCGTGCGCATGGCCCAACCCTATGCGGGAAGCCGGAACGGGATGCATTTTCCCCTGCTTAAAGGCACGGAAGTCGCCATAGGCTTCACCGGCGGCAACGTGGACCGTCCCTATATCGAATGCGCGCTCCCCAATGCGCGCAATATAAGCGTCAGCACCCAAAACAATCCTTCGCAGGGCAAAATCGTCTCCATCGCCGACAACAGCATTCTGTATGAGGATTTAAGCGGCAGGGAACGCATCGAGATGCACAACCCCGATACCGAAACCCTTGTCGCCTATGGCTGGTTTGGAGCCAATTACGGCGTGCTGAAATCCACCCCCAACACATATGCCGATTTTCTGAGCGGACAACGGCATACCGTGGTATCCGGCGCCGGGTCCTATGACGGAAAAACAAACGGATTGTACCGGTTTGTCGGCGGCGATTACTTTCTTAAGGTGCAAACTGCAAATCGCATCGAGAAAACAAGCGGCGCAAGCGCCCAATCCACAAAACAAAATCGAAATGCGACCATCCACGGCGACCAGACCCTGAATGTAACCGGGGATATCAGACTCTCCGTCGCCGACAATCTTATTGAGGATATCGGCGGCGACAGGAGCCTTACGGCAAAAAGCATGGAATTTTCCGCCAAAGACGACTACTGGCTTTCGGAATCGTTCGCCAATACGACCTGCGCCACAGACGCCGTGTTCAAAGGGCATGCCGCGACCGCCATCGACATGAAAGGGGCCAACATATTCATGAGCGCCACGGATTCGCACGCTGACGAAGTCGCAAACACTTATACGGAGCAATCCCTTGTCCGCATGGTCAACACCGTGACCAATACCCAGAAAATGGAGAATCTGACCAGACAAATCGGAGTCGATATCAAGGCGTGCGGCGCCAGCGTCACCTCGAATTCGCTCTCATTCAAAACAAATTTCATGCTGAATGCGTCGCTGGACGGAGCGCTTCTCGCCTACAGCCTGACAAAAATCGAATTGACAGGGCTTAAGGCGTCCATTGCCGGCACGGACGCCGCCAACAAAACAGAAGCGCTCATCAAACTCAAGGCCGTCAAGATGGACGTCGCCGCGCACAGAAATCTCGTCATCGGCAAGGCGCTTATGCCCGCCAAACTTCTTACCCCCGTGGAGCTTCTCACCGGCATGTTCCCCACCGCGACTATCTGGCCTTTCCTCGTAAGCGCGGGCATCCCCATTGTGAACCAGATTCATGCCAAGGATATCAGTTCCTTTTATGACAACATGGTGCAAAACGCCAAATCAATTCAATTTCCGAACCCATTTCCAGGCGTGAACCCCATCAAGCTTGCAAGCAGCGCCGTGGAAAACATTCCTCCGTTGAACCAAAACGCCCAGTTTGCGCCAGGCTCAAGCGCCGGCGTCGACCCCGCGCTTGCCGCGGACGATGCGAACGCGTCCGCCGACGACCAGTCCCTTGACGCGGGACATGCCGCGGCGAACGCTCTTTCAGAACAGCAAGACGCCGCAAACCCCGCACCTGTCCCGGATGCGGCCGTCGCGCCCCAAATCCCGGCCACGCTTGACGCCTGGAACCATCCTGAGCCGGAAGACAAGCCGTTTACGCACACGCCTTCCATTCCCAGCGGCAACCCATAGGCCAAAAACAGCTCCATCTCGACGCAAACGCTCAGGCCCTTTCAACACCATGCAATACAATCCTTTTTCGAGACAGTCATGCGTATTTTAAAAAGCGATGAACACGCGCTCATGCCCGCCCCTGTCGCCGTGCGCGGCAAACGTTTCTGGAGCATCGGCATTTTGAATTATTTCGCCTTTGACAACCCCGATATTCTGCTGACGGAAACCGAAATGTGGAAAGAAACGCCTTCCCAGTTCGGTTCCAGTCCGGTTGTTCTGGATACCGGCGGTTTCAAGCCCAGAGGCGAGTTTCTCGTGGCCGGCAAATGCTGGGCCCCAAGAGGAGAAACCCGAGCCGCCTCTCAGGTCTCCGTCCGCATCGGAAACATGTGCAAACGGCTCGCCGTGTTCGGAGACCGGTACTGGAAAACCGTATCCGGCGTGACGACAGGCATCACGGACCCGCTTCCCTTTTCCTGCATGCCCATTGTCTGGGAACGCGCCTTTGGCGGAGCGCAATACGCATGGAACGCCGCGGGCAAGGGGCTTGTTCCGGAAAAAGACGGAGCAAAACAGCGCCTTCCCCTGCCGAACATCGAACGATTCGATCAACTGATGGGGCATCCTTCGGACAGGCCACTGCCGGCCGGATTCGGCCTCATTGATCCTTCATGGCAGCCCAGAAGCGGCCGCATCGGCACATGCGACGCCAAATGGCGGGATACGGTCTGGCCCGCGCTTCCTATTGACTGCGACCTGCGCTTTTTCAACTGGGCGTCCGACGACCAGATGCTGCCCGATTTCTTTTCCGGGGACGAACATTTTGAAATCCTGAACATGCATCCGGATTACCCAAGGCTGACAGGAAGGCTTCCGGCCTTTCGCCAGCGCGTCCTGATTGAACGCATGGATGCGCAAACAAAAGACGCAAAAGCCTTTGAGCTGCCCGTCAATATCGACACCGTATGGCTTTTCCCGGAGATTATGCGCGGCATCGTCATCCACCGGGCCGTGACTGAAGCCCTGTTTGAGGACAACAGAGACATTCTCGCGCTCCACGTCGTTTCCGAACGCCGCGACGCCCCGCCCCGGCCGTTCAGGGAACTTCTCATGAGCGCGGACGAACACTATGCCGCAAAAGTGAACATGCCACGAAACGCGCTCTTTTCCGGCATGGCGGAATGCGACGTGTTCGCGCCGGATTATAAAGACCGCCTGCGCATGGCGCAGGCGTCCATGACAAGACGCACGGTAAAAAAGGCTATCCTGGGCCAGCTCCCGCGCCCGGTCATGAGCCGCCCGCCGCGCGAGGAACATGCCCGGCTGGTTGCGGCGCTTGACCGCCAGATTGCGGAAAGCGAAAAGCTGCACAATGAACTAAACGAGCTGATTCGCGCCAACGCCCAGAACAGCGACGCTGAACTCGTCGCGCTGGAAGAAGGGCTTGAACTGCTCCGCGAACGCCGCGCGGCATTGCGCGACAAGGGAAAAAACCTTCCTGACGCGTCTTTTGACGAAGTCTCGCCGCCCATTCCGCGCCGCGGGCCATG
This sequence comes from uncultured Desulfovibrionaceae bacterium, assembly GCA_944324045.1. Taxonomy (GTDB): domain Bacteria; phylum Desulfobacterota; class Desulfovibrionia; order Desulfovibrionales; family Desulfovibrionaceae; genus CALUUT01. The sequence goes on along the minus strand of CALUUT010000068.1, from coordinate 31,649 downwards.
GCATGACTTCTTTTTCCAATTCGTCGTCGCCTGCCGCCGGGAACTGGAGCACCGGCCCGAACTTGTGAAACGGCTCATGGCCTACGGCTTCGACGAAGAAGCCATTGAGGAAAACTGGTTCGGCTATGCGGCCTCTTCCCGTCCCTGTCCGCTTGGCGCGCTGGGTCTTTCCGCCGCTTCTCTCAAGGAGCTTCCGCAGGGGCTGGTCGTCCCGCGCTTTCGGGAAACGGAACTTGTCGCCGTAAGCATTCTCCCCGGATGGCCCGAAAAGCCCGCCGGACTCGCCCAGGCCGTCATGGCGCCCGGCTCTTCCTGCGCGCCTTTGCATCTGCGCGCTACGCTTCCGGGCGGTCCCGTGCTCTGGGTGCGCAATGATTTCGAGGCCCTGCTCGCGGATTTTTTATGCGGAGAATTCTATGAAACAGCGACACTGCCGGTTCCTGGTGTTTCGCTTGAGCCCGCCTTGCGGGACGCGCTTTCGCGGGCTCCTTCCTGCCACATGCTCCATGTCAAGGGGCTGCACGAAGCCGCCGAGGCTCAGATTCAGAAATTGCACCCCAACCTGCGGCGCGAAATCCTGCCCGGCGGACGGACGCTTTGTGAAAGCGCGGAACAGGGAAACGACGTGCGCGCCGCGCTTTTGTCTTTCCTTTCCGCGGAGTAAATGAAGCTTTGGGATCAAAAAACAGCCCTGCAAACGCAATCGCTTGCGCTTGCCTATCTTGCGCCCGCGCTCCTTCCGGAAAACGCGGCTCAAACGTCCCATGCCGCGCGGACCGCGCGCGCCCTGCGGGAAGAAACGCCTCTGGCTTCCAGTTTTAAAAAAGGCGTGCTTGCGGACTTGCAGGCCAAGCTGGACAAGCTGCCCGAGCACCTTGCCGAACCGCCTTCGCGCAACGAGGCCCTGTTGTTGGCGCGAGAAAAAAAATCCCTGAGGGGCATGAACCTGTCGGGCCTGGATTTCTCCAATGAAAATCTGGACGGCGTGGATTTTTCCAACGCCACGCTTGAAAGAACGATTTTTTCCGGCGCGTCGTTGCGCAAAAGCACATTCTCTTCCTGCGCCGGATTCAACGCCGATTTCACCAACGCGGACTTCTCAGGCGCGGCGCTTTCTCAATGTTCCTTTGTGGGGTGCTCCATGCGCGACGCGCTCTTTTCAGACGCAAATCTGAATCAGACGGCTTTCAGCGGCGCATCGCTCGACAAAGCGGACTTCTCAGGCGCGCGCCTGACGCTGTGCGCCTTCTCCCAATGCGTGCTGGCCGCCGCCTGTTTTAACGCGGCCCAGCTTGAATTGTGCGCTTTTCACGAAGACCGCATCGAAAATTCCGTCTGGGAAGAGGCTCGAATTGAAGGAACAGGATTTTATGGCGTCCTGCTTGAACGGGCTGATTTTTCCCGATGCCGCATAAAAAATTCCGCGTTTGCGGATGTGGCGGGAAGCCGTGCGCTCTTTCGCCATGCCCAAATGGAAGGCGGCCATTTTCTGAGCACTGGCCTTGAAGAAAACCCCAAATGCGTTTTCAGCGAAGCGGATTTTTCCCATGCGGACATGACGGGCGGCAGTTTTCAGCAGGCTTTCTTATACAAGGCCGATTTCACAGCGGCGCGTTTCGACCGCTGCATCATGGACAAAAGCTATGCCATGGGCGCTTGCATGCCCCTGTTTCAGGCCAAGGAAAGCCGCTTTATCGAAAGCGCCCTGGACGGCTCGAACATGCGCTATGCCAATCTGCTCGGCAGCTCGTTCACAGGCACGCGGCTTTGCGGCGCGGACCTGCGCGACGCCAATCTGTATTGCGCGGATATGCGCAACGCCGTGCTGGGAGAAACAGACTTTTCCCGCGCCAATCTCGGCCGCACCGTCATTGAAGGACAAGGCGGACGTTTCAGGAAAAAACCGCATCCCGCTGAAGAGATGTAAGCATCTCCGGGCCGTAAAGGACGCGCAACATGGCTCATACATCCGGCATCGACGTCAAAATGTCAAAAACAACAGCTATAAAAGAATGCGACGGCCACATGTTTCAAGACATAAAAAGGGCTCGCCCAACCTGCGCGCGACCGAAAAAAACGCCGCCGTCTTGCCGTCTGAAGGAATCCCCATGGATATGAACGAACTTTTAGACGCGGCCCGCCGCCTGCGCCTTATATGCGACCAGGATTTACGGTGCATGGATTTCAGCGGAGTCAATCCCGCCATGATGCGCTTTAAACGCTGCAATCTAAGCGGAGCGGTTTTCCGTTCGCAAGATCTCTCCCAAACGGGCTTTTTTGCGTGCGACCTTTCCGGCGCGGACTTTTCCGGCGCGACGCTCTCCAATATCCTCTGGAAGGACATGCTCTGCGCAGGGGCTAATTTCAGCAAGGCGACCCTGCATATGGCCTCATTTTCCTCATGCGACTTTAAAGGCGCGCACTGGAATGAAGCGGATATCTCCCTATCCACCGCCGTTCAATGCGACTTCTCCGAAACATCCTGGAACGAAGCGCGCCTCGTCAAGCTTCAGGTTCTGGAGTCGCCTTTTGCAAAAGCCGATTTTTCCGGGGCCCAACTTGAGGAAGTCTCCTTCATCGACAGCGCATTTTCCGAAGCATCCATGCGCCATATCCACATAAACGCCGCGCTGCTCGCCAAATGCGATTTGCGGAAACAAAATTTTTCCGGCTGCGTTCTGCGCCGCCTCAACGCCATGGAAGCGGATTTCTCCGAAGCGGATTTTTCCGGGGCCCGGCTTGAAGGGTGCGTTTTTGCCAAAGCGCTCTTCGCCAAAACGGATATGCGCAAAACCACGGCCTCGCGGTGCCAGTTCGACGAAGCGCGCATGATGCAGGCCGACATGCGGCATGGAGACTTTTCCGAATCCACATTCATGAACGCCGATTTAAGCGAGGCCCGCCTTGAGGGCGCACGGTTCTTTTCTTCCAATCTGCAGCGCGTCAAGGCGACGGTCGCCGACTTCAGGGGCAGCGACTGCCGCTACGCGGATTTTTCCTACGGCGATTTAAGCGGCGCTGATTTTTCCGGGGCTGATTTGTATGTGGCCTGCCTGCACAGCGCAAACGCCCGTCACGTTCGCTGGGACAGAGCCAACCTCATGCTGGTCAGAAACACGGACCAGGCGCTCGCCCAGGCGGAACGCTGGACTCCCGTTGAACGGCCGGATTAACGGCCATACCTTTTTTGAGGAAGTATGAACGCATTCTCCATTTCCCGCATGTATCCGTCCATACAGGCGCAACTAAACGACGTCTCCCCCAAACCGCCCCTCTCTCTCGTCAGAGGAAGCGTGCTTAGAGCCGTCAAAGACGGCTGGCTGGTCGCGCCGGATGCGCTAAACGCCTTTGAGCCGTCTCTTGAAAGCCCCCTGTTCGCTGTTTTGGCCTTTAGCTGCCTTGTGGAGCCGGTTCCTGGAGACGCCGTGCTTTTAGCGCCCGCCCCGGACCCGGACTCCTGGCACATTCTTGCAATCACGGCGCGCCAAAACGCCGCGCCCATGAAGCTGGCTTTTGGCGGCGACGTGCTCTTGAACGCCTCGGGAAATCTTGATCTGAACGGCCGGGAAATACGCATCCGCGGCGAATCCCAGCTTGAATTTGAAGCCCCGCGCCTTGAGGCCGCGGCCGCAGAAGCGTCTTTTGCGGCGCAGGATACGCGGCTTAGAACCGGACGCCTGCGCGGGCTGGCGGAAACCATCAGCGTTGTGGCGGACTCGCTTACGCATGTCGTCGGCACATGGACCCAAAAACTCTCCCGGTCTCAGCGGCACGTGCTTGAACGGGACGAAACCTTCGCCGGGACCAGCCTCACCTCGGCAAAGGACCTGGTGTCCATCCAGGGACGCAACGCCCGGCTCAACGCCGAAAAAAACATTGTGGTCAATGCCGACAAGATTCATATGGGATAAGACGGCGCGTCCGCCGCTGCAGGAAAATACAAGCCGCGTCCATGACAAAGAAGACGCGCCAAGGAAAAACGCCATGTTTGTCTTGACTCAGGGACTTGGCATGAGCCTGTCCTTTCCGGATGTATGCCTCACTCCGCCCACGGCCATTCCCGTGCCCTATCCAAACGCCCAGTTCACGGCGACCAGTTCCTTAAGCTATCCCAAGGTGCTCCATTCCTGCATGCCGACCATGAACATGCTTTCAACCGGACATGCGAGCCTGTTCGACACGCCCGGCGTCATGGGATTCGGCATCATATCGCACAGGATTATGGGCGATCTGCACTATGTGCTTGGATGCGTCGCCTACTGGGTGGGCGGGCTCCCGGCTCAACGCATGACCAGCATCACCGCGCAAAACTGCATGTTCATCATCCCCAATGCCGTGGGCATGACCATCGTGCCCAGCCAGTTCACGACATTGGCTCTGTGCTGACCGCGCAATATCAATCGCTTGCCTGAAGAAGACGCGACGCATGGCCAGACTGTTGAATCCCGGCGCTGAAATCAACGGGCTCATTGTGGAGGAGCATCTTTATACCGGTCGGGACGCGCTCTCATACCGGGCGCGAAGCGGACAAAAAACGCTGTTTCTTAAACAGTACAAATCGCCAAGCGTCATGTCGCCGTGGTATGCCGGCTATCAAAACCATCAACGCGAGCTGTCCGCCCGGCTTCGGGCGCATGCAGGGCCCTGGGTCGCGCCTCTGGACTTGTTTGAGGCCATGCCGAACGCCCCGGCCCTCTTTCAGGTCTTTCCGTTTTTCGAGCCCTGTCTTGATCTTGAACGCCGCCTCGCCCAGCCGCCGCAAAACGACGACCCGCAAAAACGGCTTATGCTGGCCAGACGCCTGACCAGCGCCGTAACCGCCCTGCACAAACGCGGGATTATCCACGCCGACCTCAAACCGGCCAATATTCTGCTTCCCTGGGACGACGCATCCCGTGAAAAAGCCCGGCTCCTGCTCGTGGATTTCGACTTTTCCCTGCTTTGCGATATCCGTCCGCCCTGGCACGGGCATCAAGGATGCCTGGGCTCTCCTTTGTACTATTCGCCGGAACACATACGCGGCGAAACGCCGCGCCCGGAATCGGACATCTACGCCTGCGGGCTTATTCTTCTGGAACTTCTTGACGGAGCGCATCCCTACCGGTTTTTCGACGGAACCGAGTATGCCAAAGCCATGCTTGGATTCACGGCCCGGATTCCGGCGCTGTCCGCTTTTGCAAACCGGGAAGCGGATATCCGGCCCCTGCAAAAAGCCTTGCATGAATGCCTCTCTCCCGCCCCGGAACGCCGTCCCCGCCTTGACGAGCTCTCCGAAATGCTGGAAGCGCTATGGAACGCGCAACGCCAAAAACCGCAACCCGCCCGGTCCGCCGCAACCGCGCCGCCCGCGGGACCATGCCTGACTCTTGCCGGCGAAGAACAGGGCGTTTTGCACGTCCGCATCCAAAGCGCGATAGGCCGTCCCCTTCTGGAACGTTTCGGCCCGGATGCGCGGTATGCCGGACGCCGTCAGTTTACCCTGCGGCCCACGCCGGAAGGCTGGCTCATCGAGCCTGACCCCTCCGCGCCAAACGACACGCTTATCAACAACGAACGCCTCCATGCGCCCCGCATCCTGCATGAAGGCGATATCATTGGAATCGGACGTCAGTCCAAGGGCCTCTTTTTTCTGCCTATGCACGTCCATCTTCAATCAGCCTGACCGCCCTTTTACGGAAAAACGCCATGCGACAGGAACCGCCATGACCACCCCGTTTCCTCTGACTGCAAAACAGCGCGAACTCGTCCGCCAGGCCGCGCGCCGCCTTTGGATGCCCACGGCTTTACGCGGCCTGCAGCCTACGGATGTTTGCGTCATGCGTCTGTTTTTTGAACATCTTGGCCTGGATGCGCTCTGGAGCGCGCACAAGCCCTTTTTGCTCCGCGAACTGCAAAAGGCCGCCCGGCGCCGCGCCCAATATTCTTTCCCCAAAACACTTCCGAGCCTGTTCCGCCCTGACGCGCTTTGCGGCGCGAGACGGCTTTTCGTGCGAGCATGGCTGCGCGGCGAACAGCCCGCCCCTCTGACGTTTGCGGCGTCTCCGGCCTGGGATGCGTTTATCGTTCATATACGCCGCATCGCCCAAACACGAAAGGAACTTTCGGCCGCAGAGCGCTCCGTCCCGCCAAAACAGCCGCCTCCAGTCTCCTGTCCGGCGCGTTACGCCGACTTTTCCCGCATCCGCTTTACAAAAGCGGCTTTTCCCGCAGTTTCGGGATATGCCCTTCCCAATCCGGACGCCATTCCGGAAATCCTGAGCCAAGGGTTGAAAAACCTGCACGGCGCCGGACTCTTTCACGGACACGACCCGAAAGCGCGCGTCTGGTTTGTTGAAACCATGCGGACGCCGAATCTGTGGTTCATCGGCGATATCCACGGAAACCCCACAGCGCTTGAATCCCTGCTTGCCTACATCGACGCCCGCGACCCGGAACAGGCCGACGGCGTCGTATTTCTTGGAGACCTTATTGATCACGGCCCGTTCAGCGCGGAATGCCTACTCCGCTTTTTCATTCTGGCCGCCCAACGTCCGGGACGGGTTCTTTGCCTGTGCGGCAACCATGAGGCCGGGCTCGCCTGCCATGCGGGACATTTTCGTTCATCCGTGACGCCTGACGAATTCTGCCGCTGGCTTGAGGGCGACGCCTTTCCAGCTCGCGCCGCATTGGGTCATGCCTGCCTGCGCCTTGCGGCATCCGCGCCGCGCGCCCTATTTCTGCCGCATGGCGTCTGGGCGGCGCACGGCGGGTTTCCTTTTCGGGATCAATGGGACGGCCTGAACGCCCGAACAGCTCTTAACCGTGAACAATGCTGCCGGGACTTTGTCTGGGGACGATTCCGCCCGGATACGCCCAGACGGCTGGTCAATCGTTTCTGCGCCTCCGCGGAATACGGTTTTGAGGATATCGCCGAATGGTTCGCGTTTCTCAAAAACCGCTTCGGCCTGTCCATGCATACCTTCATCCGCGGACATGATCACATTGAGGAAGGCGCATGCCTGCACCGAATACAGGAACGCTACGCCGTCGTCACCTGCGCCAGCATGCCGCCTGTCGGCGGATGCGTCCGAACAGGCGCGCGCGGAGACGTGGAAATCGTGCGGGGAACGCTGGCGTACAGCGCCTACTGAATGGCGATCAGCCATTGCAACGGACTGTCCGGCGTGGCCTGCTGGGCCGGAATATCGCCCCGCGCGTCGCGCCAGAGCCAGGCTGCGACCGGACTTGGCGGAACGCCCCAACCGTTTTGATACATGACGGCCATATTATGGCGGGCTTCAGAATGCCCCTGCTCCGCCGCCGCGCGCAGAAAACGAAGCGCGTCGGGATAATCCGCGGGCGCGCCGCTTTTAGCCAAAAAAGCCCCCAAAGCCGCGCAGGCGTTTGCATCGCCGAAACGGGCCGCTTCCTGATAAAGCCGCAAGGCGCGTTTCCTGTCGCGGCCTTCCAACAAAAAGGCCAGTTTCAAACATGCCTGCGTTTGTCCAGCCGCGGCGGCTTTGGTTAACACGGCTATTGCCGAATCAAGGTCGCGAGCCGGCCCATTTCCAGACAGGATATAGCCAAGCGCCGTCTGCGCCTCAGGCAGGCCGTTTCCGGCCGCCAAAGAAATCCAACGTAACGCCGCGTCAAAGCTGACAGGCGCGGACCAGCCCTTCAGGTTCGCCACGCCCCAAAGCAGCTGGGCGCGCGGGTCGCCGTTCCGGGCCGCGATCTGAAACCACCGTCCGGCCGCATCGGGATCGCGCGCCCCGCCGCGACCCTGCAAAAGCATCAATCCCAGATTGATCTGCGCGGCGGCATTGCCGTTTTCAGCGGCGCGGCGGTACCACTCCCGCGCCTTTTGGGCATCAGGCTCAGTCCCGTACCCCTTTTCATACATCCGGCCTGTCATGCCCTGCGCAAGACGGTCGCCGGCCTTTGCTTCCTTTTCGAGCGCCGGAAGCGCTTGCGCAAACAACGCATCCGCATGAAACGCATCAGGGAAAAAGACTTCCGGCGCGGACGCCGGCAAAAGCGAACGACGAGACCGCAGCATGAGGGCCAGACCATACTTGCCTCTGGCGCACCCCAAGCGAATCGCGGCGTTGTAGGAAAGCCACGCCTCATGCGCGTTCCGCTCCATCCCAAGGCCGTTGCGGACCATGACGCCCCGCAGATAATGCGCCTTGCCGCGCTCTTTTCGCGTCGTTTTCAAAGACCGGATGACCCTGTCGCATTCTTCATCGGCGACGGCGTACGCCCCGCGCGTAAAGGCCGCTTCCGCTTCCGCATATCCGCAGAAAGCCGCCGCGGGAGGCCACAAGGCCAAAAAGATCAACAACGCGCATAACTTACTCATCAATTTCCATCTCCACATTCAGCATGAGAGGCTCGCTTTGCACGATATCTGAAGCCGGAGCCCACGGAAAAAGGGCGCTTGTTTTCGGAAAGGCCCATACCGTCAGCAATCCGCAAACAAACAACAGCAGGAACACATTCCAGAAACAAAGCCGGCTGATGCGTCTGTCCTTGCAAAGCAGTATGGGCGCAAGACTCATGACGCGCCCGGACGCCTCGCTTCCGACCGGACCAGCGGCATCGACAGCGGCGGCCAGGGCCAACGCGTCTTCCCGGACAAGCTGCTCAAAACATTCCTTTGCGGACAGTCGCGCCGCAAGCTCGCGCGCCGCCGTCAGAGTCTCTTCCGGCGCCCCGTTGAAATGCAGCCGCAATATCTGGCGTCGCATCAGTCCGGAAAGGCCGCCTTTGGGCTTTATCCTGTCCGGAAAAACAGCAAGGTACAACCCTACGGTCTGCACGGAGTCCGGAATCTTCCCGCTGCCGGCCAAAGCCGAAAAACGGCGGGAAAAGATGAACTCCCGTTGTATCCGCTTGGCCCGCTTCCAGAGAAACAGCCCAAGCGTCATGCCCGCAAAAAGGATGACGGCGACGACTCCGGCAAGCGCAAGACAGGATAGAATCCAACTGCGCCCTATGGCGAAACAAAGGCCTTCCATCATAACAAAGGGGTTTCCGCCGACTTGGAAACGCTTTTGGCCAGTTGCATGAGCGTGTTTCTAAACGCTTCCTGACGGGACGTGAACGCCGCCAGCGCCTTTTGCGGGCCGTATTCGTCGCCGGGATTATAGGGGATGGGCCGGTATTCCGACTTGTCGATCTGCGCCAGCCGGTCATAACAGGGCATATCCGGCGCAAACAGGCTTAAAATGATGCGTTCGGCCATAAGCGCATTGGCCACATCGTAAAAGCCGCCTCCGCGCGCTTTAGGCAGCCGCATGACTTCCTTGTATGGAGCGTCTGTAAAAACCACGACGATGCGAGCCGCTTCGCCGCGGGCGCGCCAGCAATCCGGCGTTTCCGCGCCGGGCGCGGCATCGCCCAATGTCGCGACCGCATACAGCGCGTCGAGCAGAGATTCCTCTTCATCGCCGCCGCCTTTGGCCTCAAGCGCGTCAAGCTGCTCCTTCAAGGATTCCGCATCGCGCACAAAAGGAAAACGTTCAAACGGCGGCGCATCGTCAAAATCGTAATCCCGGTATCCCGCCACGCACGCGCGCCAGTCCCGAACAGGCGCCGCGTCGTCCGATTGCGAAAGCGTCTTTAAAAACTCCGCGATGTTCGCTTTCAGGGCATCGATGCAAGGCTGCATGCTGCCGGTCACATCCACCAGAAATATGATATCCGCCACGCCGCCCGCCTTGCGGCAGGACGTATCCGGCGCTGAAACGGACGCGGACCTGAGCGATGCATCGCGGTTCGCGGTTTCTTCCCGCGACGCCTTTGCGGATGCAGGCGAAAGGACTTCAGACGGGGTCATGGTCATGCTCCTTGTCGGGCAAAATGCGCATGCGGCGCAATTCGGGCAGAATGACGCCGGAAAAATGTTCGAACTGACGGAGCAGAACCTGTTCCCTGTGAACAGGGTCATCCGCCTGCCCGGCGGCCTTAAGCTGCTCCTCGATGGTCTGCGCCGCAAACGACAACGGCTCATTTCCGTTCTCAAGGCCAATGCAAAACAAGGCGGCGATTGGATTGAGCCGGGCGCACCCGCCCAAGGGCGAAACAAGACTCGCCATGGCGTTATAGGAGACGGAACGCCGCAGCAGCTCGCTGTTGCAGGCCCGGATGCGCGCCTCATCCGGATGCTCGACGCCTGGAATCATGTCGCCTGTCGCCAGACGCACGGCGCAGATATCCGCGACCTCTTCCAGGGAATAGGGGGGCTCGGCGGACAGCTTCCGGCAAAGCTGTTCCGGGCTCGCAAGCCCGTCGCGCGCCGCACGTTCAAGCGCCGGAATATGCCGGGACATATCAAGCCGCATCTCGCCGCGCGGCGTGGCCAGCGCCTCTGCGTACGCGCCTTCGCGCATGGAGACGGAAAACGGCGTTGCAGCAAGAATCCGCGCGGCATCTCCGAAATCCTCCCCCCGTCCACGGGTAAAAATATCCCGCCGCCACGGCGTTCCGGCCAGACAATCGCGAATCATTTCCTGAAGCTCCGGAACCGTCGCTCCGTTTATAAGCGCCTCTGCGCTCTCAGATACGCCAAACGAGGCAAAACGCGCATGAAAGTCAAGACTTCCCCGGAACAAAACGCCGTGCTCCGCCAACGCGGCCGCAAGCTCATGAAACCAGACCGGTTCATACTCAGGAGTCAGGTAGCGATGCAGCACGTCGCGGCGGTCCATTTTGAGCAGGGATTGGCACAGTCCGGCTGCCATGGACCGGTTCGGAAAAAAGAGTCCCTGCTCTGTCTCCAGCATGGCCTTTAACGTATTTAATGCGCTCTCAAGGCGTTCCGCTTCATTTCCGGCCGCATGAAACCACAGCTCGCGAAGAAGCGCTATCAGCGCCTGAAACGGAGCGGCCGCCGGAAGCGCTTCATAAGACAGAACCAAGGCCCCGCCGCACTTCAATTTGCGCGCGGCTATGGCGATCAGCAGTTTCCGGTCTGTTGCGGAAAGAGCGCTTACGCCCTCGCGCAGGACAATGCAGTCAAAAGCGGGCGTCTGCGCTTCAAGAAAACGCTGCAGGGACAACGGAGCCAATGTGACGTTGGACGCTTTGCAAACGCGCATGAGCCGACCGGCGCGCATGGCGGCGGAAGGATTGCTTTCCACACCCCAGACCGCGATATCCGGCATAAGGCACCCCAGGCCGACAATATGCGCCCCTGCGCCGGCCCCAAGCTCGCAATAGGCGTATTCGGAATCCGCCGGCGCAAGAACGGCTCCGTAATGCGCCGCGCAATATCGAATGCAGCCTGGCGCATAAAACGGCTCAAAATCATCGGAACGTGGAACCCAGGTGTCGGGATAAACCGCTAAACGACGCATGCATCCTCCTTAAAACATAAGCGGACACGACGCCCGCCGCGCGTTTCCCGCTCTTGCGCAAGGCGCGCGTTTTTCACTGCTTTTTCTTCGTGAAAACAACGGATTTTTCGGCATGAGCCCCGCCCCGGAACAGGGCAGCGGCCGCCACGGACAAAACCGCGCATCACGGTGATTTTTCTCATTCATATCTAATAAGGGCGCATCCTTCTCTCTCGCGTCGCAGCGCGGCTTTCATGCGCATCAGGTCCATGCATAGTCCGCATCATGAAAAAAAAGCGCTCTGACGTCAGAGGAGAGCGGTCCCTCCGGTCCCAGATGGGACATGGGAATGGGCGCGACAGGCGTTTTGCGCGCATTCCCGGAAAACAGCCAGGTGTTCCAGCCAAGCGAACCCCATTCGCGAACGCCAAGGCGGGCCGTTCTGGCTTCGTCCGGCATAAGGGCGGCATGCAGCTCGTATTCAAGAGGGTCCGTAAGATACAGACGCACCAGTTGCCGCAGTTCTTCATACAGAGCCGTCAGCGGATGCAGGGCATGAAAATGCTCCGCGTCAAGGCCGTGGAGATGGATGATGATCTTTCCCGTCCGGTCCGCCATGCGCGACCCGAACACCATGTCCATCCCCAGCCTGTGATTCAGGCAGCCAAGAAAGGCGCGCTGGTCTTCGGGAATGAGCGCATCGCGCAAAACGCACTGCTCCACTTCCACTCGGCTGATGCCCGTAAAATCCGCAATCACGCCCTCAAGCCCGCAGGCCGAACGAGGAAATTGCGACATAAGGCCAAGATAGCGCAATGCCTTGCGTCCCACGGACAAATTCTTTCGAAAAGCCGGCTCCCCAAGTCCAAGAAAACTGTAGAGCTCTTCAAGATAGGTTTCGTCGCGCTCCACATCAATTTTCAGCATGAGCCGGTACTTGGTCCAGCCCCTATACAACAGCGAAAAAAACGGACTGGCCGCGATATCAAGGAAATCACGGACGACGCTGCCGTCTTCGCCGGCCTCGTCAAGGAGATCTTCGGTATAATAGGTAGGCAGGGGAGAGCCTGTGCCGTAAAGCCCAAGAAACGTCGCGACAAGCCGGTAGCGCTCCAAAACGGCGCTCTCGTCCGCATGTTCCGCGGACGGCTGCGGCCGCTCGATTTCGCAGGAAACAATATCCGACGCGGGAAAGGCCAGCGTAAGGTCTGCGCGCACCCGCAGGGAATCGCGCAAAAAAGCGTCCGCCGTCTGCCCGTGCCGCGATTGGGCATACGCGGATAAAAGCTGCACGGCCTGGAAAAAGGAAAACGTGTGCGGCGACTCCAGAAGATTCGCGATTACAGAAGGGAGCGGCTCCCCAGACGGGCCGGCCATGAAAGCGTCTCCTTGTTGTTTCGATTTTCAAGGCTAAAGCGCGTATAGCTGTTGATCGCCGCATACCCGCTGAAAAAACGGTCCAGCACGGAACCGAACAAAAGCATGTCTCCCTTGCAGGGAAACCCCGCGGGATCCACTGTCAGGCTTATGGCGTTGCCGCGCATCATAAACCCGCCGACCAGCCTGTTTTCGCTTTTAAGCCGCAGTTCGGAAAGCGCCTCGATGCGCTTGAGCCGGGCGCGATAGCCGCCCTGGTCGCGCATGCCGCCGCGTATGTACAATCGAAGCAGAGCCCGCAAACTGTCGCAGTCGTTTATGGAAAAATAATTGACGTACATGTGCGACGCCAGACGCCATAAAACATGGCCGTCCAACTGCGGCGGATAATAGGGCGTGGGCATGGACAGGTTTTCAAAATCAGCCAGAACCGGCGAGTTGTCCGTGGCGTTGCAGATATCGCCGGCCTTCAGGGATTCCGGCAACGTCCCGTTCGTGCATAAAAGACGGACAGACAACGTTTCCGGACAAAACGCCTTTTCAAAATCCCGCTCGCCGGGACGGGCGAAGGAAATATGCCACTGAACGCGCTCATCAGACGCATTGCAGCGAATGCTTTGGGCAAAGGCCGGCGTGTCGTCGTCCAGCGGACCGAACACTTCAAACGGACGATACCGCCGCTCCGCCGAACTGCCCTGCAAAAGCCCTGTCGCCTTGAGGATGGAATGAATTTCATACGCCCCGGATGCGTTATCCGCTGGAACAAGCTTGTATTCCGGCTGCGTGAAGTCAACGCGCACGGGCTCCGCGTCATGCTCAAACAGATTTATGGCCGGGACCGCGTGCAGCGCGATATGTTCCTTGCGAAACGCAATCGCATCAGGAAACGTCGTCCGGTCCACATGCAAATCCATGTCGAACCCTTTCCCCGACGCCCCGGCGAAAAAAGGCCCAAGGTTGACCACGTCAAGGAACAGGTATTTCTCCGGAAACGTAAAAAATTCCTGAAGGATGCGGAATCCGGAAAAAGAGCGGCGCTCATAGGGAAGAACGGCGTCGTCCTCCGTAAATCCCGCGGCATGAATTGCGCTTCCCGGAAGGCGCAAAACGCGCTCGGAGCCATGCTCGCGCAACACGACCTGCCGGACATGCGATAAAAGCATTCTGTATCGCTCGCATGCGGGCGCATATTCTCCGGGAAAGAAAAAACGCAGCGAATCGACTTCCCATGCGTTCATGGGCACGCCCTGGGCCGCGAACCGAAGCCGCAGCGCCCCTTCGGCCTCTTCACTCCAGCCGCAATGGACCAGGGTCAAAGGAAGAAGGCGGATATCTCTCGCGGATGCGAAAAAACACGGCGAGCCGTTCACCGGCAAAGACGCAAAGCGGGTTCCCCGCGGCACGAGAAGCGGCTCCATAAGCCCCGGCTTGGGCGCGACGCGCATAATGGTCATGCTTGGAATGGGCTTTAAATAATGCGGAAACAGAACCTGGGTCAGCGTATGAATGATCTCAGGCAGCTGATCCTCAATCTTCTCGCCCACCATGGCGGCCAGAAAGGCCGAACCTTCAAGAATGCGCTCCACATCCGGATCGGCGCTTTCGCTCAGCAAAAACGGGGCGATTGCCGGATGCTTTTGCGCGAACTCGCGGGACAGCTCGCGCAAACGCCCAAGTTCACGCTGGAACAGTTCCGGCTTCATACAGCGTCCCGCCTTGAAACGTGAACTTCGCCGCTGCAGCGGATATTGGTCTTCATATGCAAAGGACTGCGGCCGCCGTCCAGAGAAACGACGCCGCTGATATCAAAAGCAAGTTCCAGTTCCTCCGGCGGAACAGGACGCGGCTGAATGCAAAGCTCCTGAATGCGCGGCTCATAGCGGCGGACAAGCCGTTCTATGGAACGACGCACCGCGCCGACCGTATCTTCGCTGAAACTGGAACCGAAATTCGTATAGTCCTGGAGCCCGAATTCAGGATCAAGCAGAACCGTTCCCTTGCGGGTGTTGAGAATATGGGCAAGATGCCGGACAATGGAATCCATCACGGCATCGGAACATTGCCGGCCGCGCTTTTTAGGTTCCGCCTCAAGGGCGCGCAACCGCTCAAAAAAACGCAATTCAGACATGCAGGCCGCCTCACGGGAAAATCCGTCCGGCGCAAAGGCCCGCCGGCGTCGTCCGGCGGGCCGAACCGGACAATTCAAAAACGCTCTGTTATGCGTTCCATGAATCAGTGAATTCAATATTGCCGTCAGTATAATTCCAGGTAATCTTGGAATAGGTGAAGCTTACTTCTTCCATGTCGTGATAGGGCTTGTTTTCGGGCAAAAACGTGGTCGGCGTGAATTCGCGCATGGACACGATAATGGCGTCCTCAAGCTTCACAGTAAAATACTTCTCTTCCTCGCCAGTGGGCTTGATGCGGTAAAATTCGATTTCCACGGTGCTCTGTTCGCCCTTGCAGGTGGCCTGGAACAAACGGGGAGACGCCTTGTCCTTATGCTTTACGATGACAAAGGGGTGGTGAATGCGCTGGCCGGTGGGCAAGCCCGTGTGGGTGTCTTTGGGAATCTCCACAAGGTGATCCATCTGGTACACCAAAACGGCGTCTTTCTTGTCGCCGGCCTGATTGCAATCTCCCTTGATGACGCCCTGAGACTTGCCGTTCACCTTCATGTATCCGGTAAGAGCCATTGAAAAACCTCCACAAAATAAGGTAGTAAAAAGGAAGACATGACGACCGCCGTCCTGCTTCCGCCGCCAACGGCGGCCTTTTTGCGGCCTTTTTTCCGATGCCGGTCGTTTGGAATCATAAACCAAACCGCACGGACCTTCATGGCGATACGCCTTACTTTATGTGACAGTTGCCGGTTGTTCTTCGCCTGTTTTTCATAAAAAAAAGGGCGTTTCGCCATTAAACAGCCCTGTCCGGACAGGCGAAACGCCCCTTTGAAACTATACCTTGTCAAGTTTGCCCACGAGCGAAAGCGTAAACGCCGCGCCCATGTATTTGAAATGGGGCCGCGCCTTGAGCGTCACGCTGTAAAAACCGGGCTCGCCCGGCACATCATTGACCTCAATCCGGGCAAAACGCAGGGGCCTGCGGCTGCGCACCTCAGGCGCAGGCGAATCCATCTCCGTGACATACTGACTAAGCCACTTGTTCAACTCGGCCTCAAGGTTCTGCCGCTCCTTCCAGGTGCCGATGTGCTCGCGCTGAATAACCTTGATATAGTGCGCAAGGCGGTTCATGATGAACATGTACGGAAGCTGGGTAGAGAGCCTGTAGTTGAGTTCAGCCTCCTTGCCTTCCTTGGAAAGACCGAAGGTCTTGGGCTTCTGGCAGGAATTGGCGGAGAAAAACGCGGCGTTGTCGCTGCCCTTGCGCATAGTGAGCGCGATAAAGCCCTGCTCGGCAAGCTCGAATTCCCGGCGTTCGGAAATGAGCACTTGCGTGGGGATTTTGTTTTGCACCTCGCCCATGGCTTCATAGGTGTAAAGGGGAAGATCTTCGACCGTGCCGCCGCCCTGGGGCCCTATAATGTTGGCGCACCAGCGGTATTTGGCGAAGCTGTCGGCAAGGCGCGAAGCGAAGGCGAACGCCGCGCTGCCCCAGCAAAAATGTTCTTCGCTGTCCGCCACGTTTTCCTCAAAATTAAAGGTGCGCGCCGGCGCGCTTTCCGCGCCGTAGGGCTGGCGCAGCAGAAAACGCGGCAGCGCAAGGCCCACATACCGCGCATCTTCCGATTCGCGAAAAGCCTGCCATTTGGCGTACTGCAACCCTTCAAAAATCGACTGGAGATCCCGCAGGTTTCCAAGATTGCTCCAGTTTTCCAGACCGAACATCGCCGGCGACACGCCGCCTATCACAGGAGCATGCGCCATGGCCGCCACCCCGGCAAGATCCCGAAGCAGCTCCATGTCGCTTGAGGAGTGATCGAACTCATAGTTGGTGATAATGGCGCCATAGGGCTTGCCGCCGAACTGACCGTATTCCGCGGTATAAACCTGCTTGTACAGCCCGGATTTGACCAGTTCAGGCGAATCTTCAAAATCGTAGCGCAGTTCATCCTTTTGCACGCTTAAAAGTTCAATGCGGTTGTTCTCGCGAAAATCCGTATGATCCACGAGATATTTAAGCGACCGCCATGCGGATTCCAGTTTGCGGAAATTCTCATGATGCATGATGGCGTTGACCTGGGCGCTAAGCTTGCGGTCCAGTTCCGCAATCATATCATCCACAAGCACGCCGGACACTTTCACATTTTCCCGACCGGGACGGAGCAGCTCCTCAATAAAAGCCTGCACGCCATATCGGGTGGAAAAAAAGGCTTCGTCTGTGGGTTTCAGCCTGGTGGCTTCCACGATTTCATCAAGAATGGCGAGCGACTCGCCGCTTAAGGCGTCTTTTTCCGCAGTGGCGGCAATCTGTTCAATAGACATGTCGTTACTCCCTATTCAGACCAAGATCGGCAAGCAAACGCTCGCGGATTTCTTCGTCCTGAACGATTTTCTGCAGTTTCTTGCGAAATTCCGGTATGTTGCTTAACGGACTTTTAAGCGCCTTCAATGCCGCGCGCAGTTCCATAAGCTGCTTCAGCTCCGGAACGTTTTCCACAATGGCGTCCGGACTGAAATCGTTTAAGGTCTCAAACTTCAGGCTGACCGAAAGCTCCTCGTCTTCCGCGGCCCTGTCGTCCAGCAAGTTGGGCACCAGCATATCCAGCGTGATGTTCTGCCCCTGCATGACTTCATTGAAGTTGTCCTTGCCGACATTAATCGGCTTGCGCTCTTCGATGGGGACGCCGCCGGCGCGCAATGTGAAATCGCCAAGCACGAGCATCTTCAAAGGAAGTTCGACATCTTCCTGCACATCCCCAATAGCGGGACGATACACAATGTTAATGCGCTCCTTGGGGGCGATGGACGTTTCCTTTGTCATGGTGTTCCTCTTTGATTATTAAAGATTATATGGAAATCGCCTTCGCGCCGGGTTACGCGAGGCGCATTCCGCTGTTTCAAACGCCTATTCCGAACGCTCGGCCAAACGGCGCGCCGATTCCGGGTCCAAGCGAAAAAGATGTTTTAGCGCTTCCAGCCTGCCCTCGCCGGTACGCAGTCCGGCCAGGGTTTCCCAGGCGTCTCTGGCAAGCGCGGGCTCCCAGTCGTCAAGACGGTGCTCCAAAAGCAGAGAATGAATCGCATCGCACCAAAACGCCGCTGCCTCGCGATTGCCGGAAAACGTCGGGGAATGCGCGCGCGTCAGAGCAAAACGCAGTCTTTCCCTTCCGCTTAAAGCAGGTTTTCCGGGTTCCGGAAAAAAAGAAGGACTGAGCGGGGATTTTTCAGCGAGCGCGTCTTCTTTTTGCGGATGCGACGCCGCGGTTTCTTCTTTCAGCGGCGTGGGAAAAACGGCGTCCGCGCTCCATTGCGTATTTGAATCTGCGGGACAAAGCTCGCGCAGCCATGCCTTGGCGGCATCATTGACCATGGGCGCGCCGTCGGAGAAGCGCAAACGCGCGACATCCGGAAAAGCCGCGACAAAGGCCCTCGTTTCACGGCTTACTCTCGTTGCGCACTCGTCTTCGCCAGAAGCGCGCAAAGCGCACACAAGCGCATGAGCCGCATCCATCCAGAAACGATGCTCGCGCAGGGCCATGCCGGCGCATTCGATATGTTCCGGCGCATCCGGCCGGGCGGCTTCCTGAATGCGCGACACCGCCTCGCGCAGTCCATCGCCGGGAGAAGGCAGATTCGTGCGCTCGTGCGCATCCGCCTCAGGCAGCCGGCTTATGGGAAGCCAGAGGCTTTGACAAAACGCCGCAAAGCGCAATGGATGCAGCGCGCCGCGCTGAGCGAAAAGATCAGCGGCGCGCGCAAGCTCCTCAAGAGCCGCATCCAAAACATCCTCAGGGGACTCCTCAGACGCCTGACGCTCATCCGCCGCGACGGGAAAAGACGATGCTTGCGGCTTGGGGTCCGGGGGGTCGGAAGCGGCGGCGCGTTTGGGCGTGGAAAGGGCCTCTTCCGAAGAAGACGGTTCCGGCCCTGAATCGCCTTCGCTCCTGTGTGTTGCGGACGTGGATTGCGCATCCGGCTTTTGCTCCCCGCCGCCGGGCGTCGCATCCTGATTTTCATAAGCAAGCAGCACTGGCGGAAGAAGCTCGGAACGCTCCTCAGGACCGCGCACCTGCTCGGCAAAACGGACAAATTCCCGCAAAAGCGGGGCCTGCTCGCCAAACCGTTCGTCAAGCGCGCGCTGCAATGCGCGAACCTGGGCCAAAAGCGCCGCGCCCAGTTCCGGATACGTCCCAGCGTCCTCATAGGAACGCGCAAACTCCCGCGCCTGCTCATGCCACCACAAAACCGCGTTAAGACGGCCGCGCATTCTGTCCGCAGGCGGCAGCATGGTTTCCCAGTAGAGGGAAAGAATATCGCCCAAAATGCCTATGCCGTCCGCGAACCCGGACAGCCCGCGGGTGCGCATGAGCGCAACGGCCAGATAGGCCGCAACCCGCAAATGCTTGCAGGAATGGCGCAATACCGCATCCGCATGGCGGGCCGCGGCATCCCAATCAATTCCCTGTCCAGAAGCCGTCGCCTTTCCAAGATTGTCCATAATGGCCCGCAGGGCCAAAAAATCCGGGGTCTGATCCGGCGCATGGACCGCGGGAACCGGAACGCTTCCGGCATCGGAAAACGTCATCGCGCCCTCCTTCCGCCAAATCCGAAAAAGGAACCGGCAAGGCCCGCGAACTTAAACAGCGCATTGCGCGGCTTCTTCGGCAGCGGCTCAAGAACCGTTTCTGAAACGACGCGCGGCTCATCCTGGATTTTGTCCGGCAGAACAGACACGCTCAACGGCAGTTGCAGACTGCGGGCGAACACAATCACATCGCCAAGAAAAGGCGGCCGGACCATGCGGGGGCCAAGAAAAGCCTGCAAGGCGGCGGCATCCGCCTCCAGACGCTCGCCAAGCGCGCCGTTGTCCCGCGCGTCAGGCGCAAACCCGTCCATAAACGCGCGAATTTCATCTTCCCACAGCGAATAGGCATTGCTTCTGGCATGTTCCCGCTCCGTCGCGGGAAACATTTCATCCCAGTACAGACAGGTTATGTCCCGCATAATGGCCGCGCCGCCGACAAAGCCTTCCAGACGAAACAGACGGGTAAGGGCAATGGCCAGGTACACGGCCGCGACCAGATGCTTGCCCTGGGCGCGCAAAATCTCCCGGCATACCAGGGCGACGCCTTCCCATTGCAAAGCGGCGCCCCGGCCGCGCCGGCGCATCTGCTCTTTAAGATACTGAAACTCAAGTCCTGAAGACGGGTCTTCGCCCACAGCGGCGCGGGCTCCGAAAACCGGGACGCGCCCGGCGTCAAGAAACGTTGAAAGAGCATCCATCTCACTCTCCCCGCCTGCTCACGGCATAGGGGATACGGACGCGCTCAAGCTCGGTGAACCTGATGACGGGCCGGGCATTGAACAGGCGAAGTCCGGTGGATATCTCCCTGATGCCAAGGTCCAGCAGGTCCCTTTCCTGTTCCGGGAAGTCGGACGGCTGAAAACTCGCCCGTCCGGACCGGAACAAACGCAACAGTTCAGGAAATCCCTTGGGTCCGTGAAACTCCCTTGTCAGGGTCATGGAGCTGAAAAACATGTCCAGACGCGCGTTGTCGCAGGAATCATATTTCCAGGAAAAGGTCTGGGACGCCCGGTTATTGTAGTTTTCAAGGCGCTGTTCCGGCTTGTCCTCGCAAAGCAGAGTCACTGTCGTCAGATAGGGCGCGTCAAGGGAACCCCGGTTTACCGTGGTGGGCTCGGCGGCCAGCTTCACACGATATTCCCTGTTCGCTGACGGCGGCGCCGCTACCGGGCATCGCAACATCGCAAGAAAATCCGAAGCCAGCGGAAGTTCAACGCCCATAAAGGATGCGGGCGCATACGTTCCCCCGCGCTTTATGACAAAGGGTTTGGCCGGTCCTTCCAGAAAAGCGGGAATCGCGCCGTCCTGAGAGCCGCAAAGCATTTGATGCTGCGCTTCCGCGCCGGCCTCTTCAGCAGGGGTATACACATCCGCAATCCAGAAACGCTGCAGTTCTTCCAGGGCCTGCCGCATGAGCAGCGCATGGAAGAAATGATACGGGCCGCCTACAAGGCGCTCCAGAACCTCCGGGGTGCCCTTTGCGCCGCGCGCCGCAAAAATAAAGGCTTCCAGCGACTTCTTGGCGTTATGTATCTGAAAACTTGAGCCGGACGTCACATCCGGGCCCTGAAGCACCTTCGACACGAATTGAAAGGCGGCCGCGGGCGATGCAATGGCGGGAAGCATATCGTTGACCGACTTCTGATAGGCGTCAAGCTGCTCCATAACCTCGGCAAGCCGCATGGCCAGATTTTGCTGTTCCGGATTCATGGTCGCGGAAAGCTTGTCCACGGTATGCGTCGTGCCTGAAAACATGGTTCCCAGGGTCGCCGGCGCTTTCTTCAAACGAATTTCAGTCATAACCAGCCTGAAGGTGCGGACGGACGCATACCAGGGCGGCGCGCTGTTTTCCGCGGCAAGAGGCTCAAGTTCCTCGCACATGCGTTCAAGCAGCAGAAAATAGGGATTGGAAAACCCGGACATCTGGCCTGCGACAAGCCGCATTTCATCTGTGGGCGCCGTCATTTCCGCGCCTATGGGCGCGGCAAAGGCAAAGTTGTACCATGCGGCGAAATACCGGTGCGTATAATTGTCCCAAAACGCCGCTTCCGCGATGCGAAACTGCTCCTTATCCCGCGACGCGTCGCGCACCTCTTCAATAAATTCGCGAATGGCTTCGCGCCCGCGCACGGTAAAGGCGGCCGGAACCCGGGCCTCCCGGCGCAAAATAAACTGGCTGCCGCCCCAGAATTCCTCCATGGTCACAGGGCGGAGCAGGGGATTGGCGTTGGCCCAACCGATCAGCCAGTCCAGCCTTCCGCCGCGAAAACTTACAAGATTCGCCAATGCGGCCTGCCATACCTTAAGCTGTTCCTCAAAATTCTGGGCATGCGCATTCCAAGCGAGATTGCGCAGATACAAGGATGTATAAAGAGGACCGTTTCCATCCGGAAACCCAAGTCCCTGCCGGACAAGAGCGGGATGCGCCGGGGCCGGAACCTGCTCAAGGGCATCCAGGCTTGCGCCGTCAAGCCCTTTTTGCAAAACAGCCATACGCCAGAGAAGGTGTTCGATATAAAGCGGTATGACGGATTCGGGGGTTGAAGCGTTCACGGCGTTGATATTGCGCAGCAAGGTCATATCCGACGCCCGCTGCACGCCTTCGGCGAACATTCGTCCGTAAAAAGCCTTGATCCGGCGTTCGCCCTCAATGCTCTGATCCAGCCCCATCCGGGGAATGCTCCAGTTTCGATTGACCATTTCCATATCCAGAATGGCGCTCGAAAGACGCTCAAGCGAAATGAGACGCTCTCCGGCTGATTGCGAAAAACCGGATTGCGCGGCAAAAAAAGAGTCAGGGGCGAACTGTTCCGCAAGCGCATGCAATGCGCGCTTGTTTTCCACAAACGACAGGGTCAAAAGACAGGCCAGACATAAACAGATCAAAAGCCAGCTTCCCCAGCCAAGCAGCCCGGTGGCGGTCCGCCAGCGAAGCATTTCCCGAACCGGCGTAAACAGGTACCTGTCGCGGGGAATGAGGCGGGCGAACAGATCATGAAGAAATGCGCCGCGATCCGTGGCCATGGGGTTATTGGCGAATTTTTCGTCATTGGCTTTTGCGCTCGCAAAAAACAAACCGCGGAAAAACGGGGTTTCAAGGTAAGGATTTGCGCTGAACAAAATACGGGTGAATCGCTGCAAAGGCTCATGGAGCAGGGCGAGCTTTCCGGGCAGATACAAAAGACTGAGATCAAAGCCGGGTTTGCTGTTGGCCGCCATGATGCGAAAATCGCTCATGACGTCGATCAGGTGGTCCAGGCAATCGCGGGTGAAGGCGTCGCTCGCCGCATCCTCGGCATTCAGGGCCCCAAGCGCCTGCCTGCGGGCGGACAATTCCATCTGGCCGGCAAAGGCGTTAAAGCCGGGCACCATATCCATCTTGGCGACCAGCACGTAAATGGGAAAGCGGGCGCCCACCACGCGCATCAGTTCATTGATGCGGCGGCGCAACGTGCGCGCGTAATCGTCAAGCGCTTCGGCATCGCCCATCAGCCGCTCGGCGGATACGGTCACTACAAGCGAATTCAGCGGTTCCCGCTGGCGGTGTTTGGCAAGCAACGTTAAAAAGGATTCCCACTCCCGACGCACGGCCGCATCTTCTCCGAATTCCGAAAAACGGCCGGCCATGTCGAGAATGACCGCCGACTCGGAAAACCACCAGTCGCAGCTCGACGTCGGATTGCTCACAGTATTAAATTGAGTTTGAATAGCGGAAAGATGCGCCCTGCGCAGGGCCATGGTTTTTCCGGAATTGCTCTCCCCAAGCACCATGCACCAGGGCAAGGCATATACCGGATTGCCTTTTTTGCTCATTTCGGAGGTTTTCAGAACATCAACCGCCGCAAGGAAGCGCTTCTCCATATCCCGGTAGCCTTGCTGCTCCTCTTCTTCAACAGGCAGACGGGAAATATCTTGTTTGACCACGCGCTCCACGAAACGGCGCTCGCGACGCCGGAAAAACCAGCGTTGCAGCAGAATGATGATGACGCCGAGGCCGACAATGGCCCCATAGACCGAAGCCGCAAACCACAGCGGCCAGCGCAGCCAGAGTCCCAGATAATATATGCCCGCGGCAAGCGCCGCCAGAATGATCAGGATGAACAGAAACCGGAAAAACTTTGAGCGAAACATAGGGTTCCTCGCCGGAGTGCGTCGCTAAATGGAAACTGTTTGCAGAAAACGTTCCAGGTACAGATCAAGGATGCCGTCATAAACAAGGTACATGACGGCCACAGTGAGCAGGGGAACCGCGAACAGCGCCAGCAAAACGAAACGGGAACGGTCCCACGGAAGTTTTCGCGGCGCGGCGGGGACATGCGCCGTATAAACTTCCGAAGTAAGCAGAGCCTTTCCCGCCTTGTCATAATCAAGCTCAGGAGAAAGCCATTTGACCTCGGGCAACGCGCCGCGCAGCGTCTGCAGGCGCAACGTCTTCAGGCGAATCTGTTCGCGGTCGTTGAAATACCGTCCTGTAAAGCCCAGTTGCAGGCACAGGGCGTACACTTCAAGAACGGCGGTCCTGTCGTCCACCCGCGCGCCTTCACGGTCCAGGGACGCGGAAGAATACGAAGCCCTTGGGTTGCGCTCCTCGTTTTCCATCAGGGGCGCGGCGCGGTTTAGGCATTGCAGCCGCGCGAAGAATTCCTCGCCCGCGTTTACCGTGTCGTAATATGTCTTTTGCAACGGCGCTTGGAGCCAGCGCTTGCGGCCTTCCCAGGCAGAAGCAAGGATGGTTTCATCAATAAAAGCGCATACCGCAAACCGCGCCTGATCAAAATCCACGGCCGATATCTCCTCCCGCGCCGCGACCTTTTCAGCCTGGGCAAGAAGCTCTTCCACGGCATCCCGCAGAGAATCAAAATCCGGAGCCTCGCCCGGCCTGCGCATGGTCCGGACGACCAGAGTAAAGAGATCAAGAAAGGCATCGACAAGACGCGCTGTTCGTTTTTGCTGCATAACGGCTCCATCTTTAATCAGAACGCACGACAGCGAGATAGACCTCGACATCGTCGGGTTTGGATTCCCAGAAAAGGCAAAGCGTGCGGCTTTCCTCGACCTCAAGCCAGTACGGGCTTTGCTTGTCGATTAAAAAGTAATAGCTCCCGGATTTCTTGGGCAGCCCGGACGGCGGCATATGGTAATGAGTCAACCCAATGCCGGGAATGGCGCGCACAAGAATGGCGGACATTTTAAGCGGGGCGCTTAATTTGGCGACGCGAAGCGTTTCATCCACTAGCCGTTCGCCGGCTTCGGCGTCTTCGGTCTGAACGATAAGCCAATACTGGTTGCAGTTTCTGAAAATACGCTCAGGCAGCTCGGCCTGAAGCAGCAAATCCTTGCGCTCCAGGCGGACAAGAAACTCAATGCTCGTCCCAAGCCGCGCAATAAGTTGCTGGATAAGATCGCGCGCATTTAAAAAACACGGGTACAGATTTTTATGATCATAGGGCAGAAGGACCTGTTTGCCGTCTCCCCGTTGTCCGGTAGGGCTCAAATCCTTGGCGAACACGGATAACTCGCCCACGAACTGCCGCAAGACGCCGTATGCTTCCCACGGCGGCACATCGCCTGTTTCCGTAATGTGCATAAGACTTTGGACATAACGGTTGATGGTTTGAAGCGCGAGAAGGAAAATAAGATAGGCGGGATCAAAATCCTTGGCTCTCTGTTCTCCATGAATTTTATAGTCCTGAAGCTGCGTGGCCCGAAAGACGACAATATCCCGAATATCCTTGAGCAGGCCGCCAAGCGCCTGCGACGCGCCGACGCGCATAAGCGGCGGGACAAAGGTTTCAACCAGGTGAATCTGTTCATCTCTGCGCACCAGGCGGGCTATTTCAATGGTTGAATACCCCGGAAGCTGCGCCGCGTCATGCTCCAGAAATATCTTGAATACCGGCTTCATGCGGTGGACGTTGCCCACAGGCGCATTTTGAATATACAGGTCGGGTTGCTGCTCAGGCTCGTGATGCGCCATGTATCTGGTCTGGACCTGGGCCGCAGACGCATCCCGCGGAAGAATGGTCACATTGCCGTTGTGTTCGTCCCAAAAGCGCAGGCCAAGATATACTGAGGTGGGCTGTTCGGCGCTTAACGCGTTTTTATCAATCAGCCGGGGCACGCATTCCGCGTTGCGCGGATAATCCATGACGGCCCCGTCAGGAAAGACAGCCCTGCATTTTGAAAGAATGAACTGATCGTTCAGCAGGGCGTCCACATTTATTTCAAGCTCCTGAACGCCCCAGGCGTAGGGACGGGCTTCCCGCAGGGTTTCCCAGAGCCGGACCTCATGCCGGCGCTCAAACACCTGCAAATGCTGTGGTTGAAGAAATAACCCCTGAAACCAGAAAACCGGGCGCAGATCTTCCATGCTATTCCTCCTGTGAAGGCAGAGGCTTAAGACCGTCCGCGCCAAGCTCGACATGCATGTTCAATACCGCCGGCTGAAAGGTGCGCTTGCTCCACCAGAAGGTTCCGTCCCGTTCCGCCACAAGCGGTATGGCCTTCACCATGGCGGCCCGCGCCGGATTCATGTTGTAAAACCCGCCGACAATCGCCACGAAACGGGCGTTTTCGTGACGGTCCATGACCATGGTCTCTACTCGTCCTGGATGCGCTATGCGCCGGCGCGACAAAACAACGGAAGCGTCAAACGCGCCGCATTCCAGAAGTTTGTCCAGCCCTGTCCTGCTTTGCGCAAGCTGGTCGAATCCCTCACGTGAAGAAAGCTCATACGTGCACATAAGAAGCGTATGTGAAGCGCCTTCAAACAGATTAAGGTCATCTGTCGAGGTCAATTGCAGCACAAGTCCATTTTCAGCATAGCTCCATAATGTGGCCGCAACATCATTCTGACTATCTAAAGGAATATCTTTTGGATCAATCGGCTTTTCAGCACAGGAACATGACAGAGCCGACGCCAATAACGCAATGACGATACATAATTTCTTCATATGAACCTCTTGTTCCCAAAATGGAACAAAAAAACATGTTGCAGTCATGACCTGTCTTTTTTTGCAAAATAGAGAATGCCGTGTTACGGCATAGAGTCGAAACGGCGGAAAATCCATGACCATATGATGACGAAAAACAAAAGAGGCGGGGCGTCGTCTTTTGGAAAATGAAAAAGCCGGCCCGTCGTATGCCGTACGGCATACGACGGGCCGGCTTTATGATAGTAGAAGAATCTCTATACGTTTAATAATTAATACGTTTCTCCCATAAATATAAAAACATGCGATGCCGCATTTCTTAAATATTCCATATTCTCAATAAACAGATTGTTCCCTTTTCTGGAAAGAACGCCCTGATCAATCAATTTTTCCAGTATATAAAAAAAGTTTCTCCTGCTTATATTGAGTTTCATATAAATATATTTATATCCAAATACAATATGATTGTTTTTATCCGCCATGCTTATAAGATAATATGCCAGTAATTCATCATAAGCGAATAAAGACCGGGCCATAGCTATCTTGTACATTCGATAAAGCCTGTCCGTCGTCTTTTTGTAAAAATACAGGCTGAATTTCTGATCCTCAAACAACGCGGAAGCATAGTGGGTGATATCAAGCATTACGGACTTTTTTACAGCTATGCCTTCGCAAAAAAAATTGCACTTGCGCAACTGCGAAAACTTTCCGGCAAAATCACCGGGGCCCAGTTCGTCAATCAAAAATTGCCTTCCCTTGAAGGAATATGCGGATACCGCAACTTCCCCTTCAAGAATATAATAAATAGATACAACTTCAAGTTCTTCAGCAGGAAAGACGATATCGCCCTTTTCAAATGTTGCTCGAGGAATTTTTTGTATATATTCTTCAGAAAGCAAAGAATAAATATCCAACTCCATGTGCTGTAGCTCCAACAGATTATACAAGCTCATGTTGCGGCATGCCCGTATTTTCAAAAATCTTTTTTATGCAATGCCCGATATGATCATGTATTTTTAAACAACAGGCAAGATTTGAAGCCTCCTTTAAGCCCTCTTTTTATATGATGGATAGCATAAAACCGGATCTCTTTAAAAACCAAAACCGCCCCCGAATATTGAAGGCCATATTGCATCGGCGTTATGCATAAAAAACGGGAGGCCCCTGAAAAGAGCCCCCCATATGCACAGCCTGCCGCCTAGAATTCGTTTTCAGCGCGGGCGATCAACTCGTCATGCGTGGTCGGCGTCAAGTCGGTCCAGTATGCGCTGTAGCCGGCGACGCGGACAATCAAATCGCGGTATTTTTCCGGCTCTTTCTTGGCCGCGATCATCTGTTCGCGGCTAATGACGTTAAACTGAATATGCTTGCCTTTGTAATCCCCAAAGTAGGTTTTGATCAAGGCGCGCAGTTTGTCGCGGCCTTCCTGCGTGTTCAAAGAAGCCGGAGTGAAACGCATATTGAAAAGAACGCCGAAAAGCTCAAGCTGATCGACGCTTCCGGCAGAGTTGATAAGAGCGGTCGGGCCGTTCACGTCCGTACCCTGCGTCGGAGACACCGCGCCGTCCGCCATGGCCACCCAGGCCATGCGGCCGCTGGGCAGGGCCCCGCACTTTGCGCCGCAACCGGCATGGAAGCCGATGGAATGCGGCGCCACTTCATAATGGCCGCCGTACGCCGCGGGCATCGAGAACCATATTCTTTTGCACATCGCATACACGTCGTTTAAAAAGGCGTCCACTTCAGGGATGTCGTTGCCGTACTTCGGCATGGCCAGCATTTTAGCGCGCAGCTCTTCATGCCCTTCCCAGTTCTTCGCCAAAGCGTCAAGCATTTCCTCGCGGGTGCAGACCGGATTATCGCAGAACACGGCGTTTTTAAGAACATAAAGATCGTTAGCCACATCCTGTACCCCGACCGGCACGATGTACTGACAGTTGTCGTCATGAACCGCGCCGCCAAGGCTCGTCACCTTGCCCCTTTTGATGCAGTCGTCGGTAAAGGCCGACATCATGATATCCGGGAAGGACTCCATGTGTTGAATGCGGCAGGCGCGTCCGCTTGCCGTCGCCACCTTCGCCCAGTAGAGGCTTTGCTCTTCATAAGCTTTCATGAACTCGTCATAGCTTTGCATCTGGGTAAAGTCTCCTGTCTGGGGCCCAAGCTGCTTGTTCATGCGCCGGTCAAAACCATTATTAATGGTCAATTCAAGCATCTTGCCGTAATTGATGACCAAAGGCCACACCGAACTCTGCTTGCCGGGCACCTGATGCAACACGCACCCGCCGATTGCGTAATCGCGCGCTTCCTCCACCGTATATCCGCGCGAAAGCAGATACATAATGCTTGAGTCGTCATTGAAAAATGCCGGAAACCCCATGCCCATGGCGACGACTTCCATGGCGCGGTCAAGAAACTTTCTGTTGATGCGCGGATGCCAGCGCACCGACAAAGTCGGATGCGGCGTTCTCACGCGAGCCGCGGCATTCAGCCAATGGAACGACAGTTCGTTGGTCGCGTCCGCGCCGGTCTTGGGCTCGACGCCGCCAAGAATGCAGTTATGAAAATGCGACTCGGCGCTTAGGTTGGGAACCATGACGTCAGGCCAGAACTGACGCTTGCCCATGACCTTGACGCGGAAACATTCAAGCAGTTGCAGGACGTATTCCTCGTCAACCTTTCCGGATTCCATATCCGCCTTGTAGTGCGGGTACAAAAACTGATCAACGCGGCCAAACCCCATGCCGTATGTACGAGTGTCGTAATAGACCATCAAAATGCCAAAGAAAAAAGACTGCAACGCTTCCTGGAACGTTTCCGCCGGATGTTCAGGCACGCGGTCGCAAACGCGGGCGATTTCCTCAAGTTCCGACTTACGCTGAGGATTCGTTTCAAGAGCGGCCTTTTCACGAGCCAACGCGGCATAGCGGTGCGCATAATCAATGCCCGCAAGCAGCATGATTTTAAGCCCCATCAGGAATTCGTGAGCGCGGTAGTCGTCATCAGTGATGATGACCAGAGCGGACAGGCGATCATCAATGTCGGCGACAAGCCCGCGAACTCCCCTGCTCACAATGCGGGCGATATCAGGCACATTCCAGGCCTTTTCAGCGAACATCTCAGAAACCGTGTTCACAATCCAGGCATTGGCTTCGCCTATTTCATCTTCATAGGCCGCATGTTCCGGGCCAAGAAATTTAAGCCACATTTCCTTGCCGCCTATGTTGCGCCAAAAGTAGGAAATGTCCTTGGCCTGCTGCGCCTGCGCTTCGCTTTCAAAAGCGAAGAACTTGCCGCTGCCCTGCCAGCCGTATTTTTCGGCATATTCGCCCAGCCATGCGCCGGCCAGATCAGGATGCCACTCAGGCGCCATGGGCTTTGCGCTGAAGTCGCCGGCAAGCAGTTGATCGTCGTCAATATAAATCGGCATTTCTTTCAGGATTTTGGCGATGGACAACCCGCGCTTGCGATAAAAAGAATACCCTTCAAACTCCCTGTATGCGTCCGTCAGTATCTGGGCGCGCGCAAGCGAAATGGTCTGAGTATAGCGCAAGGGGTTCAGACGTTCCCAAATGGTTGCACCGCGGGTCTTCTCTTTGAATTCCTGATAGTCCGTTTTTCCTGTAGCCATGTCGTACTCCTGGTTGAATTGTGAATGAATTCAATGTTCGCCTCAATATCCCTTTCCGCAACGTTTCCGCATCACACTGAGCATTCCCCAACTGTCGCGCAAAATCCGTCTTAAGAGATCCCAGCCGCTCCTGGTCCCCTTCACGCAAATCCGCGGCATGCAACCCTGCGCCCTGTCCGCTAAGAATCTTCTCCAGCCCCCCTCAAACCGCGGCGCAGCACGCCTTGAGCTCTTTTAAGTATTCATCCGACTGGCGTTTGTAGCGCGGACGCTCTCCAGCGTAGTCTATGCGCTCGTATTTTTCCTCGCCCAGATTGTTGTACGCAAGCAACTCCAGACGCTCCGCCGGGTCAAGTCCAAGTTCATGCTTTACAAAACCCGCAATGGCCCTGACGTCCTCCAGCGCGTCATTAAAGCCGGGAATAAGCGGCGTTCTAAAATGAATGCGCCTGTTTTCCCTGACCAGATTCTTCGCATTCTCAAGAATCAGCTTGTTGGAAACGCCGGTTCCGGCCTTGTGTCGTTTTTCATCAATCATTTTCAAGTCAAAAAGAATATAATCCGCATGATCGGTTATCCTCTTGACCGTTTTCCAGGGAAAGGCCCCTGTAATTTCAACCGCAGTATTCATGCCTTCGGCATGAGCCGCCTGCAACAGGGCGACTGTAAATCCCGGCTGCATTTCACAATCGCCGCCGGAAACAGTCAGACCGCCGCCGGAATTTTCATATATCAGCATATCCTTGCAAACCACGGCCATAACCTCTTCCACGGTCATAACCGTCCCCTGAATACTGCGGGCTTCGGAAAAACAGCAAGAAACACAGGTCCCGCAAGCCCTGCAAAGCGAACGTTCAAGAAACAGCGTCCCGTCAGCAATCTTATTCGCATGATAAGGACATGCAGCGACGCAACGCCCGCATGCGACGCAGCGCTCCCGTTTAAACATGAGGACAGGCGCCAGAGTCTGCGACTCAGGATTCTGACACCAAAAACAGCGCAAAGGGCAACCTTTTAAAAAAACCACGGTGCGTATGCCCGGACCATCATGAGTGGAGTATCGCTGAATATTGAACACATGCCCCTTCAGCTCAGATACAGATTTAAATATTTTCATAGCCCTTTAACCTGCCCATTAAAAATCGGATTATACAAGCATATAAATTATGATATTATAAATACCATAGATATTTTTGCTGCAAATGTTGCCTATTAAATATGATATACAATTTTTCAAAAGAACTCATGATAGGCCATACTACTCAACGGACACAGAGCATGGAAGTGCAAGTTGCATGTTTGAAAAATAAATTTGCATCTAGCGCCGCTTGCAAAAACCTTCCGGCAGCTCAGCTCCGCCACGGTAAAACGGGCCGCCTTCGCTTTGCGGCAAGAGGCGAAGGCGGCCCGCTGGCCCGTATCTGTCACAATCAGGCAATTTTTTAAGAGAAACGGCTCTTTCCTTCTTCAGGTTCAGGCCCTACACAGGAAAAAAGTGTCCCATAACGCCTAACCATAACGAGGAAACGCCATGCGACGCATACTCATCACGACTTTTTGCCTGGGGCTCATGCTGGGCTGCGCATCCGCCAGCCATGCCGCCGGCGCTGAAACCACCGCAACGACAACGAAGGAGACGACCATGAACGACGCCTACGGACCCTTCCCGCGCGGCGAGGCCAA
>CALUUT010000067.1 GCA_944324045.1 uncultured Desulfovibrionaceae bacterium | reverse complement strand
TTGATGTCCGGCTCAGGGCTTGCAAAAAGAAACCCGGCGAATTCCACCTCGAATATGTTGCCCGCCTTTTCTCTTTTGCGGGCAAGCTGGACCAAATATTTCACGCTCAAACTATCCGGCGAAAGCCGTTTTGACGCTTTCAAAAGCGGCGTAAACACCGCCTCTTCAACAGAGCTCATGAAAACCGGCTTTGATTTCTGAACTTTTTCCAGATTATATTCACCCGCAAACAAAATTATTTTCCGGCCTGATGCATCTGAACATGTAGACCAGATAATTTTTTTGAAATAGGGATATCGTTTAAATGCAGCGCCAATTTTCACACTGCCGTCTAACAGGACAGATGTATCTTTCACATCTTCAACATGACTCGAAGAACATGATGTAAGAAATAAAAATACAACAATATATATTTTTATATTTTTCATACATATTATTTATAAATATCAATATATCTATATAATAATAACACACATTTAAATTATATATCAAGGGAATAAATAATAGTTTATATAATATAAATATAATGCAATGCATACATTATGAATGGACATATAAGAAGACAGGCATTCGGCATGACTCGTCGAAATAAAAAAAGCGTCATGGCATCGCCATAACGCCCTGCGACAAAAGCCTTGAGCTCTTATGCCGCATTGCTCATAAAAAATACGCACGCGCCTCACGTCCTGAAACAAAAGCTCCTCAAACGTGAAACGTCATGCGGCAAACGTCCGCTCCACCTGTTTCGACTTATTGAAATAAAGCGCCCATGCCGTTTGGATGAACGCCATGGCCAGCGTATTGGTTACAGACATGTTGACGACGGCAATGGCCATGGCATGAGGCAGAATCAAAAAAGGAAGAGCGCAATAGCAGACGGCCTCGCCCCCGACCCTCGCCGCCAGAAGCCGTTTCACCGTCGTTTTTGCGCCAGGCTTGCGCATGACGACGGTCATTCCCGCAAACACGGACAGCGCTATCCCAAAAAACATTCCCATAAAACTGCATATGATATGCCGTTTATATGCCGAAAGCGCGGGCGGCATGGCCGAATAGGACTCCATTTGCGGAGAAAGAACCGCAACCCCCAGCCCCAGAAGCGGCCCGACGTACAAACTGACAAGAACAAAAAGAAACAGCCATCCATAGACGCCCGTTCCCTTTTTTCTGTCCGCCCTGAATATCGCATATCCCTTTGCGCGCAAGTATGCCGTGGGCAACGACAGCAACAGCAGAGCAATCGCAATGCATACATATTGAAGCATAAGGCGCGGCGCTCCTTGTCTTTTATGTGCATACGCGGAGCTGCACGCCGCTCCGCCGGACACAACAATAAGATAGCAAAGCTCAAAAGGCGCTTTGCGTTTGCGCTTGGAAGGGGCGTGCATCCCCTCCCAGGTTTTGCGCCCCTCAAATGCCTCGCGAGAAAAGGGCGAGGGGTGGGGCTATATGGCCTTTTAGCCTTTGGTCTCAAACCACAGAGGAAAATAGATGAAAAACTGCTTCATTTCACGCGCCTTTTCACCGTATGCAAAATGAAACAAGGGGCTTTGGCAAGTAGACGCTTGCAGTTCCAGTGTTGTACGATATACTACCTTCCATGGCAAGAAAACCTGACTTTTATATAAAGGCGCCATATGGATCAGAACATGCAAAAAACAGCGGGCTCAGACACCGGAATACGTTTTCAGACAATGTGGACCCTGACCTGGCCCCAACTGCTCATGAGCCTTTTTCAGTTTATGGTCGGGTTTGTGGATATCTACGTGGCCGGGCTTCTGCATTCGGACGTGCAGGCCGCCATGGGACTTGTCAACCAGTATCTCATTTTTTTTCTCGTCGTGGCCTTTGCCATGGGCAATGCCGCCATAGCGGCCATTGGCCAGTCGCTTGGAGCGAGGCTTAAAATCAGGGCCGCCCGCTATGCCGGGCTGGTCATGGGATTCAGCCTGGCGTTCAGCCTGCTGCTGGTTCTTTTTGGTCTTCTTTTCCGGGAGCAGGCGCTTACGGTCATTCAGGTTCCCGAAACCATTTTGCCGTTGACGCGGTATTTATGGAACGTCCTCATTCTGACCATTCCCGCATACTACATGATCGGGCTTTCAGGCAGCGTCTTTCGCGCCTACAAGATGGTGCGGCTGCCCCTCATGGCCATGATTCTGGTCTGCCTGATCAATCTGGTCGGCGACTTCGGGTTGGCCTTCGGGAAATGGGGACTTCCTGAAATGGGATACAGCGGGCTTGTATGGGCCACATTCGCTTCAACCCTTGCAGGCGCCGTCTTTTTGCTGATCATGCTGGCCCGCTGCGGCATTCTTACGAAAAAGTCGCTGGTCGGGTGGCGCTGGATACGGCGCGGGGCGCCCTATCTCATTAAAGTCGCCCTGCCTTCCATGGGCGCAAGCATTCTGTGGAATCTTGGGTATCTGACCCTTTTCGGCGTCGTCGCCACCCTGCCCAAAGACAGCGTCTACGCCCTGGCCGGCATGACCGCCGGCATGCGCATCGAGGCCATTCTTTTTCTGCCGGGCGTCGCCTTCAGCATGACGGCAAGCATTCTGGTCGGGAATCTTCTTGGGGCGGGCAATCCGCGGGAAGCGGCGCGCGTCGGACAAAAACTGCTGCTTATGGGCGCGGTCATAATGAGTTGCGTCGCCGCCTGCCTGTGGTTTTTCATCGAACCCATGGCTTCGCTTCTTTCGCCGGACCCCATGGTGCGCGCGCATATCATCGCTTATTTGAAAATCAACCTCATGGCCACGCCATTCACTCTTGCAAGCATGATTCTCAACGGCATTCTTGGCGGCGCAGGAGCGACGCTTTTTACCCTGCTTGCCAACTCGACCGCCATATGGTGTGTGCGGCTGCCTTTGGCCTATTACCTGGGACATGTCGTATTCAGCGCGTCTTACGGCGTTTTTCTGTCCATGCTGTGTTCCCTGATTTATCAGTCCTCCCTGCTTTTCTATATCTTTAAAACCAAAAACTGGCCGCGTTTCGCCATGATACGCCGCTCAACAAACTCCTAACAAAACGGATGCAATCATGATACATTCCCTGAGGTTCAGGCCCGTCAATCTCGAAGAACAGGCGCTCTATAAGCAATACCTGAACCAAACCCCGCAAATCGCATCGGACTATTCTTTCGGAAATATCTGGGGCTGGGCGGAATACTACGGGCTTGAATGGGCGTTTACGCCAACCTTGTGCTGGCTCAAACAAACCCGAAACGGTCCCGAAACCCTGTGGGCCCCGATAGGCGACTGGAATAAAACAAACTGGAAGGAAGCCATAACAGGTCCATGCCGGATGATTCGGACGCCGCAAATACTTATTGACGCCTTGATCAATGAACTCCATGACGGTATAAGCGTCGAAGAAACTCCTGGTCAATGGGACTATCTTTACAGCGTCCGCGAACTCGTGGAACTCAAGGGAAACCGG
The DNA here is from genome assembly GCA_944324045.1 of uncultured Desulfovibrionaceae bacterium. GTDB lineage: Bacteria > Desulfobacterota > Desulfovibrionia > Desulfovibrionales > Desulfovibrionaceae > CALUUT01. Next base: position 13,834 of record CALUUT010000067.1, on the reverse strand, counting down.
TTTCATCGGAAAAAAAATCTCTTCAGTCAATTTCAAAAGCAATATGCTTGGACCTACGAATCCATGACGTTTTCTTCCGTGCAGCAAGTCTCAGCCATGCAAAAAGAATGGTGTCTTGCACATGAATGTCTGGATTCCGACGCGCTTGCAGCCGAAAATGCAGCCATAGCCCGCGTTCTGTCCCACTGGAACGAGCTTGAAGGGCTCATGGGCGGCATACTCCGCGTCGATGGAAGGATAGCGGCATACACCATAGCGGAGCCTCTGGACAGGGAAAGTCTGGTTATTCACTTTGAAAAAGGACTTGGCGAATATAAAGGCGTCTACCAGGCGATCAACGCCCTGTTTCTGGCCCATGCGGCCACAGAATTTTCCGTGGTGAACCGGGAACAGGATCTGGATGAGAACGGCCTGCGTCAGGCGAAAAAAAGCTATAATCCAATCGGTCAACTATCTAAAAATACTGTCAGCATTGCATGATGCCGCCGTTTTGCCGCAACGGCAAAACCAGCGGCCCATGCAAAAGCCAGGGAGCATGATATGAAAGAAAAAGTGGAAAAGGCCCTGGAAAAAATACGCCCTTATCTGCGCGGCGACGGCGGCGATGTGGAGCTTGTTGAGATAACTCCCGACGGCATCGTCCGGCTGCGGCTCACAGGAGCCTGCAAAAACTGCCCCATGGCGGGCCAGACCATAAGCCAGGGAGTGGAACGAGTCATCCGCAAGGAAGTGCCCGGCACGCGCGGAGTCGAGACGGTCGGCGACTAACCGGAAAACAAACGCGACTCCCCGGAAAAAATGCTGGGAAACGGCGCATTCAGCGCCTGCCCCCAAACAATAAAAAATACAGCAATAAGGCAGCAAGGCCCAAGAGGCGCTTTGCGCTTGGGAGGGGCGTGCATCCAATCCCAGGCTTTGCGCCCCTCAGATACCCCGCGAAAAAAGCGCGGGGTGGGGCTATATGGCCTTCCGGCCTTTTAGTCTCAAACCACAAAGGAAGATAGATGAGCACTGTAGTTACACGTTTCGCGCCAAGCCCGACAGGACATCTGCATATCGGCGGCGCGCGAACCGCCATTTTCTGTTGGCTTCTGGCCCGCCATCATGGCGGAAAATTCGTCCTGCGCATTGAGGACACGGACCTTGAACGTTCCAAGCAGGAATATACCGACTCAATTCTCGCCTCCATGCGCTGGCTTGGTCTGGACTGGGATGGAGAGCCGGAATATCAGTCAAAACGCTTTGATCGTTACAACCAGTATATCGACCGGCTTCTTGAGACCGGCCATGCCTACTGGTGTTCCTGCTCCCCGGAAGAAGTCGAGCATATGCGCGAAGAAGCGCGCGCCAGAGGCGAAAAACCCCGCTATAACGGTCATTGCAGAGACGCGGGACTTGGACCCGGACCAGGAAGAGTCGTGCGCCTTAAAGCGCCGCGTGAAGGCCAGACCGTTTTTAACGACATGGTCAAGGGCTTAATCAGCGTGGACAACAGCGAACTTGACGATATGGTGTTGCGCCGCGCGGACGGCTCTCCGACATATAATATGGCCGTCGTCGTCGATGACGCGGAAATGGGCATCACGCATGTCCTGCGCGGAGACGACCATGTCAACAACACCCCCAAGCAAATACTGATCTATCAGGCGCTTGGCAAACCCTTGCCCGTATTCGGGCATGTGCCCATGATTCTTGGGCCGGACAAGCAAAAACTCTCCAAACGGCATGGCGCCAAGGCCGTCATCGAATACCAGCAGGACGGCCTGCTCCCCGAAGCCCTGGTCAACTATCTTGTCCGCCTGGGCTGGTCGCACGGAGACGACGAATTTTTCACCCTGGACGAACTGAAACGGGTCTTTCCCGAAGGCCGGCTCTCCTCCTCCGCCGCCGCTTTCGATATGGACAAACTCATGTGGCTCAATGGCCAGCATATGCGTCACGCCTCAATTGAAAGGCTCATGGATCTGGTCGCGCCCTTTGTCGCCGCTCTTGGACTGGGCGATATCCCCAAGGAACGGTTGAAAGCCATGGTGGAGCTGCTGCGCGAACGCGCCGCAAACCTCAAGGACATGGCCCGCGATATGCGTTTTATGCTTATCGCGGCCTCTGAACTGGAATACGATCAGGCGGCCGTCGCCAAACACCTTGCTCCCGAAGCCCGTGAGCATCTGGCCGCGTTGCGTTCGCGCTTTGCGGCCCTTGCGGACTTCAACCGCGAAACCATCCATGATGTTCTGCAACGCTATGTCCAGGAAACCGGCATAAAGTTCAAAGCCGTCGGTCCCGCCATGCGCGTCGCTCTCGTCGGGACCATGTCCGGACCGGATATTGCCGCCGTCATGGAAATCATCGGCAAAAACGACAGTCTTGACCGAATCGACAGGGCGCTGAGCCTGTAACATGCTTTTCTTTTTTCAGGGGAAGGGGAACATGATCTCCCCTTCCCCCATCCTGTCCCGCCTCCGGTCCTGTTTGCAATAGCGTTTCATTATGGCTTCAGTGCGGCAGCGCTGCCTGTTTTTCAGCGCGCTTTCAAATGAAAAACCGAATCGTTCCCTTAAGGCCGCCTGCGATGCGCAAAAATTACATCTATGCCAACCCCAATTCTTTTCTCTTCCGCCAAAGAGTCACTGTCGTAATTCCTAAAATTTCAGCCGCCCGGTCCATGCTGACCCCAAGACCAAGCACGCGCCTGATATGACGTTCTTCCATTTCGCGCAGTGAACAGATACGCTCCCGCGCGTCGTTGGAAACCGCCGCCGAAGCGTGCAGCAAGGACTGCGGCAAATCGCTCGCGCGAATATCCTGTCCGGATGAAAGTAAAACGGCGCGTTCCATGACATTGCGCAACTCACGTATATTTCCAGGCCATGAATATGCGATGAGCGCCCCCATGGCCGACTCAGAAATGCCCGGAACCGCATTCCCGGAATATTTTACGGCGGCGGCCCGCAAAAACCGCATGGCCAAAGGAAGAATATCTTCCCGCCGTTCCCGCAACGCGGGGACAGGACATTCAAATACATTCAGCCTGTAGTATAAGTCTTCCCTGAACGTCTTCTCTTCAACCATCTTGCGCAGATCCCGGTTGGTCGCGGCCAGAATGCGCACATTCAAACGCAAAGGGCGATTTCCGCCCACGCGCTCGATAACCTGATCTTCCAGAAAACGCAGGAGCTTGGTCTGCGCCGCAGGCGAAAGCTCCCCTATTTCATCCAAAAACAGCGTGCCGTTGTCCGCCATTTCAAACTTTCCGGCATGATCACGGATTGCGCCCGTAAATGCGCCGCGCACATGTCCGAACACTTCAGATTCAAAAAGCGTTTCCGCAATCGCCGTGCATACGACCTCAATAAAAGGCCTGTCCGCTCTGTTTGAACGGCGATGAATATACCGCGCAAGCTCGGTTTTTCCGGAGCCTGTTTCGCCGGTAAGCAGCACTGTGGCGTCGCTGGGAGCGACGCGATCAACCAGAGCCTGCAGCGCGACGCTTGCCGGCGACGTCACCCCATCAAACCAGCTGGATGATGCGGCGCTGTCTTTTGCGCGCAATTTCGCGTTTTCCTGTCTGAGCGCGACAACGGTAGCCATTTTTTTGATCAGATGCTCAAGCTGTTCCGTGGAAAAAGGTTTTGGAAGGTAATCGAACGCCCCGGCCTTAATGGCCTCCACCGCGTTCTCATATGAAGCGAACGCCGTCATAACCGCGCACAGCATGTCCGGATGCATGCCCGCCGCCTCCTGAATCAATTCAATGCCCGACATGCCCGTCATACGCACATCCGTAAGCAGCATGTCAAAACGTTCTCCACGCATGACCTCAAGGGCGGCTTCGCCGCTCTCCACTCCCCGCGCCTCGCACGCCATGGCTTTCAAACTTAAGAGGAGCATGCGCAAAATAGCTGAATCGTCGTCCACAACAAGGACGCGCAATGTTTTTTCCAATCCGTTCATGGCAACGGCATCCTCCGCCTCATGATTAAAAGGTTGTCGCCCGCAAAAACAGTCCTTATTTCATGATGTCAACGGCAAGCGCACAATAAACGCCGACCAGCCGGATTCGCGCGTATACCGGATAGTCCCGCCGTGAGCTTCCACAAGGGTTCGCGCAATGGCCAGACCAAGTCCTGCAAGGCCGTCCTTTGTTCCGGCCGTGCGGCCATGGGAAAACGGTTCAAAAAGTTTCGGCTCCAGTTCCGGAGGCACCCCCGGACCGTTGTCCAGAACGGACAAGCGCGCTTCTCCATTCTCAACGGCAAGCCGGACCTGAACAGCATCCCCTTTGGAACAGACGCGCAGGGAATTGGATATGAGGTTGGACGCAACCCAGGCAAAACGCTCCTTGTCAATCCGCACCGGAACACGTTCCTGAACAGAATCGAACGTTATCATGATCCCGGCCTCACGGGCGACAAGATAAAACGGCTTCAACCATGCGCTGAGCTCCTCTGACAGGCTCGCCTCTTCAAGCGTCAAATTCAGCGTGCCGGGATTCATCCGGGCAATTTCCATAAACTGCCGGGCCACAGCGCGCAAACGCGCCGCATCCTGACGCACGGTATCGACCAGCATGGTCATTTCCCCATCAAGCCCTTCCCGCCTGGCCATAAGTTCCGCCGCCAACCCCAAAGACTGCATGGGGGTTTTCAGTTCATGGGAAATCCAGTCCATCATTTCAGCCCGAAGCGTATCGCGGCGTTTCTTTTCCGTGATATCGCTTAAAAGGAAAACCTGCCCCACAACCGCTCCGCCCGATGAGCACAAGTCGCGCCTGCGCGCCGTAAATATCTGCTCTTCCCCATCCCTGTCGAGAACGATGTCATACGTTCCCTGCATATCCGGACGCAAAGCGTTGCGCAATGCCAGGTAGTTTTCCGAACATGTCGAAAGATCATTCCAGAAATGCCCCAAAACCGCCTTGCGGGGCAAACCCAACAGCTCAAGCATCCTGTTGCTGACATGCGCCACGGTTCCGGCGGCGTCCGATACCAGTACGGCATCTTCCGCCGACTCCAAAATCACTTCAAGCTTGCGCTTTTCCGCAAGCAAACGGCTCACGTTAAGCGCGTCAAGCTCGCCAAGGCGACTCCACAGCCGTGTAAGCTCATCAAAAAGAATGCGGACTTCCAGGGCCTGCGGTTTGGGCAAACGAAGTCCGCTCCCCAAAGGCGGCCGCTCCCGAAACACTTCCGCCGCCCGCCGCAGGGGATGCGAAAAACGCATGGCTATGTTGTCGGCAAGAAAAAATGTCCAGGCAATCGCCAAAATCAGGGCGGCGACAGCGCCAAAGACAATGGCGTTGCGGATAAACAGATACTCTTCCAGACGTTGCAGCATGCCGCGCTCATTGACGCCGACCAGTCCCGCAATGGCTTCGCGCAGCCTTTTGTAATTTGAACCGGATGAGTCTTTGGAAAACGTATTCCACGCCTGTCTGATGCGCGGCACGACCTCTTTCTCCGCCTGTTCCGTAATGTTGGCGGCGGCGGAATCAAGCGCATGTATGAACCGGGCTTTCCATTGCGCCGCATCCCGTTCCGGATGAAGAACGGGAAAACGCAATCCCTCAAGGCTTTCTTCCATGATTCTGGCATAAACAATGGAATCATAATTCATGCGCAGCAGCAGCAAAGGAATACGGCTTGCAAAAAAAAGGGCTATCACCAAAACAATGCCCAGGACGCCGAAAGGGACGACCAGCCGCAAAAAAGCGCGGTGCACGGTTTTTCTCAGCGTGGGCAACGCCGTCATGGTTCTTTCCATGCTCTCTCCCTGAAACGGCCTGAATCCTTTCATTCGTTTGTCCCGTTACGCCGGGCTCTTGCATCCGCGCATCATGCGCGGCAACGTGGGGCCGCAAGAAAGGCGGTTATCTCTCCATATCCTTGGGGATGACATTGACGATATGGACGTCCACTCCCACAGCTTCGGAGAGAAAATCCAAAATAAATGAACCGCGCAGGCGCTCCCGTAAAGGAGACAGTCTGGACTTGCCGAAGATTGCATGGCGCACATTGCGCTCGCTTGCAAAATTGACCAGGGTCTCGGCGACGTCGGTTCCCTCCAGTTGAACGACCTGCGCGCCCAAACGCGCGGCAAGATCAAAATTGGACTGCAAAACGCGCTGCAAGCCCGCATCAATGCGCGTCGGGCTTTCTTTTGGCCTTTGCACATACACGACATAACAGATTGAGCCCATTTGAGCGGCCATGCGCATCCCCCGCCTGATAAGCGTCTGCGCGTCTGTGGGGTCGGAACTGAGCGCGACCATCACCGCCTCGACCGCGTGCCCGGCGGCCTCGCGGGACAGCAGCTTTTGTTCCTCTATCTTGCGCACCTGGTCGCCGGAAGCTTCCCGCAGGCAAAGCTCGCGCAAAAAAGACAGGTTCTGATAGGTGAAAAAACCGGCCAGGGCCCTTTCCGCCTGATTTTTTGCATAAATTTTGCCTTGACGCAGTCTTTCACGCAATTCCTCTTTTGCAACGTCGACATTGACGATCTGGTCGGCCCTGCGCAGAATATTGTCAGGCAATCGTTCGCGAACCGCGACCCCCACGGCTTCCTCCACCCGTTCCGCCACAGACTCAAGGTGCTGCACATTCAGTGTGGAAACGACATTGACGCCGCACGCCAATATCTGCAGCACGTCCTCATACCGTTTTGCGTTAGGCGAGCCGGCCCCATTCGTATGCGCAAGCTCGTCGATCAAAACAATCTGAGGCGCGCGCCGCATGACGGCCTCGACATCCAATTCATGCCATACGGCATCGCCGACCTTACACGCACGCGGCGGAATCATCTCCAGACCGTTCAGCAAAGCAAGGGTATCCGGACGCTCATGCGGCTCCACATAACCGATGACCACGTCAAATCCATCCTGGCGGAGCCTGTGCGCTTCTTGCAGCATGGCATACGTCTTCCCGACGCCCGCCGCATATCCCAGATAAATTTTTAACGAACCCTGCCGTTTCCGTTCAAGCAATTCGGCAAATTCATCCATGCCTTCCTCCTGCCATGCAAAATGCCCGACGCGCGCCGCCACTGCGTATTTAATGCTTTCCCGCTTGCCTAAACACGCATGCCTTGAACAGGCGCAAGACGGACGTTTTTTCTAACGGCGCCCGCCGTGCCCGCTCTTTTCCGATTCCGCCAGCGCATCAAGCGCCATATTAAGTTTAAGGACATTGACGCGCGGCTCCCCGATGCATCCCATCACCGGTTGTTCCACAAACGCATGAACCAGCGCATTGAGCCGGAATTCCGGAAGGGCGCGGGCCGCCGCAACGCGCTTTACCTGAAACAGCGCTCCTTCCGGCGAAATATGCGGGTCAAGCCCGCTTCCGGACGCCGTCAGCATATCCGGCGGCAAAATTCCTTCGGCGTGTTCTTTGCGAAGCGCACCGGCCGTCCTGGCAAGACGCGCCGCAAGAACCGCGCTGGTCGGCCCCAGATTGGAACCGTCCGATGCGCCGGCGTCGTATCCGCTGCCGCCGGCAGCGGACAATCGCGAATGAAAATAGCCCTGTCCAGCAAAACGCTGCGCTATAAGCTCAGAACCAACCGCCTTCCCATTCCTCACAATTAAAGAACCTGCGGCCTGACGCGCAAACAGGATGTTTCCAATCCCGGTCGTAATCAACGGATACGCGCCGCAGACAATAACGGCAAGCACTATGGTCAAACGCACAGCCTGACAAACAAGAATCCCCATATGCCGCTCCTTGAAAACTATCGCATTCCGGCAAAGACGCGCTCCCCCGGCCAATCTCCCGCCATGCCGCGCAATCCGCCATGAAGCGCATTCCTTTACTGCTATATAAGTCCAATGCCCGTCAGAATCATATCTATGGCTTTGATGCCCGCGAACGGCGCGACGACGCCGCCCACGCCATAAACAAGCACGTTGCGGCGTAATATTTTTGAAGTGGAGCCGGGCCTGTAGCGCACCCCTTTAAGCGCCAACGGAATAAGCGCCATGATGATCAAGGCATTGAAAATGACCGCGGACAGCATGGCGCTTTGCGGATTGGAAAGGCCCATTATGTTCAAAGCCGCCATTTCAGGTATCGCCAGCATGAACAACGCCGGAATAACCGCAAAATATTTCGCCACGTCATTGGCAAGACTGAATGTGGTCAACGCGCCGCGCGTAATGAGCAATTGCTTCCCGATTTCCACAATCTCAATGAGCTTGGTCGGGTCGGAATCCAGATCAATCATGTTTCCCGCTTCGCGGGCAGCCTGCGTTCCCGTGTTCATGACCAGTCCCACATCGGACTTGGCAAGCGCAGGCGCGTCGTTGGTGCCGTCGCCGGACATGGCCACCAGGCGTCCTTCTTTCTGCAGGTCAAGAATCAATTGCAGCTTGTCTTCAGGTTTGGCTTCGGCAAGATAATCATCAACCCCGGCTTCTCTGGCTATCGCCTGGGCCGTCAACCGATTGTCGCCGGTAATCATGATCGTGCGGATGCCCATGGCGCGAATGCGCTCAAAACGAGCGCGGATTCCCTCCTTGACCACATCTTTTAGATAAATGACCCCCAGTATTCCTTCATCCCGCGACGCGACAATCAACGGCGTTCCGCCGCTCTTGCCTACCGGCTCCGTCAAAGCGCGCACATCCCTGCCGCAATCCGGATGCCCAAGAGAAGCGCTCCAGGCAAGAACAGCTTCATCCGCGCCTTTGCGAATCTGTCCGCCCGCCCAGTCAATTCCGCTCATTCTGGTTTCCGCGGTAAAAGGAATCGCGGTCACGTCTCCGGGAACAGGCGCGATTGCCAAATCAACCCCAAGCCTTCCCGCAAGCGCGACAATGGAACGGCCTTCCGGCGTCTCATCGCCAAGAGAAGCCCAGAGCGCGGCTTTGATCAGTTCTTCCTTTCGCACGCCGGGCATGGGAAGAAATTCCGCAGCCATGCGGTTTCCAAGGGTGATGGTCCCGGTCTTGTCCAGCAAAAGCACATCGACATCCCCGGCAGCCTCAACCGCGCGTCCGGACATGGCCAGAACATTTCTTTGAATAAGACGGTCCATTCCGGCGATGCCTATGGCCGCAAGCAACCCACCGATGGTTGTGGGAATAAGGCACACCAGCAACGCCGCCAAAACCACGATGCTGACGGAAGCCCCATGATACAGGCCAAAGGGTTTAAGCGTCATGACCACCAGCAGAAAAATCAGCGTCAAACCGGCAAGCAGAATATTCAACGCTGTTTCATTTGGCGTTTTCTGCCTTTTGGCGCCTTCTATCAGGCCAATCATCCGATCCAGAAAGGATTTGCCCGGCTCCTGCGTCACCCGAATCATCAATTGATCCGAAAGCACCGTCGTGCCGCCGGTGACGGCGCTCCGGTCACCCCCGGACTCCCGTATCACAGGCGCGGACTCGCCCGTAATTGCTGATTCGTCAACCGCGGCCGCCCCACGCTCCACAGTTCCGTCCGCAGGAATCACGCCGCCTGCTTCCACGCGGACCAGGTCGCCGGGACGCAAGGCCGCGGCGGGAACCCGCTCAGTTGTTTCCGAATGGGGCCAGTCCAGAAATCTGAACGCCACGGCCTCGCTCCGGGCGCTTCGCAAGGCATCCGCCTGAGCCTTGCCCCGGCCTTCCGCAAGGGCCTCGGCAAAATTGGCAAACAGCACCGTAAACCATAACCATAACGATATCTGCCCGCTAAAACCCGCAGGCGCTCCCGCGGCAAGATCGCGAATGAACGCGACCGTGGTCAGCGCGCTTCCCACGCCCACGACAAACATGACCGGATTTTTCGCCAAAAGACGCGGGTTCAGCTTTCGAAAGGCTTCCGCAATCGCTCTGCGGTACAGGGCGGAAGAATACGTATGCACTCTTGTATGCCGCATGGTCTTCTCCTTATCATGCATGCAGTCCATCAGCCTGTTCGTTTAAAAACGCATGGGCGGCTTTAAAATACGCGCCCGGCAGTCATCTGGAAACATTCCACAACAGGGCCAAGCGAGAGCGCGGGAAGATACGTCAACGCGCCCACGACAAAAATGACGGCCAGCGTCAGCGCGCCGAAAGTCGCCCCTTCCACGGGGAAAGAATATTCCGATTTCGGCCGGATGCTCCGCGCGGCCATGGAGCCGGCAGCCGCCATCATGGAGCACATGACGCCAAAACGCCCCATCAGCATGGCCGCCCCCAAAGAAACATTCCAAACCGGCGTATCAGCCTTCAAACCGGCAAAGGCGCTGCCGTTGTTCTGCGCACAGGACGCACAGGCGTACAGAATTTCGGAAAAGCCGTGCGTTCCGGCATTGAGAAGGCCCGCCCGGCCCCATTCAGTCGCCGCGGCAACGGCTGAAAGGCCCAAAATCAACATGGCGGGAATCAAAAGCGCAACCATGCACCAGGTCACTTCACGAGCCTGGATGCGCTTTCCAAGATAATCCGGGGTGCGGCCGACCATCAGCCCGGCTATGAACACGGTGAGCACCATGAACAAAATCATCCCGTACAATCCGGAACCGGCGCCGCCGAAAATAATCTCGCCCAACAGCATATTAAAAAGAAGAACAAGCCCTCCCAAAGGAGTAAAACTCGCATGCATGGCGTTGACCGCGCCGCATGAAGTCGCCGTGGCCGCAGTGGCGAAAAGGGCCGTTCCGAATACGCCAAACCGCGCCTCCTTGCCTTCAAGGTTCGGGACGGAGCCGCCGGCCGCTTCCGCCAGCATGACCGTTCCGCCCTGTTCGGCCAAGGCCGCGGCCAGAACGCCAAAAATGAAGACTGCCGCCATAATGCACCAGATGGTCCAGGCATGGCGGCGGTTTTTCACGATTTCGCCAAACGTGAAGACAAGGGAGCTTGGAATGAGAAGCATGGCGAGACATTGGAAAAAATTCGACAACGCCGTCGGATTTTCAAAAGGATGCGCCGCATTGGCGTTGAAAAAGCCGCCGCCGTTCGTGCCGAGCAGTTTAATGGCCGTCTGCGAGGCCGCCGGTCCAAGAGCGATATATTGCCGGCCGCCTTCCAGCGTCGCGGCGTCCACGCCGGCCAGAAAAGTCTGAACAACTCCCTGGCTTATGAAAAATATTGCAAAAAGAATGCTGAGCGGAAGCAAAATATACAATATGACGCGCACCAGATCAGCCCAAAAATTCCCCACGACCTGAGTCTGGTTGCGCGCTATGGCCCGGCAGATCGCCATGCATGCGGCAATGCCGACCGCAGCTGAGACAAAATTCTGATAGGTCAATCCGACCATTTGCGAAAAATGGCTCAATGCCGTTTCGCCGGCATAAGACTGCCAGTTCGTATTGGTCGCAAAGCTTGCCGCCGCATTAAAGGCAAGATGCCAGGACGTTCCTGAAAATCCCTGGGGATTGAGGGGCAACACTCCCTGAAACATCAAAACGGCCATGGTCAGGATGAAACCGGCCGCGGAGAAAACAAGCGCGCTCAGCGCGTAGCGCCGCCATGACTGTTCACGGTCGGGATGTATTCCCGAAATTCTGTACGCAAACTGTTCCACCGGACCTAACACTCTGTGCAACGGCGTTTTGTCGCCTTCCATCACCGTATGGATGAATCGCCCCAAAAAAGGACTCGCCGCCGCCAGGATGCCCATAAAAAGGATGCACTCCAATATATCGCGCATAATCATCGCTCTTCTCCTTCCACGCAATCCTTTAAACACAATCGACGCGGCCAGCGTCATGCCCGGCCATGAAATTTCATGTATTCCGCTGAAATCATCCGCAGATCCTTATTTCTAAAATTTCTCAGGACGAAACAGGGCATACAGCATGTACGCAAAAAGCCCGACGGCGCAAAAAAATACGACTATGTCATACCAATCCATGGGCGTCTCCTTGATCTTTGGAATCTGTCTTTTCACTGTCCGGCATGGCGTCCTATTTCAAAGCAAGAAGCGGACCAAAAAAATTTCAAATATTTTCAATAAAGTACGGTCTACTTTCTTTTTTTTGATTACATAATGTAATGCGCTCTTACAAAAAGTAACGGCGAGACGCCCAGCCTGGAGGCTGGAGACAAGGCGCGTATGTCCACGGCCTATTGCGACTGCTTTTTCAAATAAACACGCAAAATCATGCTCCCAAATCACACGCCGCCGCCAAACTTTTTCCGCATATTGTTTCATATTCGATAAACATCTTGCAAAATGCTCACCTCTGAGATAAAGTTACCCGTTTTGTTTATCATTTCGCACACTGACGGTTTCGGTCCGGGGTGCTCTTCGGGGCTTGAGGATCATGGCCGGAAGTGGAAGATCAACCCACTCAATCAGGAGATTTTTCATGGCTTACGTTTCAATGAAGCAGATGCTTGAAACCGGCGTTCACTTTGGTCACCAGACCCGGCGCTGGAATCCCAAAATGCGCCCCTACATTTTCGGCGCGCGCAACGGCATTCATATCATCGACCTGCAGCAGACCGTGAAGCTGTACCGCGCCGCGCACGACAAGGTCGTGGAGACCGTGGCCAACGGCGGCCATGTGCTGTTCATCGGAACCAAGCGTCAGGCGCATGAAGCGGTGGCCGCTGAAGCGGTCCGCGCCGGACAGTTTTATGTGACCAACCGTTGGATGGGCGGCACGCTCACCAACTTCCAGACGATTCAAAAGAGCATTGAACGCCTTAAGAAGCTGGAGGCCATGTTCGCCGACGGCCGCGTGAACCGGTACCAGAAAAAAGAAATCCTCAAGCTTCAACGCGAAATGGACAAATTGAACCTTGTGCTTGGCGGCATCAAGGAAATGACCTCTTTGCCCCAGCTTGCGTTCATCATCGACCCTCACCGGGAAGAAATCGCCGTCAAGGAATGTCGCAAGCTTGGCATCACCATTGTGGCCGTGACCGACACCAACTCCGATCCCGATCCGGTGGATTACATCATTCCCGGCAATGACGACGCCATTCGCGCCATTAAGCTTTTTGTTTCCGCAATCGGCGACGCCTGCCTTGAAGGCGAAGCCATGCGCAAGGAAAAGAAGGGCAAAGACGCTGAAGAAGAACTGGAGCAAAAGGCCAAGGCTGAAAAGCCCGAAGTTCCGGCGCAAGCCGCCGACGCCCCGGCGGAAGAGACTTTAGCCGAATAACTGTCGCGTTTATCCGTCACGCGGGGCGCTTTTTCCGTGTGACGCCGGGCATAACTTTCAAGTTCAAGGGAGTACGATATGGCTGCAATCACCGCCCAGATGGTGAAAGACCTGCGTGAAAAGACCAGCGCCGGCATGATGGACTGCAAAAAGGCGCTCCAGGAATGCGACGGCGATATGGCCAAGGCGACGGACTGGCTGCGCCAGAAAGGACTGTCCCAGGCCGCCAAAAAGGCGCACCGCGCCACCTCCGAAGGTATGGTCGCCTTTGCCGCGAATGATGCGGCCGCCGCTTTGGTGGAAATAAAGTGCGAAACAGACTTTGTCGCGCGCGGCGACAAATTCCAGGCTTTCGCCGCCCAGGTCGCCAATACGGTTCTGGAAAAGGCGCCCGCTGACGACGACGCTTTGCAGGCGCTTATCGGGGAAGACCTCAAGGCGCAAATCGGCGTGCTTGGCGAAAACATGTCCGTCGGCCGTTTTGTGCTCATGGCAAAGCCCGAATCCGGCGCTGTCGGCTCTTATGTGCACTCAAACGGCAAAATCGGCGTTTTGGTGGAAATGACCTGCTCCAACCCGGCGGCCGTTGAAAACGAAAAATTCAAGGAACTGATGAAGAACGTGGCCATGCAGGTGGCCGCGGCCTGCCCGCTGGCCCTTGACAGCAACGGTCTTGATCCTGATGTGGTGGCTCGCGAACGGGAAGTCTACCGCAAAAAAACGCTTGAGGAAGGCAAGCCGGAAAAAA
>CALUUT010000066.1 GCA_944324045.1 uncultured Desulfovibrionaceae bacterium | reverse complement strand
ATGGCCGCGCCTGTAGTCAGCGGCGCTCTGGCCCTGGTGGCTCAGGCCTATCCCTGGATGACCGGCAAGCAACTGGCCGACTCCATCCTGACCACGGCCAACAACACGTTTGCCGCCCCGGAGTATGCCGTTCTTTACGACTCCACTGACAGCATCGTTCGCCTTGTCGCCATTGACAGAGACGAGCTGACCATTGGCGGAACGTCCGTCGCCATAGACCAGCTGACACGTGATCAGCTTAAGGAATTGATACGGGCATCCTACGAGCAAGACCCTTCCGCCTGGCTGCCAATTCCCCTGGAATATATTTACAAAAGTATAGACAACGGAAGCTATGAAATACTGTCTCTGACCAAGGAACAGGTATTCGGGCAAGGCATTCTTGACGTAGGCAAGGCCGTGCAGGGCATCGGCAGACTGGACGCCAACCGCATGACCGCGGAAAACGTCGTCGCCCTGGACGAGCTTGACCCCGGTCGCGAGGACGCTCTGGAAACCTTCGACACCAAAGGCTATACAGCGGAATTCAGCAACGACATCAGCCAGCGCGAATGGGACGACGCCTACCACCATCCCGACAACCAGACCGGCGGAAGCGACCCCGAACTGACAGAGGACGCCAATGCCCTTGACGGAAAAAACGTCGGCATCCGCAAAACAGGTCCGGGCATGCTCATCCTGAGCGGCGACAATACGTACAGCGGAGCCACAGTGGTAGACGAAGGCGTCCTGGCTGTCGCCCGCCGCACCGATGGAACCGGCGGCATCCTGGAAAACAGCGACGTGCTGGTGCGCTACGGCGGAACCCTTGCGGGAGACGGCGAGATCCGGCAAAGAGTCGTCAACAGCGGCGTGACGGCGCCCGGTTTTACAGAAAGGACGCTGAGCGTGGGCGAATATGAACAAACCCGGAGCGGCACGCTGCTCATTGCCTTTAACAACAACGGGCAGTATACCGCCCTAAACGCCAATACTGCGGCCGTGGCGGGAAATCTCGCCTTTGCGCCCGAGCGGAACGTATTCTACGCCAACGATTTTTTGCTGTACATGGACAATTTTCTTCAGGCGGCCAACATAACCGGCGCGTTTACGAATGTCGGAGTGGAAAACCTGTCCCCCACGCTTACACCCCGTCTCATCCAATATGACACGCAAAACCTGACCGGAACAGTGCGCATGGAACGCGCCGCCGACGCCTACAGCCGCTATGCCGACAATGCCGGGGCCGCATCCCTGGGGCGCGCCTTGCCCGGCATCGCGGGCGCGGCGCGGGGAGACATGCAAAACCTGCTGACCGCGCTCGACTGGTCGGCGCGCGACGGCCGCGACGTGCGCCGCGCTCTGGATCAACTGGGCCCGGAAGCCTATGACGCCGCGGCTCGCGCCGCCTTAAGCCAGCAAAACGAATTCAATATCCTGCTCCTGACGCGGATGCTGGACAATGGAAAAGCGCTCCGCCTGATCGCGAACCGGCATGAGAACGGTCCTCAGGCTGAAAACTGGCAAGTCTGGGCCATGCCTTATGCTTCAGGCGTCTGGCAAAACGGTCACGATGGATTTTCCAAATGGCGCAGCGCCGGCATCGGTCTTTTGGCGGGCGTTGACCGGCGTTTTGCCGATGGTCTGACCATCGGCGCGCATATGGCCCTGGCCGCGCGACGCACCGACGTGGACGGCGAACACGACGCCCGGGCCGACACGCAGTCAGCCTTTGTCGGCATGCAGGGTCTGTTCGCGCCCGACGCTTGGAAAGGCTTTTACCTGACTGCGCAAGGCCGTTTGGGCCTGGAAAGCGGCGAAATGGAACGTGATGTGGCGGTCAACGGCTATTATCGCCATAATGAAAGCGACTGGATGGGGTTTGCAGGCGGCGCGCTCCTGGGCGCAGGCAAAGACTGGAGCTGGAACGCCGGAAATGGCCTGGTCACGTTTGGTCCGCTGAGCTTAATGGAATACGCGTTTCTGCGCCGCCCCAGCATTTCGGAACATGACGGCAAGGCCAGTCGCCTGAACGTGGACGACATGCTGTACCAATCCCTGCTCTTCTCGCTGGGCGTGCATGCGGGCTTTAATACCGCATTGGACAACGGCTCGGCTTTGGCCCTGGAACTCTTGACCGCCTGGCGTCATGAACTGCTGGACGCCACGTTCCGGACCGATGCGGCTTTCCGGGACTATGGGGCCTATGGTTTTACTTCGGCCACGGAATTGCCGGGCCGGGACGCCCTGCTGGTCCAGGGCAGCCTGCGCCTGACGAATCCTAGCAACTTCTTTGCCCAGGTAAACGTGGGCGGAGAATTTTTCCGCAAAGACTATGCCGCCGCCAATGTAAGCCTGCACTTGGGCTGGGAATTCTAGCGCATCTCATCTGGAATCATTTATGCGCCGCCAGATTTCCCCGGGGAAATCCTTGCCTGGAAGGGGTCTGTTTTGTGGATGATTTTTTAAAAAAATTGTGTTTTACTTGCGCGATGGCGTCGAAACAATCTTAAACCATTGCGCTGAAACAATCGAAGCCATTTTCACCGCCAATTCCCCGGAATTTGCGCGGGAAGAGTGAAAACGCATGACGAACGGCGCGGGTTCCAGCCAGTATGGCGTCTTCCGTTTGGCGCAGCGCCTTTCTAACCGCGCTTTAAAAAAACAGGCAAAACAGAACATCTTCCTCCCATACGCCATGCGAGGACAGCGCTCTGTTCAGTTTGACGAACCCCCAAAATACCGTACGAAAAAAACATGAGGAATAGAACCGCCGCATCGCTTATCTGTTGTATTTTCCTTTTCGGTTCTTTGTCGTTTCTGGCCGGCTGCGCCACGAAACCAGCCGGACCGGCTGCAGGCGACGCCTCTTTGCCAAGCGCCCTGAAAGAAACAAATGAGACGTTCCAGCAAGAGTTTTTTCCGGGACGCCCCTCATATATGATGCCCAAAGAGACTTTTTTTGCGCATTTTGTCCTAATGAAAACCGCCTGGTCCGCCTTGGGCACGCCTTATGTGTATGGCGGCACGACGCCTTCCGGATTTGACTGCTCCGGATTTGTGCAATGGACATACAAGCACGTCGGCGTCAATCTGCCGCGCACGGCGCGAGAGCAATCCACATTCGGCACTCCCATCAAGAAAAAGGAAGAATTGCGTGTCGGCGACATTGTAGCCTTCCGGCATCCAAGACGCGGCTATCATACCGGCATCTACATCGGAGAAGGAAAATTCATCCATAGCCCGCGCAGACGTTCCGTGGTCAAGGTCAATTCTCTGGAAGACGCCTATTTCAGGCAGACCTATCTTGGCGCGCGCCGTGTCGATCTCTCCGGAAGCGAACAGCGCGATATGGCGGATGCCCTGCAGGAAGTCGCTGCCGACAACACCCCAAAAAAGAAAACCGAAACAACGGCACAGGCCAATAAGAAACAGAAGGCGCAACACAAAAACACCAACCGCAAAACCCGGAACCGTTCAGCGGCCAGAACAACGTCAAACGCTCAAAACGTGCATTGAGCGTGCGTTTGTGCATAGTCGCCCGACAGCATGCCGCAAGGTTTTCCGTCAACATCTGTGTCTATAACGTCAAAAACCGCCAACCTCTATTCAGATCGGCGGTTTTCGTTTTTTAAAAGAATCCGTTTTTTTATAAGCCGGCCTGCGGCTCCACCAGCATGAGATTGATGCCGGACCGCACAAGCTGTTCCTGGGCGGACTGCGGCAATCCCGTATCCGTGATAATCCCATCCAGCTCCTGGAGCTTGATGATATTGAAAAAACCAAGCTTTCCGTATTTCGTCGAATCCGACACAAGAAGCGCGCGCCGCGACGCGCGCACGGCTGCAATTTTGACCGCGATTTTGGATTCCGTAGGCGTTGAAATCCAATCCGCATTCCAGGATGATGTGGACAAAAAAGCCAAATCAAGATTCAGGCGGCTGATCATACTGGCTGTCGTCTCTCCAACGCAGGATTGATTGCTGCGAAGCACCTCCCCGCCTGTATGGTACAACCGGCAGTTCGTATGCAGCATCAGATGGGTGGAGACCGTGAAATCGTTGGTTACAACCAGAATGGAATCTCGCAAATCGTTTCGCCGGGCGACCGCCTCGGCAATAGCAAGACATGTGGTTCCGGCATCAAAATACACAGCCGCGCCAGGCGTAATGAGCGAAACAGCCTTTTGAGCAATGGCGGTTTTTTCCAAATATTGCAGACGGCGCTTTTCCGCATGCGAAGGTTCCGCGGCAATTCGTTCGACTTTCTGCGCACCGCCGGAAACAAGGGTGACATATCCCTGTTTCTCCAGCTCCTGCATGTCGCGACGCGCAGTCATATGCGATACGCCCAACTGTTCGGCAATATCCGCAAAACTGACCATCCCTTTGGCATCCAGGGCGGCGCGGATAAACTGCTGACGCTCGGCCGGAATCATCTGCTTCTCCCGTTTGCGGGCAAAGTCAGCTCGCGCAGTTGCGCATCATTAAGGTAGCGCACCGCGCATCCCGCTCCACGCAGAAGGAAAAACAGTTTTGCTGTTTCTTCCAGCTCTTCTGCAATATTCACGCTTTCTTCCAGACTTCTCCCGGTAACCACCGGTCCATGATTCGCCAAAAGAAAGCAATGGGCCGTGTGAGCTTTTTCAGCCAAGGTTGCGGCGATTTCCGGACTTCCAGGCTTGAAATACGGCAAAAGCGGCAATGGCGCAACTTTCATGACATAATATGGCGTAAAGGGGCGTATGACATTTTCCTCGTCCAGATCAAGGCAGCACGAAAGAGCGACGGCATAGGCGCTGTGCAGATGAACCACAGCGCCGCACTCCGGCTTTGCCGCATACAACGCCAAATGAAAAGAGCTTTCCTTGGATGGAAGATCGCCGGAGAGCAATACGCCGTCCGGCGACAGCTTTGACAATCTGTCCGGAACAAGCCGGCCAAGAGATGAATTGGTGGGCGTAGCCAGAATGCATCCATCGGGAAGCCTGACGCTTAAATTCCCGCCGCTGCCTGAAGCAAATCCTCTGTTAAACAACGAAGCGCCCAACGCCGCCATCTCCTCCCGCAGCTTTGTTTCCGTCATACCTGATTCAGCTCCTTGCTCCGTGCAGCTTGCACCGTTCTTCAAAATTGATGCCCACGCGTCTTTTTTTTGTGAAGGGTCGCAGTCCCTCCATCTGCTTGTGAAGATTTGTTACGATGCTTTTCAAAAAAAAGCAATAAGCGGCCTGAAAAAAGAAACTCTCTTTTGCCAGAAAACAGCAACTGTCCGCTTTTTGTCAGACAGCATGCTATTTTTAATAATATATTAATATAATTAATAAAATAAGTAAGACGGCACAGCCAGTTCATACCGTCCTATGCAAACGGCTCAACGCAGATATAAAAACAAATATGCCGGTAAAAAGCAGGCACAAAAAGAATGAATGATAAAACGGCCCTATGACAGATATGTGTCACAGAACTGATAAAAAAAGAAAAAAAATGTAAAAAATTTATTGCACATCTTTTTCCTCTGGGTTAGCGTTCTACCAGTACGTCGCCATTGATTAAAATATCGGTCATAGGCAGGCGTGTTCTTTTCCAAACGGGTACAAGCCATATGCGCAAGTTGGCGAGGCAGTGAAACGGCATGCGCGATTCTTAAGAAACCATAGCCGCTTGGCGGCATGTCATAAGGCAAATGCCTGACAAGCGGCATAAACCTTAAGCGAGGTTCCCATGTTTCTGGGCGTCATTGCGGATGATTTCACAGGTGCAACCGATATTGCGGGGTTTCTTGTCAATAACGGGCTTTCCACTGTGCAGCTAAACGGCGTTTCCGATATGGCGGCCCCGCCGGATGTTCAGGCTGTGGTCATTTCCCTGAAAAGCCGTTCCTGCCCCGCCGGGGAAGCGGTGGAGCTCTCGCGCACAGCTCTGCGTTATCTCAAAAAGCATGGATGTTCCCGTTTTTTCTTCAAATACTGTTCCACCTTCGACAGCACGGCAAAAGGCAATATCGGCCCTGTAACGGATGCGCTTTTGCATGAATTGGGCGAACAGTTTACGGTCATCTGCCCCTCTTTGCCCGTAAACGGCCGGACTGTCTGCCATGGATACCTCTTCGTCAA
>CALUUT010000065.1 GCA_944324045.1 uncultured Desulfovibrionaceae bacterium | reverse complement strand
TCTGTTGACCCTGCGTCCGGCCGGGCCGGACAAGGCGCGCCCGGCCCGGCCCTGAAGCCGGTTTTGCGGCGTTGCCCCTTATTTGCGCGCCGGAAAAAGACGCCGGCTTTGATGACAGGGCGGCGCGCCGCGCATTTTTCATGCGGCGGTTTCTAATACAGGTCCGGATCCGCCGGAAGCCGATCCCAATGAATTTTGCCGCGGTTTTTTTTGTACTTGCGCAACAGCACATATAAAGCGCCGGGGCCGCCATGCACGGCCTGGGCCGTGCAAAACGCCAGCACAACGCGCCTGAAAGGCTCCTGCGTAAGCCAGAGCTGCAGCTTTTCCCGCAATACCCCAAGCCCGTCAGGCGAGTTTTTGCCGCGGCCCGGTATGACCAGCACGCAGCGAAACCCCTTATAATATGCGCCGCGCATGAAGCCCACAAGGCGTTCATAAGCCTGATTCGCATTAAGGCCGTGCATGTCGAGATGCGCTTCGGGGTGGTAGTTCCCGGCGCGCATCTTTGCGATGACCAGGTGGTCCAGACCTATGACATGACCTTCGATGTATTCCTCGCTCATTTCCATGGCGAATTCGAGCTTGCCGTCTATCAAATCCTGGAGCGCCTGAATGTCGGACGTTTCGCCCGGTCCGGGCTTTTTGGACGGAGCAAGCGGAATGTCGCGGCCTTTGCGGTCAAGAGGGGCCACGCCGCCCACGGCCTTGGCGAACAGGGCCATATCGTCGGCATCCTGAGCCGGACCTTTGGGCTCCTCATCCCGCCACGCCGCCGGAATATCGCGGCGTTCTTTTACAGCGCGGTTTTCAGGCCCGGCGCGGCGCGTTTTTTCAGCAGGGGCTTCGGACGCTTCGGACGCCTTCTTTTCAAGACTTACGTTTTTAAATCCGCGCGCCTCGCCAAGCGTGGAAAAGACAAGGGGTTCGCGTTTCGCATCGGACTCGCGACGCCTGGACTCAAACCGTTCAGCGCTTGCGCGCATGGCGTTTTGCAGTTGCGCGGCAAGCCTGTTTTCCCGGAAGGTCTCAATGGACCCGGAGGCATCCGCAGCGTGGCGCGCGCCTGGCGCGCGCGTTTGCCGCGCGGCGCGCGCTTTGGCGTTTGCGTTTTTTTCCGCCGGTTCAGAGATGAGGCCCTTAGGCGGCAGCGTCTCAACCCCGCTTAAGCGCATAAGTTCAGCAAAGGAGTCTTCGTCCTGGGGCACATTGTCCGCGAGTCTGAAGGATTTTTTGGAGACGCGCGGTTCATGCCCGGCCGCATTGTTCTTTTTGGGAAAAAGGGAAACGTCCAAAGAATGAAAGGGATTGTCCGCTTTAAAACTGTTTTGAGCCGCAGCGCCGGCGTCCTGGCCGCGCCCTTCTTTGTTCCGGCTTTCCATTGCGCGCTTGTTCATGATTCCAGTATCCTTTTTCAGCGCACCTCGCGCTTGTCTGTCCGGGCGTGACCGCTTGGGCCGCCGGATTTTTTGCATATCAGCAGGGCCAAGATGGCGCGGCAATGCGTCATATGGGCACTCTAAAGCAGTTGATTTTATTTTTGCAATCTGAATCTGTCACGTTTTTTTGTGTCCTTTTCAACGTGGGCTGTCAAGGCTTGCAAAAAGTCGGACGCTTCATTTGATTCCTTGAAATGGTTATATGTTTTATGTTAGAAACATACCTCAACAGGGTGTTTGGTTTTGAAAAAAAATGTAATATTATTTTACATATGTAAAAAAATATAACATTTTTTCCTGCGAAGTTTTTTTTGCTTTTTGTAAATTTTTTTAACAGGATACAGAATATTAGGATGTGTTTCACTTGTTTACATAGTGTAAATATATTTTACAATATTATGGGAACTTTCCAAAATATTCAATATTTGTCACATAATAGACAAGACATGATGTGTTGGTCCAAAATTTGCTAAGGAACAAGCGAACTGTTCGTACTAAACGTGTGATGAATTTGCTTCCAAAAATGTTTGTTATGCGCCATGCGCATTAGGTATGCTGTTTTTTTGGGTTACATGCGCGGCCGGCGCTTGCCGTCTACTATGCCGTACGTACTTTCCGGAGTTTTTGGAGCCGGGACGTGAGACACCCCGGCTGTCGTCCTCGCCGGAATGTTCAGGCAAGCGCCAAGTCGCCGCACATGGATGATGAAATTGAATTCAGATGTGCCGTGTCCTGCTTGCGTAATGCGGCGGCAGGAGAGGAGGCTGGCTATGGAAGGGGCGCAACAGTCGCACGGACTGCATGAATCAACCGTCAACAAACTTTTCTGGATTATCTGTTTTTCCCAATTCATTATTCCGTACATGGTGTCAGGCGTCGGCCTGGCCATTCCTTCCCTTGGCAAGGAGATGAACGCATCAGCCCTGCAGCTGGGGTTTGTCGAGCAGTTTTATCTTCTGCCCATGGCCATGAGCATGCTGACCTTCGGCCGTCTTGGCGATATCGTGGGATATGGCAAGGTTTTTTCCGGCGGTTTCGTCCTTTTTACGATATTCACCGCGATTCTGGGTTTTGTTCATGATATCAATGTGTTCATAGGCGTGCGTTTTTTCCAGGGGTTGGCGGCGGCCATAGTGCTTTCCGTGTCCCTGTCGCTTATTTCTTCCCTGTTTCCGCCTGAAGTGCGCGGGCGCAAGTTCGGGGTGCTTTCCGGATTCATTTACGGCGGCATGTCCGCAGGCCCGGTCATCGGCGGCTTGCTGACCTCGCAGTTCGGCTGGCGTTCTTTGTTCTACACGGTCACGCCCGTGTGCGTCGTTTTGAGCGTCTTCGGGCTCATGCGCCTTTGGCGGGCCCGTTGCGAGCTGCAAAATGAAAAGATGGACTACAAGGGCGGCATTGTGTACGCGCTTGCGCTTTTGCTGTTCATGGCCGGCGCGTCGCGCACGGCCACTGTGGCGGGCTGGATTATTCTGGCGGTCGGCGTGATTGGCATAGTGGCCTTTTATCACCTTGAAAAGCGCGTAAAAAGCCCGCTTGTCAATGTCCATTTGTTGCGCTCAAACAAGGTTTTGACCTTTGGACTGCTCGCGGCCATGGGAAACTACGCCTCGATTTTCGGCCTGACGTTCTTCATGAGCCTTTATCTGCAATACTCCCTGCATCTGTCTCCGCGCGTCGCGGGCGTGATTCTTCTGGTGCAGCCGCTGGTCATGGTGCTTTTGTCGCCGTCTCTTGGCAAGCTTGCCGACCGTGTGGACCCCGGCAAGCTCTCGAATCTTGGGGTGGGCATCATTTGCGTCTGCCTTTTGTGCATCGCGGGCACTGTGGGACGCAGTTTTGCGCTGTATCTCATTCCGGTGGAGCTTTTGTTCATCGGTGTGGGCTACGGCGTGTTCATCATCCCGAATACGCTGGTCATCATGGGCTCGGTCGAGCCTAAAGAGTACGGCGTGGCTTCCGGCCTTATAGGCACCATGCGCGTTGTGGGCATGGTCATCAGCATTACGGCCGTGACCATTATTTTTTCTCTGGTGATGGGCGGAGCCGCTGTGAACGAGCGCACCCTTCCCGAACTTCTTTTTTCCATGCGCGTGGGCATGATCATCTTTGCGTTTTTTGCCTTCCTTGGCTTCTCTTCAGCTTTTATCAGCAGCAAGGAAATGCGGTCCAGACATTCCGGAGCTGCTGAACAGGCCGGGAGAGAAAAGGCATAGCGAACGTCTTTGATCGTGTCCCCTCGTTGCGCGCCGGTTGGCTTCCCCTCCAGCCGGCGTTTCTTTTGTTTTTCCGGGGCTGAATCCGGCGGGCGCATCGCTGAAACGGCATACAGTTTTCAGTCTGGCGGAGAAACAGGCAAAAAATTTAGAGAAATGGGCTACCGCTTTTTTTGCGTCAGATATAGTATTATCAATTGGCAAAAAATTTGAGCCTGCAAACGTTAGGCATGCGTCATGCCGCGGCGCACGCAAAGCGGCAAGCGTTGTTTGCAAGACAGCGGCCGAAAGGAGAGAGCATATGTCGCATTTGGGAAAAGATATCGGAAAGCTTGGTTTTGGCTTGATGCGGCTGCCCAAACTTGAGGACAATGAAACCATCGACCTGGAACAGGTAAAGCAGATGGTGGATATGTTTCTTGATGCGGGCTTTACGTATTTTGACACGGCCTGGGCCTATCCGGGCAGCGAAGACGCCATCCGGCAGGCGCTGGTGGAGCGGCATCCGCGCGACGCATTTCAACTGGCGACCAAGAACGCCGCCTGGATTGACTGCAAAAACAGGGAAGAAGCCATAGCCCAGTTTGAAACCTCGCTGCAGCGGACCGGCGCGGGGTATTTTGATTTTTATCTGCTGCACAACCTTGGAGAAAGCCGCACCCGCGTTTTCGACGAGTACGACATGTGGCGTTTTGTGCAGCAAAAGAAAGCGGAAGGGCTCATTCGCCATGTCGGCTTTTCTTTCCATTCCACGCCGGAAGAACTGGAAGAAATTTTAATCAGGCATCCGGAAATGGAATTCGTGCAACTGCAGATCAATTATGCCGACTGGGAGTATCCGGCCGTGCAGTCCAGGCGTTGCTACGATGTGGCGAGAAAATACGGCAAACCGGTTATCGTCATGGAGCCCGTCAAGGGCGGCCTGCTGGCCAATCCGCCGGCGTCCGTCAAAAAAATCCTGCAAGAAGCGGAGCCGGAACGCTCCATCTCATCGTGGGCCATACGCTTTGCCGCGGACATGGAAGGCGTTCTCACGGTTCTTTCGGGCATGAGCAATGTGGAGCAAATGCAGGACAATATTGCATCCATAAAGGGTTTTTCCGGGCTTACGGACGCGCAGCGGCGCACGCTGAAAGCCGCGCAGGAAGAGCTTGGGCGCATTCCGCTTATCCCCTGCACGACATGCAATTACTGCGCGAAGGTCTGCCCGAACGACATCGGCATTTCCGGTTCGTTCACCGCCATGAATTACCTGACCCTTTACGGCGACAAGGCGGCGGCGCTTCACTGGGAAGGCTGGCTGGTCGGCGGACATGGCAAGAAGAAAGCCGGCGAATGCATACACTGCGGGGCCTGTGAAAGAGAGTGCCCGCAGCATATCGCCATCCGGGAGGAGCTTGCCAAAACAGCGCAGGCGTTGGCCTAAAGAGAAAAGACATGGCGGCGCCGCGATTGCAGCGTATTGGCGGCTTTTGCGGCGTTGCGGGCTGTCGTTTATAAGAGGAAGGGCTCGAAGCCGCGGCTTCGAGCCCTTATTAGTTATGATGGAGCCGGAGATGAGACTTGAACTCACGACTTGCTGATTACGAATCAGCTACTCTACCAACTGAGTTACTCCGGCTTGCTGGAAAAATCAGCGATATTCTTTTTCTGGCGTTCTGCGCGTATTTTTCGCAAAACACACATCCCGCCTGTGCGCACCGGCATGAAATGGACGCCGGTACGCAAGTGCTTTTACGGATCAAGGCGTAAAATGTCAAGTCAAACATGCGGCAAAAGGGGTTTTTGAAACCGGATGCGGCGGGCATTGCGCGTTTTGGGTCACAAAACGCCGCGCCGGGCAAGCGCGTCAAGGTATATGGCCTCTATGGCGTCCGTGCGGCGTTTGGGCTCAAATGCGCCGCGGCGGGACAGATTGTTTTGCGCCATCATTTTTTGCAGTTCAGGCGAGCGGCTGAGCGTTCCCAGCGCCGCGGCAAGGGCGTCTGGGTCGCCGGGCGGAACCAGGATGCCGCCGTCTGTTTCATGTATTCCTTCGGGAAGTTCAACGGCTGGTTTCGCCAGACCAGTCCCGTTTTCTTCATTGCGCTTCCCGTTTTCACGCAAGGCGGGAACATCGCGGGCCACGGCGCCGTCCGGCAGCGGACGCAAAAGCTCCGGAACCCCGCCCACCGCGGTCCCCACGGCCGGAAGCCCCATGCACATGGCTTCAATGAGCGCATTGGGCAGGGATTCGGACAGCGAGGCCAACGCGTATATATTCATGCATTGCAGGTAGTCCGCGACCGCGTCGGTGTGGGAGATGATGCGCACCGCGTGGCTGATGCCCAGTTTTTGGCAAAGCGGCGTCCATTTTTCAGCGCTTACGCCCAGCTGCACGAGTACGCTGCCCGCCGGAATCAGCCCTTCATGCAGGGCTTTTGCAAAGGCCGGAAGCAAAACCTGCACGCCTTTTATTTCCGCATTGCCTGTCAGCGTGCCGACGACAAACGCGTCAGGCGCGATGCCAAGCCGCGCTTTTACCGCTTCCGGCGTTTGCGTCGGAATAAGCCGTTCGGCCGGAATGGCGTTGTATACGACATGCACAGGCGCAAGCCCCAGAGAGATGCGCCGGATTGCGCGGGCGCTGGCGTGCGAATTGGCGATAAAGCCCGCCATGCCCGGAGAAAGGTAGGGCAGAGGGTTGCGCGGAGAATAGATGACCCCCCGGTAGCCGAAACAGGCCACGGGTCTTTTTTGCAGGCGCCAGACAAGTCCGGCAAGCGAGAGCGTCTTGACCGCTTTGTTGTGAAAGGCCTGCACGATGCACGGCGCATCTTTTCTCATATGGGCTTCAAGAGCGGCCCGCCAGCGCGAAGGATTCGCCGGAAGATCGGCCCAGGGAGCGTCATAGCCTCTTGCGCGCAAACTCGCGTCAGGCGGGGTGAAAAAAAGCACCTCATGGCCTTTTTCCATGAGTCCTTTTACAAGATAGAGCGCCTGGCGGGTTCCGCCGCTGGAATTGGATGCGGAGGTCAGGACAATGATTTGCATGATTCTTCATTCCATAACGCCCGGCGGCGGTTTTTCAAAAAAATTCGGCGCGTCCCGGCTTTACAAATCAGGGCGTTTGGCCCTAGAAGGGCTCTTTACAAAAGTTGTTGCGGTTTGTCACCCTTTGTTTGTCTTTTAAGGATAAAAGTATGCCCAAGCATTTTATTTCCATATGGGATTTGAGCTCTGACGAGGCCCATGCGCTTTTGGCGCGCGCTCTTGAAATGAAGCGGACCAGGCATAGAGGAACCATTCTGGACGGCAAGGTCGCGGCCATGATTTTTGAAAAGGCCTCCACGCGCACGCGCATGTCGTTTGAAACCGCTGTTTATCATTTGGGCGGGCACCCCATTTTCATGACGCCCAGAGAAAGCCAGCTTGGGCGTTCCGAGCCTTTGAAGGACACGGCCCGGGTTCTTTCGCGCTATAACGACTGCCTTATCATGCGCACCTTTGGTCAGGAAAAGCTGGACGTGTTCATGCAATACGGCTCCATTCCGGTCATCAACGCGCTTACGGACGAGGGACATCCCTGTCAGGTGATGAGCGACATGCTTACCGTGTATGAGCGCACGCCGGATCTGCGGTCCCTGAAAATCGCATGGATAGGGGACGGCAACAACATGGCCAACTCCTGGATGGAGGCCGCGTTGTATTTCGGGTTTGAGCTTGCGCTTGCCTGTCCGCAAGGGGATGAGCCCTGCAAAACGCTCATGGAGCGGGCGGGAAAGGGCGGCGCGCGCATCGTTTTGACGCGCGACCCGAAAGAAGCGGCCCGAAATGCGGATTACGTCAATACGGACGTGTGGGCGTCCATGGGGCAGGAAGAGGAACAGAAAAAACGGGAACAGGCCTTTGCCGGCTATTGCGTGGATGCCGCGCTTATGAGCCTTGCAAAGCCTGATGCGCGGTTTATGCATTGTCTGCCCGCGCACAGAGGCGAAGAGGTTTCCGAAGAGGTGCTGGAAGGGCCGCAGTCCATTGTTTTCGACGAGGCCGAGAACAGACTGCATATGCAAAAGGCCATTCTTGAGTGGGTGTTCAGTTGACGCTGCGTTTTGCCAAATGAGTTTTGACGCCGCGCAAAGGCCGGCGCAAAAGGCGGCGGCCGCGCTGAGCCGGCCATACGCCGCGCAGGGGCCGCGTTGTTTCTGACAAAGGACTGTGCGCGGCGGAAAACCGGATGGATGCATACGGAGAGCAGTATGGCGGAAAAGAAAATGTGGGGCGGGCGTTTTTCCAAAGGCACGGATGCGGACGTGGAACGCTATACCCAGTCTGTGGAATACGATAAGGCTCTTTATGAGCATGATATCGCCGGCTCGCGCGCGCACGCGCGCATGCTTGCGAAACAGGGCGTTCTTTCCAGGGAAGACGCCGCGCGCATTGATGAAGGACTTGCGCAGATTCTGAAGGAAATTCAGGATGGCGTCTTTGTCTGGCGCGTTGAGCGCGAAGACGTGCATATGAATATTGAGGCGCGGCTTACGGAGCTTATCGGCGACGCCGGCCGCAGGCTGCACACCGGCCGCAGCCGCAATGACCAGGTCGCGCTGGATTTCCGGCTGCTGGCCGGCGAACGGAACCGGGCATGGCGGGAGCGCCTGCGCGTGCTTGTGGCCGTGCTGGTCGAGCGGGCCGAGGAACACAAAGAAACGCTTTTGCCCGGATGCACGCATTTTCAGCCCGCCCAGCCTGTGAGCCTTGCGCATCACCTTTTGGCGTATGCCTGGATGTTCAAACGCGACGTGTCGCGGCTTGAAGACGCCTTTAAGCGGACCATGATTTCGCCTCTTGGCGCGGCCGCGCTTGCGGGAACCACGTATCCGCTTGACCCGGCGTTCACGGCGGCGGAACTGGGCATGAACGGCGTTTTCGACAACAGCATGGATGCGGTGTCGGACCGCGATTTTGCGCTTGAAGCCCTGTTTTGCGCGTCGATGATCATGATGCATCTTTCCCGGCTGTGCGAGGAACTTATCGTCTGGGCCAATCCCGCATTCGGATTCGTGGCGCTTCCCGATGGATACGCCACAGGCTCAAGCATCATGCCCCAGAAAAAAAATCCGGACGTCGCTGAACTTATGCGCGGCAAGACCGGCCGCGTGTACGGCGCGCTGGTGACGCTTTTGACCGTGATGAAGGGGCTGCCCATGGCCTATAACCGCGATCTGCAGGAAGACAAGGAACCGTTTCTTGATGCGGATCGCACGGTCTGCGCGTCCGTTTCGCTCATGGCCGGCATGCTTGGAGAGCTTGTTTTCCGCAAAGAGCGCATGGCCGCCGCATTGCGCAACGGCTTTTTGAACGCGACGGAACTTGCGGATTATCTTGTCGGAAAGGGCGTCGCCTTCCGCGAAGCGCATCATCTCACCGGCCATGCCGTGGCGTTGGCCGAGTCGCGGGGAGTTAATCTTGAGGATTTGCGCCTTGAGGAACTGCAGGGCATATGCCCGGAAATAGGCGCGGACGTGTTCGCCGTGCTTGAGCCGGCCGCCGCGGTGCGCCGCCGGCAAACTCCAGGCGGGACCGGCCCCGGCCCTGTAGAGGAACAGCTCGCCGCGCTGAAGGCATGGCTGGCGTCCTGTACAGTTTCAAATTAATATTCCCATGTTGCAGTTCTTTTGTTGCCATGCATTTTTTTATTTCAGTATTGCAAATGAACATGCGGGATGCGCCGGAAAAGGCGCGGCAATTTATGGGGGCGCATTTTTTTGGGTTGACAGTTTGAGGTAAAGAAGGCAGAATACCTGTCAGCATCACAGATCAGCTCCATTGTGGGGCTGGAAAAGGCAATTTATTATTTTTTATGGAGTTTATGTTTCATGAGCAAGTCTCTTTATGTCGGCAATCTTCCCTGGGCCGCGACTGAAGCGGAAGTTCGGGATCTTTTCAGCGCCCATGGCGAAGTGCTTTCCGTCAAGCTGATTACGGATCGCGAAACCGGCCGCGCTCGCGGGTTCGGTTTTGTGGAAATGGAAAACAGCGCGGCCGGCGCCGCTATTGAAGCCCTGGACAACTACAGCTTCGGCGGACGAAACCTGAAGGTGAACGAAGCGCGTCCCAGAGAAGAACGTCCCGCTCGCTATTAAGATTTTTTTGCATTATCGGGCCCCGCTTCCTTTTTGGGACGCGGGGCTTTTTTGTCTGTGTGGAATGGCGTTCCAGTCCATTTTTTGTTTGCCGGTCCGTCTGCCGCATAAGAAAAGCCGGCTGTCCGTGGGGGTGGAGGCTTTTCCCCTGCGTTTCAAACACGTATGCGGCGCATTTGAGCGCGTCATGCCCGGAAAGAGTCGGGCTTGCGGCGCCGCGGGCCGCCGTATGCGGCGTCTGTCGCGGCATGCGGGCCATGGTTGGGTTTTTTGGAAAACGAGCGAGGAATTGCGTACACAAGGAAATGGTTCAGCATATATGAAAAAACGTTTTCAGATGGGTATTGCGGCCGGCGTTTTGGCCTTTTTGCTGTGTTTTTCCAGCCTTGGGCCGGCTTTTGCGGAAGGGGCCGTAGCGGACAGGGCAAATGAGGCCGCCGGGCTTCAGGCACGGAAAGAAGCGGCGGAAGCAGCCCTGGCCAAGGCCCAGAAAGAGGCCGACGCCAACGCCGAGCGGTTGCGCGAGGAAGCGGAGCGGGCTCAGAAGGAAAGCGAAATTCTGGTTGCCGAGGACACCCTTTGGGATGCGGCATTTTACCAGTATAGAGCCGACTTTGGAAACATCATCGTGCATGTCGACGAACTGTATGCAAGCCTTAAAAACGTGTTGACGCCCCTGCAGGAAAGTCTTCCGGGAATAGAAGCGTCCGCGCGCCGTTTGTTCGCGCTTGCGGCCACGCATAAATTCAATCCCATGATGCTTGAGGCCATTGATCAAAGAGGATTGCTGCTTGAGGCCAATCTTGAGCAGCTTTTGTTGCCTGTCGAGGAGCTGCGCCAGCTTTCCACGGAGTTGCGTTCTTCGCTTGAGCAGATCATCGTCAACTTTTCGCAGGATGCCGGCGCGCCGGAGATGCGGCGTCAGGGTGAGAAAAAACTTGCCGAAGTCAGAGAAAAACTGTCTTCCATCGCCACCGGCGTGGACAAGGGGATGGAATCGGCCCTGTCTTTGCAAAAAAGCCTTTTGAAAATGCATTCGGAGATTGAGAATTACCTTCCAGGTTTGTGGAAGGATTACTATTTTTCTGCGCCAATGCGTTTTTTTGAACCTGGCGTCTGGCGCGGCATCAGCGGGGCATGGGCAAAGACCATGCAGAATTGGAATTTGCGTCAGAGCGTGGATTCCCCCAGCAATGTGGAAGCGTGGCAGGGGATGGGCCTGCGCTTTATGAACGTGTTTGTATGCAGCGTCATTGTGCTTGCATTCATGCGCAAGGCCATAAAAAACAGGCTTGAGCCCAAAGTGGCCCGGCATATTCTGTATGTCAGCCTGCCCTGGATATTCGTCGGTCTGGCGCTTATCGCCGCCGCCTACGGCTCGAAAGGAGAGGTGTTCAGAGGCATTTTGATGCTGGGAAGTCTCCTTGTCATATGGGGCGAAATGGCTCTGGCGTGGGATATGCGCTGCATAACGCTGAAGCGAAGCGTCTCCATAACGCCCCTGTGGCCGATTTTTTTATCCGTGGCGCTGGGCACGCTCATGAGCTATCCGGATCTGCCCATGCCCATTCTGTCTGTAGCCTGGGTTGTGATCAATCTTATTCTTAATTTCATAACCTACCGGCGTAACCGGCGTTTGCCTGCGGATATGCCGCAACTTACCGTAAAGCTTCTTCACGCCTTTTATGTCGTGCTCTGGATAAGTCTTGGCATTGTCGTGGTCGGCTGGGCGCGTCTGGGGATTTTGTTTATGATTGTGTGCAACTGCATCATCATAAGCATTCAGCTCACAGTCGGCCTGATGCAGATCGTAAACCGGGTTTCCGCGGTCGGCGATGGGGAAAAGGCGGCCCACAGTCTGATTTCAGGCATTGTCGCCGCGTTTGCCGCGCCCATCGTACTGGCTCTGGTCCTGCTCGGCATATTTTTGTGGGTGCCGTCGTGGCCGGGCGGCGGCGCGCTTGTGTGGCCGTATCTTGGCGCGGGCGTCAGCATCGGCTCCACCAAATTCAGCGCGGTGCACGTGCTTTTCATTCTCAGCCTGTTCTATTTCACGCGGGCGGTGGCGCGCACGGCCCAGAATTTTTTGAACAGACGCGCCCAACGCTCGAACAGCATGGATAAAAGCCTTATTCCGCCTTTGCAGACCGCAATCACCTATGGGCTGTGGGTTGCATTTGCGCTTGTATCCCTGCATTCGCTGGGGATTGGCCTGGAAAAACTCGCCATTATCGCGGGCGGCTTGTCCGTCGGCATTGGTTTTGGCATGCAGACCATTGTAAACAATTTTTTGTCGGGGCTTATTCTCATTTTCAGCCGCACCCTGCATGAGGGCGACATTGTCGAAGTCGGCGGACAGCAGGGCGTTGTGCGCAAAATAAGCATTCGCGCGACCATGGTGGAAACCTTCGACAGCGCCATGATTTTTGTGCCGAACTCCGAATTCGTGTCCACCCGCCTTGTGAACTGGACGCGAAACGGGAGAGGCGTGCGCCGCGATCTTGCTGTGGGCGTGGCCTACGGCACGGACCCGGAGCTTGTGAAGCGGCTTTTGCTGAATGTCGCGCAGACCCATTCAGGCGTGTTCAAAAATCCGGGACCGGAAGTGCTGTTTATGAACTTCGGGCCAAGCTCTCTGGATTTTATTTTGCGATACTGGTCGGATATCGGCAGGGCGCTTGACGTGGCCTCAAGCATGCGCATTGAGATAGCGCGCGTGTTCGGCGAGCATGATATCGAAATCGCCTTCCCGCAGCTTGATATTCATTTTGTGTCCGGTTCAGAGGCGGCCCCGCGTCCTGAGGATATCGTGGCGCAAAAAAACGGGGCAGCCAAAGCAGAGGCGGCGCGGTCCGCCGATGGAGAGAAAAAGTAGGGCGCTTGCCAAAAAAACAGAGGGGCCTGCATCGCCCCTCTGTTTTTATCTATCTTCCTCTGTGGTTTGAGACCGAAGGCCGGAAGGCCATATAGCCCCACCCCGCCCTGAAGGGCTTTGTTGTCTTATTGCTGCCGGCGCATTTCCCTGTCAATCCCGCATTCAGCCCACACGGTAGTGGCAGCCCAGGCTTTTCTTGTTGCGTTTTGCGGCCTCGGTGATGGCTATGGCGGTCTGGCAGCCATGGAAAAGGTCTATCAGGGCTTTGCAGACTTTGGTGCGGCGATAGAATTCCGTCAGATGCCGTGAAAGGTCTCTAAGCTCGTTTACAGCGCGGCGCAGACGCGGCTGGGTTCTGGTGATTCCCACATAATTCCACATGGTCCGCCGTATGGCGGCCCAATCCTGGGCTATGAGCGCCGGGTCGTCGTTTTTTTCGTTGCCAAGACTCACCCAGTCCGGAATGCCGTTGAAAATCTTGCGCGCGTTTCGTGGAGATCTGCGCAGGCGTCCGGAAATATCGTCAGCCGCGCTCTTGCCCCAGACCAGCGCTTCAAGCAGCGAGGTGCTTGCAAGCCGGTTCGCGCCATGAAGGCCTGTGCAGGCGCACTCACCTACGGCGTAAAGCCGCTCCATGGTGGTCCGGCCTCTTGTGTCGGTGAGGATGCCGCCGCAGAAGTAATGGGCCGCCGGAACAACCGGAATCGGTTCTTTGGTGATATCCACGCCCATATCCAGACAGTGCCGGTAAATGGTGGGGAAGCGTTCGGTCAGGTCGTCGTTTACATAGTCGGCGGCGTTGAGATACACGAACTCCTGACCGGAATGGAGCATTTCCTCCATTATGGCTCTGGCCACGATATCGCGCGGCGCAAGATCCGCGCGCGCGTCGTACCGGGCCATGAACGGTTCGTTTTTACTGTTGATCAGTTTGGCCCCTGCGCCGCGCAGCGCCTCGGTAATGAGAAAGCGCCGGGGTTTGTGCTCATAAAGCGCGGTGGGATGGAACTGGACGAATTCCGCGTTTTCAATATGCACGCCGGCGCGCTGCGCCATGGCGATGCCTGAGCCCACGGCGGAAGCCGGATTGGTCGTATGCTGATAGATCTGGCCGACTCCGCCTGTGGCCAGAATGGTGAACTCCGCAAGCAGGGTTTCCACGTGCTGGAGTTCCTCATTGAAGATATATGCGCCGACGCACTGATTGGGAATTTGATAGCGCAGTTCCATATTGCAGGCATGATGGTGCGTGGTCAGAATGTCAATGGCCGTGCGGCGCGGCAGAAACGTGATGTTCGGGTGCTTGAGCACGGCCCGGATCAGGCCCTCCATAATGGTTTTCCCGGTGTGGTCCGCGCAATGAAGAATGCGCTGGGCGCTGTGGCCGCCTTCAAGGGCCATATCCCATTCGCCCTGGGGGTTGTGCCCTTTTGCAAAGGGAATGTGGACGCGGTCGATGAGGATTTCCTCCACGGCCCGCGGCCCGTTTTCCGCAAGAAAGCGGACCGCGCGAAGGTTGTTGTGGCGATGGCCCGCAATGAGAATATCCCGGATCAGCGCGGCGGGCTGGTCGTCCGGCGCGCGATAGACGATGCCGCCTTGAGCGAGCGACGAATTGCCGTTGTCCGGCGCGGCTCCGCTGTTGACCAGGGTCACATGAACCCCGTGGTCCGCAAGACGCAAGGCCGCCGTGCAGCCGGCTATCCCTGAGCCTATTACCAGTGTTTGCGTTTCTGTGCGATGATTCATGGCCGTAGCATCTTTTTTTAAAGGTCTTATCTGCACGCATCAAGCATTCTGGTCAGAGTCGCCTTGGCCGGTTCCGCAAGTCTTGGGTCCACTGATACCGGAACGGCGCTTCCATCCAAAATGGCCTCAAGGATATCCGCAAGTTTTTCTTCGGTCACTTTCGCCATGTGCGAACACAGACTGCGCGCGAGCGGCAGAATGGTTTTGCGGCCTGCATATTTCTGGGCCAGGCGGTGGACGAGATTCCATTCTGTGCCGATGCCGATGACCGCGCCGTCCGGCGCTTCTTCGACATAGCGGATGATGCGGGACGTCGAACCGAATGCGTCGGAGCAGGCGATGACGTCCGGCGAACATTCGGGATGCGCGATAATTGTGATTTTCGGGTGACGTTTGCGCAGTTGCGCGATCTGTTCCGGCTTGAACCGGGCGTGAATGGCGCAGCATCCGGGCCAGAGCAGGAGCTTTGCCTGATTGATTTCGTTTTTTTGCGGGCAGTAGAGCCCCACATGTTCGCGGATGCTGATTTTAAGGCGGAGCGATTCCGGGATGTTCAGACGGTCGGCCGTATTGCTTCCCAGATTTTTATCAGGAATGAACAAAACGGCGCCGTCGCGTCCGGCCGCATCCAGAGCCCAGCGCATCATGGTTTCCGCGTTGGCCGAGGTGCAGACCGCGCCCCTGTGCCGGCCGCATACTGCTTTTAAGGCCACGGAGGTGTTGACGTAGGCCAGCGGTATGACGGCGCGGCCTGCGGCGGTTATCCGGCGCAGAACGTCCATGGCCGCGTTGGCCGGCGCTGTCCGGGACATGACGCAGTCCGCGGCCGGTTCCGGCAGATAGACGCGCTGGCCCGGCCTTGCGAGGAGGGCCGCGGATTCTCCCATGAAATGGACCCCGCAGAATACGATATGTTCCGCATCCGTTTCCGCGCACAATCGCGAAAGTTCCAACGAATCGCCTTGACGGTCCGTATGGCGAAGCACGGAATCATGCTGATAGTGGTGGCCGAAAATACGCAGTTTGGCGCCGAGTTTGTCGCGGACAGCATTGATGCGGTCTTTGGCCGCTGGTTTGTGTGTCATATATGCCGCCTTTTTTTCGTCGGACTGTAATATGGTATTGGCATAAAAAACGGTTTATGCTTTCTGGTTCCGCATTGGCATGACGGTCATGCTGAAATCAGCCGAAGGCGCGGAATGCGTGATGCGGCCCACGGAAATGAAGTCCGGCCTGCGCCGCGCGCGGCAGGCGATATCCCGGATGGTTTCCAGGGAGACGTTTCCGCTTATTTCCGCTTCGATATCCGGCGGGATGAGCGAGAGCCCTTCGCTTTGCATCTGCGGCGTCATGTTGTCCAGCATGATGCGCTCCACGCGGGCGCTTACGGCTTCGCGCACGTCTTCAAGCGTGCGGCATTCCACTTCGATGGGCGGACAGGGCGAATGCCGCGCGCGTAAAGCGCGCACCGCCGGCGCGATGCCGCCGGCCGCGTCAATGTGGTTGTCCTTGAGCATCAGCATGGCTTCAAGGTTAAGGCGATGATTGGCCGCGCCGCCTGAAAGCGCGGCGTATTTTTCAGGATACCGCAGTCCGGGCAGGGTTTTTCGCGTGTCGAGCAGAACGACTCCCGTGCCTTCAAGGGCCCGCGCATATTGATTCGCAAGCGTCGCGACGCCGGAAAGATGGGTGAGAAAGTTCAGGATAATCCGTTCGGCCTTGAGAATCAGCAGCGCGCTGCCCTCAATGAGGGCCACGACGTTTCCGGGCGCGACGCGCTCTCCGTCTTTGACACGGATGTGTAAAGACCAACTTTTTTCAAGACCGCAAAAGGCCGCGGTTCGTTCAAGAATCAAAGGGATCATCTGCGCGCCGGCAACCACGGCGTCCTGTTTCGCCCGGATTTGCGCGCGCATGGCGTCCTGTTCGCTGAAAACGGCTTCCGACGTGAAATCCCGTCCATCTTCCGCCAGGGCAAGGTCAATGGCTGAAACAAGAAACTGAAGAGCCCTTCCCTGAAAGAAATTTTGAAAGTCTTTGTGTTTCATGGATTGTGAAGGCTCCTTCTTGGTGGTACATCAGTGGAGGAACGCGGCGTTGGCCGCAGCATCTCTTTCCAGGGTAATATAAACCATCAGGGGCTTCGTCAAGTTTGCCCTTTTCATCACAATCAAGCGAACAAGGCCCCGTTATGGATGAGAAAAAAAGCAATAGGGTTGACGGTCACGAGGAGATGAAAGCGCCTCTCGATTCCAGGGGCGCCTTCGGCGCGTCGGGCGCAGGCCGAGAAAAGGGCGGCGCGAAAAGCGGCCATGAGGACGTTGCGGACAGAGCGGAGAGACGCCGCATCGACGAATCGCTTGCCGCGATGCCTGTCCCTGATTCTTTGTCCGCGGCTGAGGACGTGAGCCCGGACAGCGACTTCGTGCACCCGGCCGACGTGGCGGAAGAGCTTTCCGACTTGCCGCTTGAGGAGCAGGTGAGCCGGATTCAGAGTCTGCCCCTTGAGGATGCGGCCGCGGCCCTTGCTGAAATGGAAGGCGACGACCAGGTCGAGATACTGGAGAACATCGACAGCGATCTGGCTGCTCAGATCGTGTCGGAAATGTCGCCGGACGATGCGGCGGACGTGCTTGACGAGCTTGAGGAAGAGCACCGCGACGAGCTTTTGAACAACCTGGAAACAGAGGATGCCGACGAACTGCGCCGTCTTATGAAGTTCGACCCGGACACAGCCGGCGGCATCATGAACACCGAGGTCGTGATTCTTGAGGAGAATCTGACCGTCGACGAGGCGATACAGCAAATCCGTCGGGAAATTGAAGACAAGGAACTGCCCTATTACGCCTTTGTCGTGGATGATTCGGAACATCTTATCGGCGTTTTGTCCCTGCGCGACCTTCTGACCGCAAAACCGGGCACGCTTTTGCATGACGCCCTGCGCAACCGCAATGTCATATCCGTGCCGTCCGACGCGGACAAGCTGGAAGTCGCCCAGCTTTTGTCGCATTATAATTTCATGGCCATTCCGGTTGTGGATAAGGAAAACCATTTGCTGGGCGTTGTGACGTACGACGACGTCATCGACGTCATCAACGATTCCGCATCCGAGGATATGCTGGGCATGGTGGGCGCGGGCGTGGATGAAAATATCGACACGCCGTGGTATGAATCCGTGAAGATGCGCCTTCCCTGGCTGATCATCAATATTCTTAATTCCACCATATCCGCAAGCGTCGTGTATATGTTTGAAGGAACCATCGCGCAAATGGCCATTTTGGCCGTGCTCATGCCCATTGTGGCCAATCAGGCCGGGAATACGGGGCAGCAGGCGCTTGCGGTCATGATCAGACAGCTTGCGACGGACAGCTTTGAGCCGCGCCGCATGTGGCTTGCCGTACTGCGCGAAGGGTGCATCGGGTTCACCAACGGGCTCATGGTCGGGCTCATTACCTTTATCGCCGTGTATTTCTTTATGGGGAACGCGATTCTTGCCGCGGTCATGGGCGGGGCCATGGTCAGCGACATGTCGCTGGGCGCCATGGCCGGGGCGTCCATTCCGCTGATTCTGAAATCGTTTGGCCGGGATCCGGCCCAGGCTTCAAGCATCTTTCTCACCATGCTGACGGACAGCGGCGGATTCTTCATTTTTCTGGGGCTGGCAAGTCTGTTTTTGCTGTAAAAAAAGAAGGCCGTTGCAAACGGCCTTCTTTTTTTGAACGGCGGTTGCGCGGGAAAGGCCGGCCGTCTTTTTCCGGCCGCGGCGCGCTACTTGGCGGCTTCTATGGAACTGTATTCCTCGGGTCTGTGCCGGAGATATTTTTCAAAAATGTATCGCGCGCCATAGATGAAGGGCGTATCAAGCAGGGCCACCAGGGCTTTTATGATGTAGGTCGAGATGCAGATTTCAATGACGTCCCGCAGGGGAAAGACCCCGATAAAAGCGATGGAGCAGAATATAAGCGTATCCAGAAGCTGGCTGACAAGCGTGCTGGCATTGTTGCGCAGCCAGAGCATTTTTCCCTTGGTGCGTTTGCGCCAGAAGTGAAAGGCCCATACGTCGTGATGCTGGGACACCAGGTATGCCGCAAGGCTGCCGACGATGACTCTGGGGAAGATGCCGAATACCGCTTCAAGGTGCGGCTGTATGAAATCTTCGGGTCCGGGAGTGAAAAGCAGGGCGATTTGCATATACAAAGCCCCCATGATCAGGGTGGCGAAGCCGAGCTGCACGCCGCGCGCGGCCGCCTTTTTGCCGTAGCATTCGCTTAGTATGTCGGTCGCCAGAAACACCCCGGCATACAAGACATTGCCGAGCGTGGTGGTCAGCCCGAACAGGTTGACGATTTTAAGCACCTGGATGTTGCAGAGCAAAAGGTCGAACACGATGAGCGCATAGATTCCTATTTTTCCGAAATAGCGGAATACGGCCAGCGTGACCGAAAGATCAAGAATGGCGAACCCTATCCACAGCAGGCTGTTAAACACAAACGCGCTCCTCAGAAAAGATGACGAAGGAAAATCCGCTTTATGCGGCGACGACTTATGCGGCGGCGACGACGGACGCGAAGAGCCCCTTGTGGCGCACTCCGCGGCTTTCGTCAAGAAGCGGAAAAATTTGCCGCCTTTTTGATTTTGGGGGAAAAGTTTTCCGCTTTGGAAGGAGCGTTGCAGACGCCTCTGCCCGCGCCCTGGGGCGAAAAGGCGGCGTTTTACGCTTCAGCGCGTTTTTCAGGGGACGCTTTGGGCGGCGCATCCGCGTTTTCCACGGCGCGGCGCTCCAGAAAGAGCGTACGCAGCCCCATTCCAAGGTGCGTAAGCGCCGCATTCAGTATGGCCAGTCGTTCATGGCCGATATTGTATTCCCGCGTAAATTGAACGCACAGAAGGCCGCTTGTTCTTCCGTACAGGTGAACCGGCGTGAAAAGCATGCGTTTTTTGTCCGAGGAAGGGCGCAGGGACGGTTCGCCCGGTTCGAGGATGGAGAACGACCGGGCGACGCCAGGCATGGCCGTTTCCGGGCGGGCGGCGGTCTCAGGCTTGAATGCCGCGGCGCGATGGGCGGGGTCCGCCAGAAAAGGCAGGGCGATGAGCTTTGCGTCCGCGCAGGAAAGAATCATCTGCCATTCCTTCCAGGCCGCCGTGTCCGGCAAAGCCGGAAGGAACAGAAACCGGCGGGGCGTTTCGGCGTTGTCCGCATGCCGCATGAGCGCGCCGATGCCGGCCACCGGCATGACGGTTGCAAGGCAGCGCGCGGCGATGCGCAGCATATCTTTGATGCGCGGGGCTTCGGACGTTTGGGCAAGAAAATCCACAAGAAACCGGGCGCTGTCGTTTTTGCGCTGCAGCAGTTCGCGATTGAGCATGATTTCTTTGCCCATGGCCATGATATCCTGATGAATATGCCAGTCTTCAAGCGCGCAGGACAAGGCGTTCAACACCCGGTTACGCTCAAGAGGGCATTTCAGAATCGCGGCGAATCCCTGGGACATGGCGTCTTCCAGTTCCGAAGCGGCGAAAGAGTCTTCCACGATTAAAATCCATGCGGGCGGCTTTGCGCATGGCGCCTCTCCATAGCGGCGTCGCAAATCGCGCCATGCCCCCATGGACAGGCATATGGCGAAAGGGGACTCTTCCGCATGCGTCTCTTCAGCAATAAAGACTTCCGGAAAATGCGCTTTTACTGTATGCTCAGGCTCCGCGCATTGTTTAAGAACAGCAAGAGCCTGGCCGTCAAGTCCCATGGCCCAGAGTGTTTTTCCATCTGCACAGCGCATCGTTCGCTCCTCATAAAAAGGTGTGACGCCTGATGCAGAAGCAATTTCCGTACCATGATTTTTTTGCCGGCACGGAGCAGGGAACCGTTTCGGGCCGGAAGGCATGGTTGCAAAAAAACAGGGCGCCGGGCGTGTTTTTCCTCACTGTATTTTGCCTTGGAATGGTAGGGCATGGAACAAAGACGGCCCAGAATATGGGCAACTCTGCATCCTTTTTTCGAATCCGGCGACATTATGGGCCGCAAAGTGGCGAACAGCGGTTTTCTGCGCGCTCTGTTTCAGGCCGATCCGTATGACGCCTATCATTTTTTCCTTCCGGATTACAACTCGTGCGCATCCATGAGTCAAATCCTGCGCGAGCGTTTTCCCGATGCATGGCGGCGTAATAAAGTCGAAGTCATGCCCGTGGCTTTTTTGCCGCGGCATATTAAGGCAACGCCGTATCACTGTTTTCATCTCTCCGACTGCGTGCGTCAGTTCGCGCATCTGTGCCGGTTGCGCAATTTCATGGCCCCTGAGTGTTTTCCGATAACCGGAACCACGCACACGCTGAGCTATGCGCGCTATTCTGCGGATTTTCTGGGGCATGTCTGGACCGGGACCACGGCGCGGGACGCTGTGGCGGCCACCTCTGCGGCCGGTCAGGCGGTCATGCGGGCCTATTACCGGCGATTGCGCGAAGCCTTCGGTCTGGGGCCGGAATTTCGCGAGCCCCGTGTGGTCTGCATCCCTTTGGGGACGGACATGCCGGACCCGGAGCGGCTCCTTGCGCAAAGAGCCGGCATGCGCGCCAAGCTCGAACTTGAGCGGGACGAGCGCATGCTTTTGACCTTGGGGCGGTTTTCCCACTCTTCCAAGATGGATTTGCTTCCCCTGCTTCGCGCCGTGAAGCTCGCGGCGTCGGAGTCCTTTGCCTGCGCCGGACGCCCGGAAGAGGAC
Organism: uncultured Desulfovibrionaceae bacterium; assembly: GCA_944324045.1. GTDB lineage: Bacteria > Desulfobacterota > Desulfovibrionia > Desulfovibrionales > Desulfovibrionaceae > CALUUT01. Next base: position 32,082 of record CALUUT010000065.1, on the reverse strand, counting down.
AGCGTGGCGTCGGCTGTCCGGGCATCCGGATGGAAGGACGCGGCATCGGGCCTGAACAGGCCGATTGATCTTTCAGCGGTCCGGCTTGTGCTGGCCGGCTGGACGGACGCCGGGGACGATGTGCCGGATACGCTCGCCCGTTTTGCGCAAAATTTGGGCATCCGTTGCACAATTGTGAAGCGTCCGGACGATGATGCGCGCGAAGGACTGTACGCCGCCGCCGATATGTTCATTTCGCCGGCGGACAACGTCCAGGAAACGTTCGGCCTCACGCTGCTTGAGGCCGGGGCGGCCATGTTGCCCGCAATCGCCGCGGATTGGAGCGGATATCGGGACATTGTCCGGCACGGCGAGACCGGGTTTCTCATCCCCACCATCGGACCGGCGGACACCTCAAGAACGGATGTTCTGGCCCACATTTTCTATGACAATCAGACGCACCTTGCCCTGGCGCAGGAGACTGTTGTGCAGATTCCTGCGCTTGCCCTGGCCGTGCGGGCTCTGGTTCATGATTCCGGATTGCGCGCGGCCATGGGGCGGGCCGCGTTTGAGCGCGTGAAGCGGCTTTTTTCCTGGCCGGGAGTGATAGCGCAATATGTGGCGCTGTGGGACGGGCTTTGGTCCTTTCCCGTAGAGCGCGAAATGTTTCGAGATGTTACGCATCCTTTGCATTTTTCCTATGCGCGCGTATTTTCCGGTCATCCGGCACAGGTATTGCAGAAAGATATGCTTGTACGCATATCGGCTCTTGGTCAGGCCTTGTATCGCGGCAAAGAAGCGCCGGCGTTTTACGGCGGCATTGAAGAGCGGCTTGAGCCGCAGGCCATACGCCGGATTCTGGTCCGGGCCATGAAGCCCGTCTCCATCGGCCGGCTGCGCGACATTTTCGGTCCGGGGCCTGAAGAGGACGGGGACTGCATTGTGCTGTGGCTGCTCAAACAGGGATATCTGGAAACCGTTTCCAGGTAGTTTTTTATACTGGTCGTATGAGGACCGGCAGGGTTTCCATTTTTTTATGAATCCAGTCCACATTCACAGCGCGCTCGCCTTTCACGGCGGCGCGGCCCGCGTGGCGGGCATGGCCGGCATGGCGGCGTCGCGGGCCGGCTACAACGTGTCGTTTTCCTGCGAGATATTCGATGGTCCGCGGGCAGCGGACTGCATGGAACAAAAGGGCGTTCTTGCGCATATCCTTCGTTGCGCAGGCCCGGATTTCGGCGCGGGCGCGTCGCGCGCCTCATCCAGTTTTGCCGAAGCGGCATCCCCGGGGGCGTCGGAATGGGCGCTTCGCCGGCCGGCTTCTTTGGCGTCCGGGAATCGGACCGGGGTTTTGCACATGCATTCCACGCAGGACTGGGAAGGGTTTTTCGCGGCCTTGCTGGAACGGCCCGCACCCGGGCGCGGGCTTTTGTGCACGTTGCACGACGCGCGCCTGCTCACCGGCGGCTGCATTCATCCTCTTGCGTGCCGGGCCTGGGTTGACGCCTGCGCCTGCGTCTGCCCCATGGGACGCCCGCACGCGGCGTTGCATGGCCGGAAGCTGCGCGCTCTCTTGCGCGCAGTTAAACCGCGGTTTGCGTGCCCTTCCGCATGGCTTGGAAAAATGGCGCGGGAGGCGCTGCCGGAATGTGGGTGCCGGATTATTCCAAACGGCGTGGAAGACCCCGCCGTCATGTTTGAGCAAATGTGCGGCGGCGTCTTGTCGGATTTCAGTCCGCATGATAGAATCAGCAAAGGGGCCTTCGACGCGCCGTTGGAAGGCGCCGCGCCGCGGCTTGGCCGGGCGAAGGCGCTGGCGCGCCGGAGCATGGGCATGGCCCGGCCGGCGAAGGTCGTGCTGTTTGCGGCGCATGGCGGCGAGACATGCCGTTCCAAGGGCGGCGACAAATGGATGGGAATATGGCGGAGCATCAAGGCCGCGGTTCCTGAAGCCGTATGCGTCATGGCCGGAGGAGAGCGCCTGGAGCGTTGCAACGACGTGCTTTTCTGGCCCTATGCAGGCCGGGCGGTCATGATTCTGGCGATGCTGGCGGCGGATGTGCTTATTCATGTTTCGCCCGCGGAAAATCATTCTCTGGCGATACTTGAGGCGTTTGCCGCAGGGGTTCCGGTCTGCGCGTTTGCGGTCGGCGGGGTCCCGGAACAGATTGTGGACGGAGCGTGCGGACGGCTGCATCCCTGCGGCGATTACGACGGTCTGATTCGTTCCGCAGTTGCGCTGTTGCGGCGTCCAGCAATGTTGCGGAACTGGTCTTTTGCGGCCCGCGAACGCTATGAGCGTTTTTTTACCATGCAGCGCATGTGCGGAGAATATCTCAAAGCGTATGAAGAAATTTTGAGTGAACAAGATGGAGCTTAAGCCCCGGCGGAGGCCCTGGCCGGATAGTTTTTGAAGAATATGGAGCGAGGTGCAGGAATGAGACAGAGTGCCGGTAGATGGGCGCGTTATGTATTGACCGTTTTTTTTATGCTGGCGGTTGCGGCGCAGGCGGCGTTCGCGGGACAGGCCAAGAAGGCCGATTCCGCGGTGGAAGACGCGCTGACGTATCTGGTGCAGCTTGATCTTGATAAAAATATGACGCTGAGTCCGGAAAAAATAGCGCCCCTGCTGCATTTTGCGCAGAGCATGCCGATAACGGGAAAGAATGCGGACTTTACGCTTAAGGAACGGGACGCCGGCCTTGGCGCGGTCTTAAAGACGCAGTACGCCGCCAGTCTGGCGAAGTTTCTGGAGTACTATTTTAATCCGGCGTTTCCTTCAGGCGTCGTGTACCCGAACAGCGTGCGCCTTTTGAAATGGTATTCGGGAAGCGAGATCGCCGGCCACTCGCCGCGCCTGTGGCAGATAACGGATATGAGCGTTCCGCTTGTTTTGCGGGGAACGGAATATGAGGAAACCACGCCGGATTCGAACAGCGGCAGCTTCTACAGCTATCCTCTTGCGCGGATGGTCGTTCTCATGCAGTATGACGGCAAGGTCTTTTTCATTACCGTGTCCAAGCAGACCAAGCAGTCGAACGTCGGCATGAAAGGGGCTATCGTGGGGGATGATTCCGACTGGAACTATGTGTATACCAAAAACGCCGGCGCGACCCGAAGCGGCATCGGCTGGATGGACACCTATGTATATGATTCCATCTCCATCGGCGTATTCTACGCTGATTCCATGACGTCGCCGGTTTTGAGCAATGCGGCCTTCAAGTGGCTTAAAGCCGGCTGGATGGGGATCAACGTGGTCAAGGAAAGCCATCTTCGCAACGGTCTTGACCGGTACGCCGCGGCGTTGAAAGCGGTGCTTGAATCCCCGAACATGCCGTCGCCAGACGCTTTGGCCAAAGAATACGCGAGGCTTGCCGCCATGCAGGACGCGCAGCTTAAGGCGTCGCTTAAAGAGTACGCCCAGGGGCTTGAACGCGCCGCGCCAAAAGACGCGATTCTTTCCAGAAGCGAGTTCAGGAAAACCCTGGCGAACGGCGCGTACGCCGAAGGTCTGACTCGCGATCAGGCGCTCAACCAGTGTCTTTTGAATTACATCCGCGCGGCGTTCGGCAAATATCCGTCTTCCGCGCCAAAACAAAACTAGGCCGGATATTGCGGCGCGCGGCCTGCGCGCGGGAACCGGGGCGGTTTTGTAAGAGGACCAGGGATATATGAAGCCCGGAAAAACACTGTGGGAAGAACTGGATGCGGCGCGCGTCGGCGACGCCGTCATCGGCGAGGCATACGAGGCCGCCGGGGCGCGGTCCCGTTCTTTGCTTAAGACGTATATCGCTCAGGCGCACGCGGCCTTTGGCCACATTCTTCCTTTTTCAAAAGAGGAAAGCGTCGTTTCCTATCCGGGAACGGCCATTCGGCGTCTGAGCCGGCCTGTGGACTGGTGCCTTGTGCTTTTGCCGCGTTCCTATGCGCCGTCCCATGCGCTACCCCTCCTGGATGGGGCCGGCCCGGGCAATGGCGCGGAAAAACGCGGCGATTGCGCCATAACAGGGGAAACAGCGGCAATGCGCGCGGCGCGGCAGGTCATGCTGGCGGCGCTTTGCGCGCTTTTCGCCGGCGTTTCCGACGTATGGGCGCTTATCGTCGAAAACGGGGACGATGCGGAGGCAAAGACGCACGCCCGGCGTGTGGACAATCTCATATATGCGGGACTGGAGCTTGCGGGCGTTGAAAACGTCTGTCTGCTGAGCGAGCGGCGTCTTTTGCGTCTTTTTTCGCATCTGGCCGCTGAAGGGCCGGGGCGCATTCTGGTCATGGGCGAGCCGCATTGGCGAGACAGGGTTTTGCAATGCTTCTGCGCGCGAAAGGGCGTCCTGGTCTGGTGCGAAGGCGGCGCATCCGCAAGCCGCGCGGCCCAGGAAGGCGCGGACGCCGTCCTGTCTCAGGATGGGGAGAAAGGGGAGCATGGCGAGGAAGAGTCCGCGCCGTGGCGTGTTTTGTGGCCTGTTTTGCCCGCGTCTTTTTTCCGGGAAGAGCGCATCGAGTGCCGGGGATGGACGGAGTAGGACGGCTCATTTCCACAGGCGTTTTGGGGCATGGCCGCGCGCAAGGGCGCGGAGCCGAAACACATACAAGCGATAAATCCGGAGACCAAAATGGACGCATTGCGGAATATCGGGATTATAGCGCATATTGACGCGGGCAAGACCACGCTTTCGGAGCGCATTCTGTTTTACACGGAAAAAATTCATCGCATGGGCGAAGTGCATGACGGAAACGCCACCATGGATTTCATGCCTGAGGAACAGGAGCGCGGCATTACCATAACCTCTTCCTGCACGACCTGTTTTTGGGACAAAACCAGAATCAACATCATCGACACGCCCGGGCATGTTGATTTCATTATTGAGGTGGAGCGCTCCTTGCGGGTGCTTGACGGCGCCGTGGGGGTGTTTTGCGCTGTGGGCGGCGTTGAGCCGCAGTCTGAAACCGTATGGCGGCAATCCGAAAAATACGGGGTTCCCAAGCTTGCATTTGTGAACAAGATGGACCGGCCTGGGGCCGACTACGGCGCGGCGCTTGAAAGCATGCGCGCGCGTCTGGGCGCGCGGCCCGCGCCGGCGACCATCCCGCTGGGGCAGGGGGATGAATTTGCGGCTGTGGCGGACCTTGTGACCATGCAGCGTCTTGATTTCGACGAAAAAAGCCAGGGCCGCACGGTGCGCGCCGCGCCCCTGACCGGCGAGGATCTTGAAAACGCGAACGTCTGGCGCGAAACGCTTCTGGAGCTTCTGGCCGACGAGGATGAGGCGGTCATGGACGCGTATTTAAGCGGCGAGACCGGGAATCTGAGCCCGGCGCTTCTTGACGCATGCCTGCGCCGGGGCTGCCTGTCCGGGCGGCTGGTTCCTGTTTTCGCAGGCTCGGCCCTGCGCAATATCGGGGTGCAGCCATTGCTTGACGGGGTGGTGAAATACCTGCCTTCGCCGGCTGAAGCGAAGCCCGTTGAAGGAACGCTCCCGGATTCGGACGCTCCCGTACTCGTGCGGCCCGACCCTTCGGACCCGGTCGCGGCGCTTGTTTTCAAGGTGGTGATGGATGCGGGCCGTCCTCTGGCTCTGGTTCGGGTGTACGCAGGCTCAATCCGGCCCGGCGAAGTTCTGCGCAACACGACGCAGGGGGTGGATGAACGCCCCGCCCGCATCTTTCGCATGAACGCCGACCGGCGCGAATCCCTGGATATCGCCCTGTGCGGCGATATCGTGGCCCTTGGCGGCCTGCGCGCTCCGCGTACCGGCGATACCCTGGCCGCCAAGTCGCGGCCTCTGATTCTGGAAAATCTGGATGCGTACAAGCCGGTGATCTCCCTTGCGCTTGAGCCGCGCAACGCGGAAGAAGGCAAAAAACTGGATGAGGCGTTGAACCGGTATCTGGTGGAAGACCCGACATTGCGCCTTGAGGTGGACGAGGCCACAGGGCAACGTCTGGTTTCCGGCATGGGCGAGTTGCATCTTGAGGTGCTTACTGAGCGCATCCGCCGGGAATACGGAATCAGCCCGCGCGTGGGGCAGCCGCAGGTCGTGCATCAGGAAACCATTCAGGACGCGGCCGAGGCGTCGGCGACCTTTGAGCGCGAACTGGGCGATACGCCGCACCACGGGATGGTGTCTTTGCGGGTCGAGCCTCTGCCGCGCATGAGCGGAAACATTGTGGATATTTCGGCGCTCATGTCTTCCGGCAGCGCCGGTCAGTGCGGGAAAGCCGCGCGCGGCAAGCGGGAGCAGGGCGCGGCGCGCGCTTCGGAAACGGCCTGTCCGCGCGTCTGGGCGGATGCCGTGCGTCAGGGCCTGGAATCGGCCCTGCAAAGCGGGGCGGCCGGCGGTTTCCCGGTGCAGGATGTGCGCGTGACGGTTCTTTCGTTTGAACGTAAGGAAACTTCGACGCCCGTGGGTTTTCATATGGCGGCCGTGGCCGCCCTGAAGCTTGCGCTGGAGCGGGCCAGGCCCGTGCTGCTTGAGCCGATTATGGACGTCGAAATAACCGTGCCGGACGCCAATGTCGGGGATGTCATCGGGCTTTTGGGAAGCCGGGGCGGCCGCGTGGAGTCCATGGAAGAACAGGGCGCGGGAGAGCTAGGCCGCTGCAAACTTGTGAAAGCCGCCGCTCCTTTGCGCGCGCTTTTCGGATTTTCCACGGCTTTGCGTTCCGTGTCGCAGGGGCGGGCCGGCCTGGTCATGCGCTTTTCCCGTTTTGACGTGTTGCCATAAGCCGGCAAGGCGGCGCGCTTAAAAAGCAAAGCGGGCGCAAAAGCCGCTGGACCTGATTTTTTCGGCGTTTGCATGAAGGCCTGCATGACGGCTTGCATGGAAAAAGGCATATGAAGCTTCCCGGATTCATAAACAAAATGTGGCGGGCCGTGCGCCTGGGGTATCTGCGGATGATTCGCGAACCTCTGCCGCCGCACAATATCGCCATAGGCCTGGCGGCTGGCGTGTTCGCCGGTTTTCTGCCCATCATCCCCTTTCAGACCATTGCGGCCCTGTTGCTCGCCTGGCCGGTTCGGGGAAGCAAGATCGCGGCCGCATTGGGAACCTGGGTTTCCAATCCGTTAAACTGGATTCCGTTTTACATGATGTTGTATTATGTGGGAAAGGCCGTTTCGCCGTTCAGCGTTCCCCCCTTCAACGCCGACTTGCTGGAATTTAAGGTCATGATTCAGCAGGGCTGGCAGTGGCTGGCCGTCATGTGCGTGGGCGGCGTGGTCCTGGGCGTTCCCGCGTCCGTAATCAGCTATGTCCTGTGCCTGCGGACGGTTGCGGTGTACAGAGCGCGCAGGGCCGCGCGGCGGGCCGCCCGGATGAAGTCCGGAAAAAAAGCAATGCGGTAGCAAAGCGCCCATCTGATGCCCCGCGGGAAAAGGCGCGGGGCTATGTGGCCTTTTAGTCTCAAACCACAGAGGAAGATAGATGAGAAAAACGCCGGCGGGCGGAACAGGGCGCGACAGGCGATTGCAGGGAGCGGCATGACGAAACGAAACCGGACGCAGGGACAGAGCGCGCGGGCGCGCAATGCGGGCGGAGATTTGCCTTTGGCGAAACGGAGTCTGGGACAGAATTTTCTGCGGGATGCGCATGTGGCCATGCGTATTGTCGCCGCCCTGGAAATAAACGAAAAAGACAGGGTCATCGAGATTGGTCCCGGACCGGGCGCGTTGACGGGATTGATCAGGGCCGCCGGACCGGAACTCTTTATCGTGCTGGAGAAGGACCGCGAGCTTGTGTTTAGGCATAAGCGGCCGCTTTCAGCCCCAAAAGGACCGAGCCCCGCTTTGGCGCATCCTGTGCTTGCGGATGCGCTCGCGTTTTCGTGGGAACGGCTCGTTTCAGAAGCGGGCAAGCCTGACTGGAAAATCATCGGAAATTTGCCGTATAACATCGCTTCTCCCCTGATGTGGGAGCTTTTCAGCCGCGCGACAGGACTGAGCCGGGCTGTGTTCATGATTCAGAAGGAAGTGGGCGAGCGTCTGACCGCGGAGCCGGGAACCGGCGCATACGGGGCGTTGACGGTATGGATACGTTCTTTTATGGCGGTGCGCAGGCTCATGGTTGTTCCGCCTTCGGTTTTTGTCCCGCGGCCCAAGGTGGATTCCGCCGTATTGCTGTTCACGCCGCTGCCGGCCCGGCCGCAAGTGGACCTTGCGCGTTTCGCCGGGCTTTTGCACGCCTGTTTCCAGCAGCGCCGCAAGCAGCTTGGGAGCATCCTGCGCGCGCGGTGGAATGAGCGTATTGAGGCCCTTTTGACCGCGCACGGCCTGTCCCGGCTGTCCCGGCCGGAGGAAATAAGTCCGGCGCTGTTTCAAAGCCTGTCCGCGTTGCTTGAGTAGGCATTCTTTTTCGTTTCAGGCGAGTATGTCCATATATGATGATTTTCCGGCGCTTTTGCCTGAATTTGGCGCGGCTGCTTGACAGCCAGCTTGAAAAGATGTTTATCTCATAGCGTATATGCTGGTTAAGGCTCACCTGACGCCTCTTAATCCAGCCGGCATATACTACACTTAACGCTGTTGACAAGAGGAGTTGTTACATGACCAAAGCTGAACTGGTTGATGCCATAGCGACAAAGTCAAACCTGACGAAAGCCAGCGCCGAGCGTTCATTGAACGCCTTTCTTGAAGCCGTGAAGGACATTCTTGCCAGCGAAGGAAAACTTGCGCTTACTGGCTTTGGCACGTTTGCCGTCGAGTCGCGCAAAGCCCGTAAAGGCCGCAATCCCCGCACAGGCGAGGAAATCACTATTCCCGCGGCCAAGGTGATCAAATTCCGTCCCGGCAAAATCCTTAAGGACGCCGTGGAATAGGCGTCGCGCATATGGCTGGCATGATGCTTAAAGGCGAAACCATACACAGCATGCTCCCCATGGATATCCCCTGGTGGCAGTTTGATCATGCCCTGTTTTTCGGTTTTGTCTATATTGTCGTTTGCGTGCTCGGCGTAGGGCTGGCGCTTGCCGTGTTCAGATCATGGCGGGATGCGGGCCGGTGACGCGCCTTGCGTTCAGGGAAGAGATTGTTTCGCTCTTGGCATGAAGGAGTGTTTGAAAAGCCCCTGATTCGGGATTCCGCTTCAAGAGGCGTGAGGCGTCTTTCCGCGGAGTTTTGGATAAAAGGGGCTTGCTTTTTTTGTTCTTTTCGGTTAGAGAAAAACCCCTTAATGGCAGGACGCGATAGAAAGCGAATGTCTTGCCGTATTTTATTGCGCGATGTATGACCAAAGCAGTCCTGTAAAAGCAGGAAGGCTTTTTTACATTGCGTCAATCTGATGCCGAAAAGGCGGGGAGGTGATTGTCTTGCCTGGAGTATATCTTGACGATGGCGAATATAATTTTGATATCGCGCTGCGCCGTTTCAAAAAGCAGGTTGAAAAGGCCGGAATCCTTTCGGAAATGAAGAAGCGGCAGCATTTTGAAAAGCCCAGCGTGATGCGCAAGAAGAAAAAGGCTGCGGCCCGCAAGCGCCTCCTGAAGAAGATCAGGAAGTTGAATGTAGCGTAACGGCGCCAATGCCCTTTTTCCGGGCAAGGCAGTTCCGTAAAAATGTGACATGTTTGTATGGGAAGCCCGGCCGAAGGCCGGGGCTTCCTGTATTTGTCTTAAAAAAAGCGCTTCCGGGCGAATGTTGGAGCGCACGGATTGTTTCGTTAAAGACGCGTTTCGCCGCGCCGCATGGCGCGAAGCGCATACGGCCGTTTCCGGACCAGCGGAGCTGTTCCGGCCCGGCAAGGAAAACGCCCCGGTCGGCCTTTGCGCGGGCGAAAAAAGCTTCATGAGGCTTTTGTCTTTTTGGAAAAAAGGCCTTCCCCCCATTCGTTTCACCTTTCAAGCCGGAACGGTGTCCTATGTCCCTTATCGAACGTGTAGAGAAAGATTATGTGACGGCATACAAAAACAGGGATGCGCTTCGTCTTTCCGTATTGCGGCATCTTAAGACCGCCGCCAAGAATCTTCAGGTGCAGCTTATGCGGCCGGTTACGGAAGAGGAGTTTCTTGACGTCGTCATGAAGCAGGCCAAACAGCGCCAGGACGCCATGGAGCAGTTTCGTTCCGGAAAAAGGCCGGAGCTTGCGGACAAGGAAGCCGCGGAATACGCCGTGCTCAAGGAATACATGCCAAAGGCGCTCAGCGCGGAAGAAATCGAGGCGCTCGTCAGGGAAGCTGTTTTGGCCGTAGGGGCGCGGGAAGTTCGCGATATGGGCCGGGTGATGAATCATATCATGGCGGCGCACAAGGGCCGGGTCGACGGCAAAGAGCTCAGCGCGGCCGTGCGCGCGGCATTGCAGGCCAAGTAGTTTGCCGTATGGACAGTCGCTGCCTTCATGTGCTTGAGTTTGAAAAGGTGCTTCGGCGTCTTGCGCGTTTTGCCGTATCGGAAGCCGGACAACGGGCCTGTCTTTCGCTTTTCCCCAAAAACGTCCCTGAAGAGATTGAGCGCGACGCCCGCCTTTTTGAGCAGGCTGCAATTTTTTACGCCCGCGCCGGGTTTGCGCTGACGGCGTTTCCTTCGCTGGAGGGCGTATTCCGGTATCTGAAAAGCCGCCCCGATGATCTGGATGCGGACGCGCTGTGGGCAGTGCGTCAGGTTCTGGGTCTTGCGAAGGAGGCGCGCAAAGCCGTGGCCGCAAACATCCAAAGCGGCGTTGCCGCATTAAGCTGGCCCCTTCTTGAAGAGCTCGCCCTGTCATGCCCCGCGGCGGCGAACGCCACGGCGGCTTTGTTCCGCTGCCTTTCCGACGACGGACTCATTCGCGACGAAAGCTCGCCCGACCTTTTGCTGATACGCCAGGAAATACGCGGGCTGCATCAGCAATGCCTGCGCAAGGCGAAGGATTTCGCCCAGCGGTACAACATCGCGCAGTATCTTCAGGATGAGTTCATGACGCTGTCCGCGGATCGCTATGTGCTGCCGCTCAAGGCGAACTTCAAAGGTCGGCTCCAGGGCATTATTCATGACTATTCGCAGACGGGCGAAACGTGCTACTTCGAGCCCATGTTTCTGGTGGAGCTGAACAACACGCTTCAGGAACTGAAGCGCCGCGAGCGCGATGAGGAGCGCAGGGTCGTCCATTATCTGACCGGGCTTGTGCGTCAGGAGCAGGCCGCCATAGAAGGCGCGTATCTGTTCCTGGCGGAACTGGACGTGCTTGCCGCGAAATGCGCGCTGGCCAGACTGTACGACGGCCGCGTGCCGCGTTTTGAAAAAGACGCGCCCGTGCATCTTAAAAATGCGCGGCATCCGCTGCTGGCGCTGGGCGATGCTGCGCAGAACGCGTCCGGCGCACCATCCGGCGCGGCATACGGGGATGCCGGCGGGACCGGGGGTACAGACCGTTTGTCAGGCAAACGGGGCCGCGCAGGCAAGACGGTGCCTGTGGATATCATGATCCGGGAGAATGAGTACGGATTGATCATCAGCGGCGGCAACGCGGGCGGCAAGACCGTGACCCTGAAGACGTTGGGGCTTATCGCGCTTCTGGGCATGAGCGGGATACCCGCGCCTGTCGAAGCCGGAAGCCGTCTGCCGCTTTGGGACAATATTTTTGCCTTTATCGGCGACGAGCAAAGCATTGAAGATCACGTCAGCACCTTCACCGCGCAAATCGAGCATCTTTCGCGCATATGGCCGGAACTGGGTCCGAACTGCCTTGTGATTCTCGACGAGTTCGGCGCGGGCACGGACCCGGCGCAGGGCGCGGCTCTGGCGCAGGCCGTGATGGATGAAATACTGGAGAAGAAGGCGTATGTGGTGGCGGCCACGCATTTTCCCGCGCTGAAGACCTACGCCCTGTCTCACGCGGGCGTGCGCGCGGCGTCGGTCCTGTTTGATCCGTCAAGCAAACGCCCTTTGTACCGTCTTGCGTATGATCAGGTCGGGGCGAGCCGCGCTCTGGACGTGGCCCGGGATCATGGTCTGGATGAGGCCGTGATACGCCGCGCCGAACAGTATCTGCTTCTGGACGGCGGCGACGTCACGGCGCTGGTGGAGCGTTTGAATGCGTTGGCCGTGGAGCGGGAAAAAGAAGCGGCGCGCCTGCGCGCCGAGGAGCAGCGTCTTGCGGAAAAGCGCAAACGCCTTGAAGAGCGTTTTGAAGCGGAACGGGCGGCGCTGGCCGCCGAGGTGCGGCGCATTGGTCAGGACGTGCTTCAGCGCTACAGAGAAGGGCGGGCGTCGCATAAAAGCGCGCTTAAAGAGCTGGCCAAAGCCCGGGAGCTTTTGCAGGCCAAAGCCGCCGTGTCCGGCGAAAACGGCGGCGGCCGCGCAGGCCCGGCTTTTGACGATCTGGAAAAGGGCATGACGGTCCGCTATGCGCCATGGGACCGCAAGGCGTATATTGAAGACCTGGATGCGCGCAAACAGCGGGCGAAAATTAATTTGAGCGGCGTGTCCATGTGGGTTTCCATCACGGAATTGAGCGTATGCGGCAAGCCTGTGCAGGCCGCCGCGCCAGATTCCGGCAAACCGGCGCAGGCGCCGCAAAGCGGGGCGGGCGGCGTCAAAGGGATGCGGCCGGCGCGCAATGCGGAGCAGCCGTCTTCCCGGACGGGAGAAGAGGAGGTTGCGGCCTTGCGCGTGGATGTGCGCGGTCAAAGAGCGGACGAAGCCGTGGCTTCGCTGGCGGCGTTTCTGGACCGGGCGGTGCTGCAGGGCTTTCATGCCGTGGAGGTGATTCATGGCCGCGGAACCGGCGCTTTGCGCAAGGAGATACATGCCTTTTTGCGGCAGTTTCCGGCGGTTGCGTCCTACAAACTCGCAACGGAGGAATTTGGCGGCGACGGCGTGACCGTCGTCAGTCTGAAGTAGGATTTCGCCTGCGGTTGAGCGCCCGTTGCGCGGATTTTGCGCGTTCTGGTTTTACAGCGGGGTGCGGTTTTCCGAAAAGGCGCGGATTGCGGGCGCTGGCGGAAAGGCGCGCGTTTTGTATTGACTTGCGTAAAATGGTGCTGATGTATTGCAGCGTCTGCAGTTTTTTGGAGCGGCTATGAAAGGTGATGCGGGCAGTCTTGCGCAAGCGGTGAAAAGCCGTCTGAGCATTGTGGAGATTGTGCGCCGGTATGTGGACCTGCGCCAGAATGGGCGGCGCTGGGTTGCGCCCTGTCCGTTTCATCAGGAGACCAAACCGTCTTTTTCCGTCAATGAAGAAGAGGGATTTTTTTATTGCTTTGGCTGTCAGGCGTCAGGCGACCTTATAGATTTTTACTGCCGCATCAACGGGTTGGATTTTAAAGACGGCCTTGCCCAGCTTGCCGAGGAAGCGGGCATTTCTCTGCGGGACGTCCGGCCCGACCCGGCGCGGGATGCGGCCAATGCGTTTCGCCGGCAGGCGTTGCGGCTGCACGACATGGCGCGCGCCCATTTTACCGCCAACCTGAACGCCCAGGGCGGCGCTGAATGCCGCGCCTACATGAAGCGGCGCGGGTTGTCGCCGGAAATCGCGAAGGCCTTTGACCTTGGCTGGACTCCGCGCGAATGGCAGGATCTGACGGACGCCTTCAAACATGCCGGGGTCTCGCTTGATCTTGCCGTCCGGGCCGGCCTTTTGGGGACGAACGACAAGGGGCGGGTTTACGACCGCTTTCGGGGGCGGCTTATGTTTCCCATCCGCGACCTTTCCGGCAAAACCATCGCCTTTGGCGGCCGGATTATCGCGGATGAAGACGAGGCGAAATACATCAACAGCGGCGATTCGGCCATTTACAAGAAGGGCGAGCACCTGTACGGCCTGGCTCAGGCGCGCCGCGGCATCGCGCAATACAAGACGGCCATGCTGACCGAAGGCTACATGGACGTGCTCACCCTGCACCAGTTCGGCTTTGCAAACGCCTGTGGGGTATTGGGCACGGCGTTGACGGAACAGCAGGTGAAACGGCTTTCAGGTTTTTGCTCCACGGTGGAGCTTCTTTTTGACGGCGACAATCCGGGCCGCAAGGCCGCGTTGCGCGCCGCCGAAATGTTTCTGGTCCGGGGTCTGCGTTGTCGCGTCATTCTTTTGCCGGACGGCGAGGATATCGACAGCCTTTTGCGCGGTCCTGGACCGGATGCGTTCCGGGATTTGCAGAAAAGCGCGCCGGATGGGCTCGAATTTTGCATCAGAAGTCTGGCTGCCGGATATTCGCCGAAAGACATCATGGCATGGACGCAACATTTCCTGCGGCAGATTGAAACCCCGGAATTGCTTTCGTTTTATATTTCGCGGGTCGCCAAAGGGCTTGGCTTAAACGAGGCCGAACTGCGCGCCCAGGCGGTCCAGAAAAGGCCCGCCGCGCCGGCGCAGCCGGGAACCGGCATGCTGCGCCCTGCGTCCGTGCCGCGCATCGGACTGGAAGAGCGGCGGGATCAGCAGATCATTCTGTTTCTGGTGCGCTATCCCGCGTATGCCGCGACATTGCGGGAAATGGGCGTGGAGGACGTTTTTTCCACATCATGGGCTCGAAATTTCTGGACAAAAATCTACGAACACGGCGAGGCCGCGGTCACATATCTTGATGAACGGGAAAAAGCCTTCTGGGTGCGACATCGCCTGGCAGATGCGCCGCCTGAGGCGGAAGAAGCGCAACTGCAAGCTGTATGCGACATGGTGCGGAGAATTCGCGCCCAAAAGCAGGGAAAATCATATAAAGCCGCATTGATTCAGTCCGCTGGAAAAGGCGGGCAGGCAGATATCGAGTTATTGCTGGCGCATTTGAAAACGCTGGGGAGATGCAATGAATAATTTGAAAGAAGTGCAACAAATCAAGCACCTTATTTCCAAAGGGAAAAGCAATGGTTTTCTTACCTTTGACGAAGTGAATAAGGCGCTGCCCGCAGAGGTGAATACTCCCGAGCAAATGGAGGAAATTATCGGCATCTTCGATCAGCTTGATATCGCTATCGTCGATACCGAAAAAGAAGGCAAGAAAATCGCGACGACGTCCAGCGAGGGCTCTGAAGACCCGGGGCTTGAAAGCGCTCTGGATGAAGGTCTGGACCCCGCGTCCATTGATCTTGGCGATGAAGACGACGCCACGGATTTTTCTTCGCGCAGCACGGACCCGGTGCGCATGTATCTGCGGGAAATGGGCGCTGTGCCGCTTCTTGACCGCGAAGGCGAGGTGGTCATCGCCAAAAAGATTGAAAACGGCGAGCAGGACGTTTTGTATGCGCTTGTTGAAGTGCCTGTCGCGGTTGAGGAGATCATCAGCGTTGGCGAAGATCTCAAGCTCAACCGCATCAAGCTTAAGGACGTGGTCAAGACCATTGAGGAAGACGACCCCAGCGAAGACGAAATGAACCAGCGTCAGCGGGTCATCCTTTTGCTTGAGGAAATCAAGACCACGTTCAAGAAAAAACGCAAGATCTATTCCAAACTGGACGAATGCTGTCGCACGGATCGCCGGGTGACGAGCCTGCAAAAAGAGATCATGGCCTTTAAGGAACATATCGTCCTGCGTTTGCGCGATATCAAGCTTGAAAAAACGCTGATAGACCGCATCATTGAAACCGTGGAAGACTATGTGCGCCAGATGCATAACTGCCAGCGCGATTTGTCCGCATACATTCTCGCCACCGGCAAGACCCAGGCGGAAATTCAGGAACTGTTCCGCATGCTGGAAGCGCGCGAAATAAGCCCGGCTAATGCCGCCAAGGCCCTTGGGCTGACCATAGAGGAAGTCTTTTCCTTCAAGGAGCTTATTATGGGCAAGATTGAAATTCTGGCCCGGCTTCAGGAAAAGTGCTGCCACAATGTGTATGATCTTGAGGAAGTGCTCTGGCGCATCAAGCGCGGCAACAATGCGGCCATGCGCGCCAAGCAGGAGCTTATCCGCTCCAATCTGCGCCTGGTCGTGTCCATCGCCAAAAAATACACCAACAGGGGCCTGCAGTTCCTGGATTTGATTCAGGAAGGCAATATCGGCCTTATGAAGGCTGTGGACAAGTTTGAATACCAGCGCGGCTACAAGTTTTCGACATACGCCACCTGGTGGATACGTCAGGCCATAACCCGCGCCATAGCGGATCAGGCCCGGACCATCCGCATCCCGGTGCACATGATAGAAACCATCAACAAGCTTATCCGCACGTCGCGGTATCTGGTTCAGGAACTGGGCCGCGACCCCACCCCGGAGGAAATTGCGGAACGCATGGATTACCCGCTGGACAAGGTCAAGAAGGTTTTGAAAATCGCCAAAGAGCCCATTTCGCTGGAAACCCCGATTGGCGATGAAGAAGATTCAAGCCTTGGCGATTTCATTGAAGACAAGAAGGCGGTGGCCCCGGCTGAAGAAGTGGTGAACACCAAACTTTCGGAGCAGATCGCGAGCGTTCTTTCCGACCTTGCGCCGCGCGAAGAGCAGGTTTTGAGAAAACGTTTCGGCATTGGCGAAAAAAGCGACCACACGCTGGAAGAAGTGGGCAAGCTGTTCAACGTCACGCGAGAACGCATCCGCCAGATTGAAGCCAAGGCGTTGCGAAAACTGCGCCACCCTGTGCGCAGTCAGACCCTGCGCTCTTATTATGAAAGCTGACAGCGTGTTTTTCAGCGCATTTTCCAGGGAGAGGACGAAAGCCCTCTCCCTTTTTTACTCCCCCGGCATATTTTTTTCGGTGCAGGGCCAAAGGCCCGTGAGGCGGGATGGCGCTGCACGCCGCTTTGAAGAAGCGTTGCCGCCTTATTGTTCGTGTTTTTTGTGGTTTGAGGTCCGTAGGGCCGGACGGAAGCGTGCCCGCGTCTTTTGGCCTGCGCCGGCGCATTGCCTGCAGCGGGGTCAGGCCCCGCATCGTTGCTTTTCAGTCTCAGCCGCTGCCGCAAATTGTACGGCAACCAGAAAAAGCGCGTTTTTTGAAGAGGGATTTTCCTTCATGGAAAAGCTGACCTCAAGTCCCTGCATTGCGGCTATGCGCTTGACGATGGACAGTCCAAGACCGCTTCCCGCGGTTTTTTGTCCCGGCGGCCGGAAAAAGCGCTCGCCCAGTCTGGGGATATGCTCCGGCTCAAGATTTGCGCATGCATTTTCCATATGCAACCTGTCGCGGTCGCACCAGATGCGGATATGCCCGCCCGCGGGCGAATACCGGATTGCGTTGTCGAGCAGGTTGCGCAGTAAAATGCCGGTCAGCGTCGCGTCGCCGCGCACGGCGAGCGTCTGGCATGTCCCGGAAATGCTGCACCGCAGCCTCTTTTCTTCAAGTGTCGCCTGGTAGTCGTTTTGCATGGTTTCAAGCAGGGGCGCGGGTTCAAAGGCGGATACAGGCATGGTTTCAGGCGATGCGGCCATATCCGCGTTCGCGTCGATGCGGGAAAGCAGGAGCAATTGCTCTATAAGGCGCGAGCACCGGTCTATGCCCATGAGCAGTTTGGCAATGGCATGGGCCTGCGCTTCGGAACCGGCGTCGGCCAGACCGATCATTTCCGCCTGAATCCGCAGTCCGGCCAGAGGCGTGCGCAGTTCATGCGCCGCATCCGAGGTAAAGGCGCGTTCCCGCGTCAACATGGCCGCTATTCTGGTGAAAAGACTGTTGAGCGCATCGACCAGAGGAAGGACTTCTGAAGGGATATGGTTCGCATCAAGAAGGCTTGTGTCGCGGGCGTCCCGCTTTTTCAGCGACAGGACGACCCCGCGCAACGGCGCCAGTTCCCTTGAAAGCATCCAGAGCAGGCCGATAAGCAGGATGGGAAAGAGCATGAGCCAGGGAAGCATTTGTTTATAGAGCATGTCAAGGACCATATCGTCCCGGTATTCCATGTCCTGTCCGACAGCCACAAGATATTCGTCGTTTGCGGAGGGCATCCAGAGAATGCGCCATACGTCGTCGGAGTCGTACAGAAAAGATTTCGCAAATCCCGGCTTCCATCCGCTGAAGATGAAATCATCCCCGTTTTCGCCGTCTGAAAGCAGGAGCTCGCCATTTCTGGAGAATACCGCAAACCCCAGCGCATCCTCGTCTTCTTTGCCGCGCCTTTTTTTGGAGGCGCCTTTCAGCAGCTCTTTTGTCTTGGGAAGGCGCTGCACGGGAATGGAAAAATCCGTGCTCGCCAGGGTCTTGGCAAAAAGTGTCTGCTGGGTGTCGAAAAATTCATTCGTATACTTGCGACATATCCCATAGGCGGACAAAATGGCCGCGCTCCATGCGACGACAAGGAAAAGGGAGAAAAAAAGGAGCAGCCGCGCCCGCAGGCTCCAGGCGCGGGCGACCGCATCGGCGCGTTTTTTTATTGCCGCGCGCGCGCGGGAATGTCTGCATGCCCGGGCCGCCGCGCAAAACACGGCGGACGTTTTCCTGACGGCCGCAAACATTTTGCCTGCAAGCGTTTTAAACAGGGCAACCATACGCGCCATTATGGATCTCCCAACATATAGCCCGCTCCTTTTACAGTTTTTATGAATGCGCTTCCCAGTTTTTTCCGGATGTTGTGGACATGCACTTCTATGGCGTTGCTGCTGACTTCTTCGCCCCAGGCATACAGCTTCTCCTCAAGCGCGGCTTTGGACAGAACCGCGTTTTTATTGAGCAGAAAAATTTCCACCAGCGACGTTTCTTTTTGGCTGAGCGCAATCTGTTCGCCGTTTTGCGTCAATATGCGGGTTTCGGGATTAAAAAGAAGAGCGCCATGAACAAGCGTCGGCGTGGAACGCCCATGACGCCGCCGAATCAGGGCCCGTAATCGTGCAAGCAGCTCGTTTAGGGCAAAGGGTTTGCCAAGATAATCGTCCGCGCCGAGATTGAGCCCCTCGACTCTCTGGTCGATCTGGTCCCGGGCCGTTAGAATGAGCACGGGCGCGTCCTGTCCGGACGTTCTCCAGTCTTGCAGTATGTCAAGGCCGTCGGCGCCCGGAAGCGAAAGATCCAGCACGACGGCGTCGTACTCTGCGGCGAAAAGCGCGTCGCGGCCTTCGATGCCGTTGAGAAACCAGTCGACGCTAAACCCGTGTTTGGTCAATCCCAGCCTGATTCCATCGCCGATAATATCGTCGTCTTCTATGAGCAGGATACGCATATGCCTTTCCTTGAAAGCGAAACAGTGTTGCGGATGCTTTGCAGGCAAAGGTCATATACAGGAGAGTCGTTTTCCTGGCAACGCGCGCACATCGCCGCGGTAAAAGAATCAGCCGGGACGGTTGCAGGCTTGCCGCGGCCCGCTCTGGACGGGGCCGCGTTTCAGCCTGCGGCATAAAGTCCCGCGTGAGGCGCTTTGCGCGCGACTCCCGCGGGACAGCCAAAGAGGGGCTTTACTTGATGATTTCCAGCCGCTCCACATCGACTTTGGTCCGCTCAAACACGCCCTTGTCCACTTCGCCGATGAGCCGCACCCTGGTTTGCGGGGTGACGGACGCGCCGAGAAAGTCTTCATGATCTATTTCCACAAGAACAGTGCCGGAATCGTCCTTGAAAATATACAGATCGCTTTTCACCTGTTCCACAAGATAGCCTTCAAGCACGGCAACGGCGTCGTCATGGGCTTTTTCGACAGCGGCCGCCGTGGTGACGTTCACTGCGCCTGGACCGGTGAAGCCGCCCGGGTTCGTCGGGCCGTTGTATCCGGCGTACGCCGAAGCGAGCGGGAAAACAGCGAGAGCCGCCGCGAGAAGAAGAGCTGAAATACGCATGAGAGTCCTCCTTGATTTGGGTAAGCGGTTTGCCCCGCGGCAAATCGCTGTTCGTCATGGTTTTTTGAAAAAAGCGGATATCCGCGTTATTGAATGATCTCCAGCCGTTTTACGTCCACTTTGGTTCTTTCAAAGCTTTCCTTGTCCACTTCGCCGCTCAGGCGGACGCGGGTTTGCGGGGTGACGGACGCTCCGTAGAAATGTTTCTGTTTGATCTTGACCAGAACCGTTCCTGAAGCGTCTTTGAAAATATAATGATCTTTTCCTTTTTGTTCAATAATGTTGCCTTCAAGCACGGCGAGCGCGTCGTCATACGCTTTTTCCACGTCAGCCGCTTTTGTGACGTTGACCGCGCCCGGTCCGCTGAAGCCGCCGCGGTAGGCGTTGGTTTGAGCCGGCGTTCCGGGTCCGTTGTATCCGGCGTGCGCCGAAGCGAGAGGGAAGACAGCGAGAGCCGCCGCGAGAAGAAGAGCTGAAATACGCATGAGAATCCTCCTTGATATTGTGACGCGGTCTTGCGCGGCCTGGCGGCGCGAAGGGCGCTGTGGAACTGTTCATGAAAAAGCGCGACCTTCAACGTCTGTGTCCGGCGTTCCTTGTTTCGTTGAAAGCACTTCACCACATCAAGCTTAAGAGAACCTTAACGCATGCGTAAAACGCATTTTTTTCGTAAAAAAATCAAGCGCGCGCAAACGACGTGTTTGCGCGCGCCTGAAAAGGAAAACATTGCGGCGTCATCCGCCGCGCATGCGCGTTTACCAGGCGAAAAGCGGGAAACTCCGGGCAAAGGCTTCCACTTCGCGGGCAATTTCCGCCAGTCTGGTTTCATTGGTCAGATTGCGCAAGGCGGCGTCAATCCATGCGGCTATCTTCAGCATGTCAGGCTCTTTCATGCCCCTGGTTGTGAGCGCGGGGGTTCCAAGGCGTATGCCGGAAGTGACGAACGGAGAGCGGGTTTCAAAGGGAATCGTGTTTTTATTGACCGTGATGCCCGCATGGTCCAGGGCGATCTGGGCGTCTTTTCCGGTAATGTCCCTGTTTGTAAGGTCAACCAGCATAAGGTGGTTGTCCGTGCCGCCGGAAACCAGGCTGTAGCCGGCATCGGCAAGCGCGCGCGCAAGCGTCTGCGCGTTTTTGCGCACCTGACGCTGATATTCTTTGAATTGGGGGCGCAACGCTTCGCCAAAGGCCACGGCCTTGCCGGCGATGACATGCATGAGCGGACCGCCCTGTATGCCGGGGAATATCTGGCTGTTCAACGTCTTGCCGAATTCTTCGCCTGAAAGAATCATGCCGCCGCGCGGACCGCGCAGGGTCTTGTGCGTGGTGGTCGTGGTGCAGTGGGCGTAGGGCACAGGCGAGGGATGCTCGCCGGCGGCCACAAGACCGGCTATATGGGCCATGTCCACAATGAGTTTGGCGCCGGTTTCATCGGCAATGGCCCGGAACCGGGGAAAGTCGAGTATGCGCGAATACGCGGACGCGCCCGCCACAATGGCCGCGGGGTTGTGCTCTTTCGCCAGACGCTCGACCTGGTCGTAGTCGATGCGGCCGGTTTCCCGGCACACGCCGTAAAACACGACATGATACAGGCGGCCGGAAAAGTTCACCGGACTGCCGTGCGTAAGGTGTCCGCCGTGGCTTAAATCCATGGCCAAAATGGTGTCGCCCGGCTTGATCATGGCGAAATACGCGGCCATGTTGGCCTGGCTTCCGGAATGCGGCTGCACGTTGGCGTATTCGGCCCCAAACAGTTCCTTGGCGCGTTTTATGGCCAGATTTTCCGCAATATCCACAAACTCGCATCCGCCGTAATAGCGCTTGCCGGGATACCCTTCGGCATATTTGTGGGTCAATACGCTGCCCTGAGCCTGACGCACGGCGGTGGAAACAAAGTTTTCCGAGGCGATGAGTTCAAGCTTGCTCATTTGCCGCGTCACTTCCTGACAAATGGCCTTGCCCACTTCCGGGTCTTGCATCAACAGTTCTTCCATGGATATCTCCTGATATGTCGCGTCCTTATTAGCCAAAAGCGACAGGTTCCGGGCGCATGACCCCGCTGGCGGCGAGGCTATTCCTCATAGCGCTTATACAGGATGCTTACGTTCGTGCCGCCGAATCCAAGCGAATTGCAAAGCGCATAACGCGGATTCAGCGTTTCCGGGCCATTCGCCATATAATTGAGATCGCACTCTTCGCCGGGCTCTTCCAGATTTATGGTGCCCGGGACAATGCCGGTATGCAGGGTCATGACGCTGATGACGCTTTCAATGCCGCCCGCGCCGCCAAGAAGATGCCCAAGCTGGGACTTGTTGGCGCATATGGCGATATTTTTCGCATGCGCGCCAAAGACGCTCTTAATCCCTCTGGTTTCGCACAAATCGTTAAGATGCGTGGAGGTTCCGTGCGCATTGATGTGGGTCACTTCTTCGGGACGGACGCCCGCTTCGGCCATGGCGTAGCGCATGGCTTTGGCGATGCCCGCGCCGTGTTCGTCGGGAGCCGTCATGTGAATTGCATCGCAGGATGCGCCAAAGCCCACGATTTCCGCGTAAATGGCCGCGCCGCGTTTTTTGGCGCTTTCGAGACTTTCAAGCAGCAGCATTCCCGCGCCTTCGCCCATGACGAAGCCGTCGCGGTTTTTGTCAAAGGGCCTGGATGCCTTTTGCGGGTCGTCGTTATGCGCGGTGGACAGAGCTTTCATGGCCGTGAAGCCGGAAATGCCCATGGGCGTGATGGTCGCTTCCATGCCGCCGGTGATGACCGCGTCGCACCGTCCCATGACGATTTCCGTATATGCGTGTCCAATGGCGTGCAAACCGGATGAGCAGGCGCTTGTAAGCGCAAGGTTCGAACCCTTGGCGCCTGTCGCCATGGCGACCTGTCCGGTGCCCATGTTGGAAATAAGCATGGGAATCATGAAAGGAGAGACGCGGCTTGGGCCTGCTTCCATAAGCTTGGTGTGAAATTTTTCAATTGTGTCCAGGCCGCCAAGACCGGCGCCCAGCATGACGGCGATGCGGTCTTCATTGTCCGGACCAATCTGATACCCGCTGTGCGGCATGAGCATATACGCGCCAGCCACGGCGAATTGGGCGAAACGGTCCATGCGGCGCACCTGTTTTACGGCAATGCCGAATTCTTCAGGCTTGAAATTTTTGACTTCGCCCGCAATGCGCGCGTCATAGTCGGTTGCGTCGAAAAGGGTGATGGGGCCGATGCCGGACTTGCCGTCAAGAAGGTTGCGCCAAGTCGTTTCCAGGCTGTTGCCAAGGGGAGTGAGTGCGGAAAGGCCAGTTATGACGACACGTTTTTTGGACATAGATTTGTTTCCCTAGAAAGTAAGGACAGGGCGTCTTACGCCGCTTTCGGAAAAATCCGCGCCGCATAAGACGCCCTTTGATATGTATAGCCTATTGCTTGGATTCGATATAATCGATGGCGTCTTGCACCTTGAGAATTTTCTGGGCGTCTTCATCACCGATTTCGACCTTGAATTCCTCTTCCATGGCCATGATAAGTTCGGTCAAGTCAAGAGAGTCCGCGCCCAGGTCTTCCACGAAAGCGGCGTCGTTTTTCACTTCATCCGCGGAAACGCCAAGCTGGTCAATGATGATTTTTTTCACTTTTTCTTCGACGGACATAGTCCCTCCAAAATAAACTGTTTGAGTAGTTGATCCGTCCAGGCGGACGCCCGGGCCGTTTTGGCGTCGGGGAACCTTGCGGTTTCTTTTTAACAATATATGCCGCCGTTTACGGCAAGCACCTGGCCTGTGATATAGGATGCCGCAGGCGAAGCCAAAAAGGCCACGGCGGCGGCGATATCCTCCGGCGAACCCATGCGGCCGAGCGGAATGGACGCCGCATACTGGGCCCTGACTTCGTCGGTCAAAGACGCCGTCATGTCGGTTTCAATAAAGCCTGGGCATACGCAGTTGACCGTGACGTTGCGCGCGCCCAGTTCCTTTGCCGCCGATTTGGTCATGCCGATGATTCCGGCCTTGGCCGCGGCGTAGTTGATCTGCCCGGCATTGCCCATCTGGCCGATGACCGAGCCTATGTTGACGATGCTGCCCGCGCGCTGGCGCATCATGATTTTCGCCGCCTCGCGCAGGCACGCGAACGCGCCGCGCAGATTCACGTTGAGCACGCGGTCGAAATCTTCATCCTTCATCCGAATGAGCAGATTGTCCTTGGTGATTCCCGCGTTGTTCACGAGCACGGACAATTTGACCTTGTCCTTGATGTTTTCAGCGAAAAAACGGGCTACACTATCTGTATCTGAGACGTCAAGACAAAAGGCGGAAGCCACGCCGCCGTGGTCTTCAATCTGCGCGACGACCGCCGCCGCCTCATCCGGTTTGGATACATATGTGATAAAAACCTGATATCCGTTGCGCGCCAGGGCGAGCGCCGTCGCCCGGCCGATTCCGCGAGAACCGCCCGTGACCAGCGCAGTTGATGATAATTCGCTCATGCGTTTCTCAGTATGTGGTTTGATCGCAAAGCCGGGCTGCCGGCGCCGCCGGGTTTTGAACCATCCGCAGGGAAATTCTCTGAAAACGCCCGCCCTTATGAATAAGGAGAGCCTGGTTTTATGACTGGTCCGGCGTAAGCGCGCCGGCCGGCCATTCACGCAATTGGCGGCAACGGATGGGGAAAATGCCCGTTTTACGAAGGATTGCTTCGTCATCCGGCCTTTTCGCCGGATATTCAGAATATATCGCTTTGCGATATGTCTTGCCTTTAATGATATTTGCCCTTAACTCAAGGTGGATGAGCTTACTGTAAAACAGCGGGACTTTCAAGCCATATGCGAAGGGAAATTTGCGATACGGGCGATTAAGGGCTTTAGCGTTCAGAAAAGGCAGGACAAAACGGTTCAGGTTTTTCGTCCTGCGGCCGCAAACGTTGCGGGAGCGCGCGTATCCTCTATCTTTCTCTGTGGTTTGAGACCTTCCGGCCAAAAGGCCATATGGCCCCGCCCTGCGCCTTTCTCGCGGGATATCAGATGGGCGCTTGCGTCTTGGGCGGGGATGCGCGCCCTTCCCAGGCGCAAGCGCAAAGTCCTGAAGGGCTTTGCCGCCTTATTGCTTTTTTTGACTTGAGGCATTTTTTGAAAGCGCGGCCGGTCACGTCTCCTGGCAAAAGCGTCTGAGCAGCTCCGCCGGCTCGACGCCCAATTCATCCGCGCCCACGCCGCGATCAATATGAAGCGACGGATGGGCGCTTAAATCCACGACCCGTGGGGGCATGTTCCTTTTATGCCTGTCCTGGGTCACGACGACCACGGGAAGCAGGGGCGTTGCGTCGTTGATCTTGACCACGACGCCGCGCAGGCCGTTGCTCAGCTCCACGGCGCTGGCCAGGGGGTAGATGTTGAGGCAGCGGATGAAACGGTCCACATAATAGGGCGAGAGCTCTTTTTCCCTCATGGAATAGATGATGGAAAGGCATTTGTGCTGAGGCAGCGGCTCCTTGTAGGGCCGGCGGCTGCTCAGGGCGTCATAGACGTCGATGACGGCGAGCAGTTTTCCTGTTTCGCTGATTTCGTCTCCGCTCAGGCGGTTGGGGTATCCTGTGCCGTGCATGCGCTCATGATGCTGATAGACGCCGTCCACGACTTCTTTTGGAATATCTGGAACCCCGCGTATGATTTTATAGCCTATGCCCGGATGATGGGTCATGATTTGAAACGCCTGCGGACTCAGCTTTCCAGGATAGTTGAGAATACGGCCTGGTATCTGGGTTTTGCCGATATCGTGGAACAGGCCGGCAAGCCCCATGGTGGTCGCGAGTTCTTTGGGATAGCGCTGTTTGTTGCAATAGAGCATGGCCAAAATGGCCACGTTCACGCAGTGCGACCAGGTGTATTCATCAGCCTGACACAGCCTGGTCAGGCTGAGAATGGCCGCCGGATTGCGGGTCAAAGAGCCCAGCAGGGACGCCATGAACGGTTTGGAGTCCTCGACCAGGGAAGGAATATGTTTAATGTTCGGGGCCTTGATGAAGTCGCGGATGACGGAAAGCGACCGTTTATATATCTGCCGGGCGACAGGCAGCTCCATAGCCAGGGACGTCTGGGGCTCTTCCGCCTGACGGCTGTTTTTTTCTTCAGGCGCCTGATCATGAAGCCCAATCCAGGCGCGGGAATCCTCTTCGTCCGCCTCCTGCAAAATGCGCCGCGTGTCCGCGGAATCTTTCGCGGCATTCAACACTTCATCCGGGGCCGGATATTTGGCCGCGACATCCGGGAAATCTGAAAGATCGACATACGCCGCCTTGAAACCGGCCTTTTCCAGCTCTTTGATTTGCGCCGCGTCTTCTATAAGCCCTGGGGAAGAATACAAAAGCGGCTGGGAAAACCAGCTGATGCCGGAATCAAGAATGCGCATGCCTGGCTTCAGGTCTTGAATGAGAATTTTGCGGATCAGGCCCATGGATGCCCCTTTTCAGCGTTCGCGCAAGCTGAAACTATTCAGGAAATGGCGAATCGCTCTGTGCATGAACGCATAAAAAGGCAAAAAAGCGGCAATCCGGTTACTCAATGGCGAGAAGGGCGCTGCCCCAGGTGAAGCCCGCTCCAAATGTGGTCAAGAGCGTTTTGTTCCCTTTGGAAAGCCTTTTTTGCGCATACGCGTCATGCATCGCTATTAGGAGCGATACCGCCGATGTATTCCCGTACTCCTGCACGTTTATGAAAAGTTTGTCATCCGGGATATTCAGTTTCTTGGCCACAGCTTCAAGAATGCGCGCATTGGCCTGATGCGGGATGAGGCATTCCAGACTGTCGATGGTTACGTTGTTGCGTTCAAGCATGCCGGCGGATGCGGCGCTCATATTGCGGACGGCATGCTTGAAGACCTCGCGGCCGTCCATCTGGATGAAAAAGTTTTCCGTCACGCGGTCGCCAAGTTTGTAAGGGGCGGACGTGTTTCCGCCTATGCCGGCCGTCAGACACGGCCCGCCCTGGCTGTCCGCGCCTACGCTTAAATCCTCAAGAGTCGCGGAAAAGTCCTGTTCCCCGCGTCCGGCCGCATGGTTTGTGACGACGGTTGCGCCCGCTCCGTCTCCAAACAGCACGCATGTTCCGCGATCTTCCCAGTTCACGCGGGACGTGAGTATATCGGCCGCGACAAGAAGCACCTTCGCATCGGGCTGAGCGGCGACAAGGCCGTTCGCCAGCATAAGCCCATAGAGGAAGCCGGAACACGCGGCATTGAAATCAAGAGCCGGCACATGCGGGATTCCAAGCTTCGCGGATAAATTGCAGGCCGTTGACGGGCATATGCTGTCCGGCGTGATGCTTGCAAAAATAATATGGGTGATATCGTTGGGCGCAATCCCCAGCCGTGCATTGGAAAACAGATTGCGGCACGCCATAAGCGCCAGATCGGACGTGTTTTGCCCGGGCGCGGCCTTGCGGCGCCGCTTTATCCCTGTCCGGACTGTAATCCATTCATCTGAAGTGTCTATGATTTTTTCCAGGTCGTGGTTGCTGAGAATTTTATCCGGGACATAGATGCCAATTCCGTTGAGTCGGCAAAGAGGGCTCATATTTTCGAAATTCCAATGCGGCCGGCGGACCGCGGCGATATCAGTACGTTGCGGAAGCTTTGCTGTAACGGGTCAGTTCTTCATTGGCCGCTATCGAAGCGACCAGTCTTTGATTGGTTTTTTTCTCAACGTACGTCGCAGCCAGTTTGACGCCGTTTTGAATGGCTTTCGCGTTGGATGCGCCATGACATACCACCGCAATGTCCTTAAGCCCCAGAATGGGCGCGCCGCCGTATTCGGCATAGTCCACAACGCGCGCGAAGCGTTTGAACGCGCCCTTGGCCAGAATGGCGCCCAGCGTGGCGACGACGCCGGAAAGCAGTTCTTTTTTCAGGATGCGGGACATGGAGCCGACAAATCCTTCTGAAAGCTTAATCGCCACATTGCCAATAAATCCATCGCAGACCACCACGTCCACATTCCCGGTAAAGACGTCGCGGCCCTCCACATTCCCCACGAAATTCAGGTTTTGCGCCATCTTGAACAATTCATAGGCTTCCTTGACCTGGAGATTGCCCTTGCCTTCTTCTTCGCCGATGGAAAGGATGCTGACGCGCGGCGAGGCGATGTTCAGCAAATCCTTGGCAAAGGCGTCGGCCATAAGGCCGAACTGGAAGAGATGGTGCGGACGGCAGTCCACATTGGCGCCCACGTCAAGCAGCACCATGGGCTGTTTTTCCGTGGGAAGCACGGATGCGAGAGCCGGACGCTCCACCCCGTTGATGCGCCCAAGGATGAACATGCCGCACGCGACCGTCGCGCCGGAATGCCCGGCGCTCACCAGCCCCTGAGCGCGGCCCTCCCTGACCAGATTGCACGCGATCTGGATGGAAGCGCCTTTTTTTCGCCGTAAAATGTCCGACGGCTTTTCACGCATTTCAGCCACTTCAGGAGCATGAACGATTTCAACTCCGTCAGGCACGTCGTGGTTGTTCAGTTCTTCCGCAAGTTTTTTTTCATCCCCGACCAGCAAAAGGCTCACGCCGGTCTGGCGGGCCGCCTCAAGGGCGCCGGGGATGGTTACGGAGGGGCCTATGTCCCCTCCCATCGCATCAACGGCGATCACGATATTCTTATTCATTGTGTGCCGCTTTGCATTCCTATTTTGTGGTTTCCACTACGGCGCGGCCTTTATATTTGCCGCAGGACGGGCAAACGCGGTGAGGAACGGTGGGTTCGCCGCATTCGCAATAAATGACCGCGGGCACGGCGACATGATGATGCGAACGGCGCATGCCTTTTTTGGAATGGGATTTTTTGTTCTGCTGGACAGCCATGACACGTTCTCCTTAAAAATGTTTCCGCCCGGCGGCAAAATGCGCCGGAAAAGGCGGGGCATCCATAAAAACAGGGAGAAGCGAAAGACGGCTCCCCCCGCATTTTTCCAAAAACTGTTTAAAAAAAGTCATATACGGCAATTCTTATTTTTTGCCAAGAGTCAGATTCCGCAATGCCGCAAGGCGCGGGTCTCCTTCGTCGTTGACGCAGGCGCATGGACCGGTATTGAGGTTATGGCCGCATTTGGGGCACAGTCCTTTGCATTCTTCGGAACACAGCGCCTTGACGGGCAGCGCCAGCAAAAACTCCTCAAAGGCCAGATGCGCGACGTTTATCTCAAGACCATGCGGCGAGATGCGCACGACGTTTTCGTCCACATCCAGGTTCATGTCTTCCATGTTTTCCGCGTCCTGCGCGTCCCGTTCCGCAGTTCTTGGGCCTTTGCGGCTTTTTTTCGCCGCTTCCGGCTTCCATGCCCCGTGAACTTTGGCCTGGGACGGCGTTTTAGACGTTGCGCCCGCATTCTTTTCAAAAAACGCTTCTGCGCCTGAATCGTCCGCCGCCCCGCCTTCCGCAAAAGGGTAGGGTTCAAACGCGTCAAACGTTTGATCAAGCGTCACATGCGCGTCTTCCGCGCAACGGGTGCAGGGCATGATCACGCAGCCTTTGAATGCGCCGCGCGCGAGCATCCCCTCTTCCTGCGGGAAAAGACGCACGCGCGCCTCAAGCCCGCGAACGTCGTAGGGAAGTTTAAATTCCGCCAGTGCCGCGCCCCAGTCCGCGGCGGGGTCAAGAACGAATTCTTTTCCCGCGGCCGGAATGGATGATGCTGGTATCCAGTTTTTCATATGGTTTCTCGTGTGAGGGCTTGTACCCGCGATTCTTGGTGCTTGTCAAGAAAAGGGTTGCTTTTTCCGCAATGAAAAGGTAAAAATCCCAACTCGCATGAAAATATTTGGATCTGCGGCGTTGGGCCGGGAGCCGCGCCTTGCGTTTTGCGGCTTCATGTCATCATGTAAAACCGTCATAAAGGTCGGCTTCGTGGGCGTATTGCCCGCATTTTTTCATATTTTTTGATTCGGAGGATACCGTCATGGGCAAAGAATGTCATTTTTGCGGGAAAAAGCCGCAGTCCGGCCATCTGGTCAGTCACTCCAATATCAAGACCAACCGTCGTTTCAATCCGAACCTGCAACAGGTCCGGCATCAGCTTGCTTCCGGCGAGGTCCTCACCATCAGCGTATGTACGCGCTGCCTGCGCAGCGGTCTGGTGGTCAAGCCCGCGGCCCGCAAGAGCGTGGCGTAAGCCAAATCGCGCAGTTGTGTTGTTGAACGGCCCCTTTTCGGGGCCTTTTTTTTTCAGATCAAGCAGGATGAAAAAAGCGCGTTCCTGTTCTGCGGGCGCTTTTTTCACCGTCCGCGCGCGGCAAGGCGGGAACACGGCGGGCCGCGCTTCGGGCGCACTGCGCTTTTTCAGAAAAAGCGGGGTTGCCCGATTGCGGGAAAAACGCCGTTTTCCCCCTGGTCCCTGTCCGGGGCGTTTCCTAGAAGTCGTTTTCGTCAGGCAGGCCCTGTATGTCCGCGATTCTTAAGTCAAAGGCCGCGCCTTCCATTTTTTTCTGAATGGTTTCAATGTCGTGCTGGGCATTTTTGATGTAGTCTTCCATGCATTTTCTAAATTCAAGAGCCTGCTGTTTATATATGTAAAACCCGGCGGCGCCCATGAAGCCGTCGCCGGAAGAGGTGGGCTCTATGCAGGGATAGATGGGGTAGGGTTCCTGAAGGTTGCTTCCTGTCCAGGGTTCAGGCTCTTTTGCTTCTGTTTTGGGCTTAAGTTCCGCGCATCCGGCCAGAACAAGGATGCCGGCGAAAAGCGCCAATGTCTTGATGGTGTTACTCATGCGAAACCATCCTTTTTTATAGGGTCTCTGGTTTTATAGCGCCTCTGGAGTTAGTGCGTCTGGTTCGGAGTCCATTTGCGCGCGGTTTGGGAGATTGCCTGTTGCTTCTCCTGCGGCACAAGGGGACGAAGATCCTCAACCAGTTTTTTCGCGTCGATGATGCCGTATTTTTTGGCCAATGTCGCCCATAAAAACGCTTTTCCAAAGTCCTGCTCGACGCCGGCGCCCTTGGCGTGGCATAAAGACAGGTTGTACATGGCCTGAGGATGCCCCTGGTTTGCTGCCAGGGCGTACCAGGCGACGGCGATTTTCTGTTCCTGCTCCGTGCTGTTTGGGCGGTCGTATGTCGCGCCCAGGTTGAACTGAGCGTCGGGGTTCCCATTTTTGGCGGCCATGGCGTACCAGAATATGGCCTGTCCCTGATCTTTGGCCACGTCCTTTCCCAGATCATAGCGCTGCCCTATGACGAATTGGGCTTCGGCGTGCCCGGCGTTGGCCGCTTTCAGATACCAGGTCATGGCGGCCGCCGGATCTTTGGGAACCCCTTCCGCGTTTGCGAAAATGGTCCCCAGAAGAAAGGCGGCTTCCGGTATGCCCCGGTCATAGGCTTTCTGGTAATAGGAGATGGCTTTTTCCATGTTTCGGGGGACGGCCTGGTTTCCGGCGGCGTATATGTTTCCAAGATTGAACGCGGCGGCGGCATGGCCCTGCGCTTCAGCGCGTTCATACCAGTACAGCGCTTTGACGTCGTCCTGTAAGACGCCTTCGCCTTTGCTGTAGTCAAGGGCAAGGTTGTACTGGGCGTCGGACACGCCGCCTGTCGCGGCCGTAAGATAGAGTCCGGCGGCGGTTTGGGGATTATCGTCCACGCATTCGCCAAGTTCATATTCCTGCGCGAGAAAATATGCGGCCTTTGCGTGGTTTTTATATACGGCTCTGGTGAAATAGGCGATTGCCGCCGGGCAGTCGCGCTCCATGCCCCGGCCCAGGGCGCTGGCAAGCCCCATGACGTAGAGCGCATCCTTGTTTTCAGTTTCCAGAAGAGGCTGGGCCAGGGCAAGAGCCCGGACCGCGTTTTGCGGCTCTGCGCTTTCCATGAGGCGGCTTGCCAAAACCCCTTTCAAAATGGGGTCGTTGGTTCTGGCCACTTCGCTTTCCAGTTCGCTGAGCGTCAGGGTATGCGAAGGCGCGGCCTCCTGTTTGGCGGTGATCTTCGCGCACCCGGCCGCGCCAAGAATGCAGATTCCCGCGACAAGAATGCGCCTGGTCCATATCTGAAAATTCATGATTGTCCTTAAAAAACAGAATTGCGCGTCAATTTGGCGCGGCGTTCTTTCCACCGGCGTTTTGCTCATGCAACGGCAAGAGTTCAATCGGTTTCCTGCGACGGCATGCCGGCCAGGTCTTTTTCAAACTGAAAAGGCCGGAAGGAAGGCGCGACCCTGATGACGCCGTCCACGCTTTCCAGCATGCTGGGCTTGATATAGGCTTCAAGGTTGACCAGGTAGACGAGCACCCCTTCGCGCCGCGCAAATTCCATCGCCGGAATGAAGTCCGAATCGCCGGTGACAAGCACGATTTTATCGACAATGCCTTTAAGCGACAGCCAGGCGATATCCAGCCCGATTTTCATATCCACCTGTTTTTGCTGAAAGCTTGGCTGCCGATCTTCTCCGGTGCTGCTTCGCCCCGTAGTGATGATCCGTTTTAGAGAATCGTCGCACAGCCGCCATCCGCCCACTTTGCTCTCTCCCTCCCGCACCTGCACCCCGTC
>CALUUT010000064.1 GCA_944324045.1 uncultured Desulfovibrionaceae bacterium | reverse complement strand
ATGCCTGAGCATATTCTGATTATAACCCAGAATATCGACACCCTGCATGAACAGGCCGGCAGCAAAAACGTGCTGCACATGCATGGCGAAGTCAACAAAGCCCGCTGTGAACACTGTGGGGCCATTCTGGAATGGACCAAAGATATAACCGTTGATGATTCATGTCCGGAATGCATGGAACGCGGCGGATTACGGCCGCATATCGTCTTTTTCCATGAGATGCCGCTTTTTATGGATGAAATAGAAAATGCCCTGAGACGGTGCTCGCTTTTCACCGCTATCGGAACCTCAGGCATGGTCTATCCGGCCGCCGGTTTTTGCTCTCTGGCCAGAAGCGCCGGCGCGCACTGCCTGGAACTCAATCTGGAGCCTTCCTGCGTATGCAGCGTTTTCCATGAAGCCCGGCAAGGTCCGGCTACGAAGCTTGTTCCGGAGTTTGTGCATGAACTTTTGCAGAAACATGCCTAATCACAAGACGATTCACAACGAATCCATAAAAAAATCCCGGCGCATGCCGGGATTTTTTCATAACGCGCATCAAAAAATCTATGCCATAGCAAAAATCTATGCCGTAACCGCGACAGGCATGGGACGCCGCGCCGGACTGCTAGGCAAACGGACAGGAAGACGTCTCTCTTCAGAAACAGGAAGAACCGCTTCCTTAAGGTACAAAGACGCATTCTCTTCAAGCATGCGCAAAAAGGCATTATTCAACCCGTGACCAGAGCAGCGAATCGTAAAACGCCCTTCAATAGGCATGCCGAACATGGCCATATCGCCAACAAAATCAAGAATCTTGTGGCGCACAAATTCATCATCAAACCGCAAGCCTTCCGGATTAAGCACCGCATATTCGTCAAGGACGACGGCATTATCCAGCGAACCGCCCAGGGCCAAGCCATTTTTATGCAGATATTCAACTTCCCGCATAAAGCCGAAGGTGCGCGCCTTGGCAAGCACTGTGATAAAACTTTCCGGCGTGACTTCAATTTCTCTGCGCTGGGTTCCTATCAGCGGATGAGCAAACTCTATGGTGCAATCCACCATAAAACCATCATACGGCTCAGCCTTGATGCATTTCCCGTCCTGTTCATAGGAAACCGGGCGCATAATGCGCATCACGCGCCGCGCGGCGGAAAGCACCCGCAAACCGGCATTGCGGATCATGAGTACAAAGGACGCCGCGCTTCCATCCATGATGGGCACTTCGCCGCCTGAAATCTCCACAAGAACATTGTCCACGCCCAAACCGCGCAGCGCGGCCATAAGATGTTCAACCGTCGCGACGCGCGCCCCATCCATGCCCAGCGTCGTGGCAAGCCCCGTGGCGATCACGGCCCGCGGATTCGGCTTTACGGTGCGCGTTCCCTGAGGCGTATGTATTTCAAAAACAACGCCTGTATCCTCAGGCGCAGGATGCAACAGCATGGTGACCAACTTCCCGCTGTGAAGCCCGACGCCGGAACACTCTACGGATTCGGCTATGGTCGTCTGGAAATTTCCGGTATAGGGGAAGACTGACGGCGTGTTTTTCATGGCATATCTCCTCATTGCCCGTCCTTATGCAATGAACATGCCACACCCTGTGCAATAAATAACCCATTAAAATTACATATTTTTACTGAAAACAATCAGAACATGTCCTGTGTATTTTCCGATTTTTGTGCGATTTAAACACACAGGGCCGTGTGTGAAAAGCACACGACGATTATACGGCGATTCTGTGTCGGCATAAAAAAACGGTCCGCGCATAACGGACCGTTTTCAAGTCTATCTCGGAATCTGTTTTTTCACACAGCGGTATACGAGCATCGACGATAAAGGACGCCCTTATGAACCTTATTCAGGCTCCTTTACGGGCACTGTCTTTTTTGTGAGAAGTTTGAAAACATAGGCCGGCTTTTGACAGGGGGGACACTTGTCCAACTCCTTAATGCTCTTGCCTTCTTTTTCCTCATCAAAAATATACCCGCAAAAAGTGCACATATAAATGCCTACTTCCCTGGTCTTTCCCTTTTCATCGCTCATATTGGCCTCCTTCGCTTGCTTTTTCGCAAGTGGACTAGCTATTTTATGATCATCACTGCTACGACGGCTTCCCTCCCAGGGGTTGAGGTTGTGGTTTGTACAGGTTCTGTTATGCTTAAAACGAAATGCCCTTTCTTTCAAGTAAAGATACAGCAATTTCCCGGCTTGCCCCAAGACGGCGCTTCTGCGCATTGCACACAAGACATTCTCTTTCCCCATACTTCCTTTGCATTTTAAACCCCAAAGCTGCGGCGCTGGATAGCGCCCAGGGCCGGCCGCATCCAGGACCGTAACGTTTGGAAAAGCGCTTGCCCAAGCGGTAAATGCCGTCAAAGAAGGCAGGGTTGCGTGGGGGGGCGGCATCGTGGGCAAGAAGCGGATGCGGCGGGCCGGCAGGTGTTTTGTCCAAGCCGGCCGAAGTTTGCGGGAGTAGGGTTTCGGGGGCGGGGCTCAGGGGCAAACGGGATGCAGGGCAAGTAAAG
>CALUUT010000063.1 GCA_944324045.1 uncultured Desulfovibrionaceae bacterium | reverse complement strand
TGTATTAAATAAAAACAGCCTTGATATGTCCTAAAAACTATCAAGACTGTTTTTCAATTTCAATTGGCTATATAATTTTCATCCCATCCGCCGCCAAGAACTTTATACAACGTAAGGGCATTCATCTCGCGTTTCAGCCGTGTTGCAATCAACGTTTGTTGGGCTGAAAATAAGGAGCGCTCGGCATCAAGAACATTAATGTAAGGAGAAACGCCCTCTTTATATCGCGCATCGGCATGCTGACGACTGCGCATACTGGCGGACACCAGGGATTCCTGGGCTTCCAGTTGATCGACAATATGAATACGTTGGGAAAGCGCTTTGCCTACTTCGGAAAATGCATTCTGAATGGCCTTTTCATACCGCGCTACAGCAATATCCCGCTCCACTTCGGATACGTCCAACAGGGCAAGATTTTTCCCGGTATTGAATATGGGCAGTGTGATTTGCGGGAAAAAAGTCCATGTGGATTGCGAGCCGTCATTCCATAGATTGCTGTAATCGGCGCTCAACATGCCGAAAGAGGCGGTAAGAGCAATTCGCGGAAAAAAATTGGCCCGCGCCGCGCCG
This sequence comes from uncultured Desulfovibrionaceae bacterium, assembly GCA_944324045.1. Lineage (GTDB taxonomy): Bacteria > Desulfobacterota > Desulfovibrionia > Desulfovibrionales > Desulfovibrionaceae > CALUUT01. The sequence continues at coordinate 26,688 of CALUUT010000063.1, read as the reverse complement.
ATGTTGGCATTAGCGCCTTTAAGAACATGCTCGGCCGCCCGGATATCCGGCCTGCGCTCCAAAAGCTCCGATGGAAGCCCTTCAGGAACGTTCTGCAACGGAATAATATCGGATAATTTGCGCACTTCGGGAAAATCCTTCGGAATGGCGGTTCCTATAAGCAATTCAAGCGAACTGGCATCCTGATCAATCGTGGTGGCGGCATCCGCCAACCTTACTCTGGCTTCATCCAGAATGGTCTGAGCCTGGCTGAGATCCAGATCGGAAGCTGTTCCCGCATTCAGGCGGTTTTGAATCAAATCGAAATTTTTCTGTCTGTTTTCAACAGTCGCCGCCGTCAGGTCATATGTCTCCCGGTCGGACACAAGCTGCAGATACATGGCGGCGACTTCGGCTATCAATGAAAGTTGAGCGCTTCGGGCTTCTTCTTCAACAGAATAATAGGTCTCAAGCGTTTGTTCCGTTAGACTGCGAATTCGTCCGAAAATATCCAGCTCAAAAGCGCTGAATCCCAACTCGACGGAATATTCGCGCTCTATCTCTTTAGTGCCGGATGTCGATATATCCGCCGGTTTCAGTTGATTTGAAACCTTTCCGCCCGCATTGACCGCAGGCAGGATATCCGCCCGCTGAATTCTATATTGCGCTCTGGTTTTCTCGATATTCAACATGGAAACACGCAGGTCTCGATTGTTTTCCAAAGCAAGCGCAATGAGGCTTTGCATTGAAGCATCCGGGAAAAAATTTTTCCAGGCCGGCAACGCTCCCGCCGCTGTCTCTCCCCCATTTCTATATGTGTTTGGAATCGGCGCATCCGGGCGCACATACGTTGGCGCCAACGTACACCCCATTGCCAAAAAAATACATGACGCAGCATACATGCCATGCAAAAATACAAACTTGAACAGACCAGTCCTTCTGGATGTAACGCCTTGCATATCTCCTCACGGTGTTTGAAACGTTATACAGGAAAAAGCAGACGGTATGGTATTGGGCAACCCAATAGTCAAGAGAGAAAATAAAAATTTATCGCATGCGTAATCGGTCTTGAAACCTGGAAAAACTTCAAATATGCGAAAACTTTTTTCTATGGCCTGATTCAGATTGCATTTTTTGCTTGACCATTGCCTTACACGATACTTTATATACGGTCGGGCTATGAAGGAAAACTTGCGGCAGCGTGCTGAAAGACGTCCTTCCCCACCAACACAAGTCAAAAACATATCTAAAGGAATATGTCTGAAGGAAAGGGTTATGAAGTGGTCTGATGTTACTGTGGCGCGCATGGCGTGCGCGTACTTCTTTTTTTGCCCCGGCCTGACCTACGGCATTCTCACCTCGCGTCTTCCGGCGCTGAAAGCGCAAACAGGAGCGGATGAGGCTCAAATCGGCATTTTTCTTCTTTGCCTTGGCCTGGCCAGCCTTGCCGCCCTTTTCAGCAGCGGGTGCCTTATCGCGCGCCTGGGAAGCCGGTTCATCCTCCGGCTTGGTTCTCTTGTCCTGCTTATCGCTATCGTGCTCTGCGGCCTGGCCCCATCCCCTTTCTGGCTGGGAGCCGCATGCGTGCTGGCCGGACTCGGCTCAGGATTGACTGATGTTTCCATGAATACCCAGGGAATACAAATAGAGCGGCTCCATCATACTCCATGCTTGTCATTCATGCATGCGTCCTACAGTCTCGGCGGCGTCGTAGGTTCGTTGACAGGCGCCCTGTTTGCGAGTTTTAATCTAAGCCCCTTCATTAATGCGCTCTGCGTTCTTGGCGTATATGCCTGTTTTCGTCCCTTGACGGTTCCCAAACTGCAGGCTGACTCGCCTGCCAAGGCTGACGGGCCGCAACGTTCTTCCCATCATCGCATACCGTTATTTGTCATTTTATGCGGGATACTGTCCATGTGCGCCTATGCGGCTGAAGGCTCCGTAGGCGAATGGGGCAGCTTGCTGCTTTTCACGGTAAAAGGGGCTCCCGAACAGATTGCCGCCCTTGTCTTTGCGGCGTTCTCGGCTGCAACCGTGCTTTGCCGCCTGTTTGGAGACCGTCTGCGGGCGCGCCTGGGAGATTTTCCCGTCGCCTTCGGCGGCGCTGCGCTGGCCGCCTGCGGCATGACGGTAGCCCTGTTTTCCGCCAAACCGGTCCTCTGTCTTTGCGGATATATGCTGATGGGCGCCGGGCTTTCCCCTCTGGTTCCCACACTATTCAGCCGCGCCGGAAGCTATCCGGGAGTCAGCGCGGGAAAAGCCAGCACCGTTGTATCCATCTTTTCATACAGCGGCCTCTTGTTTTTCCCGCCGCTGCTTGGTTTTCTTGCCCATAAATTCGGCCTGGCCAACGCGCTGTTAGTCGTTCTTGCTCTTTGCATTCTTATTACCCTGGGAACGCTTCTGCTTAAAAAAAGACCTATTCAAGAATAAAAATACATGAGGCCCTGCATAGAGAAAGAAGGCGGGCGAAATGAAATGCATTCAACCGCCTTCTTTCATATCCGCTTTCTTTCAAACGTTGTGGTTCATGCCCTATCCCGTCACAATTACCCATGTCCACCCCGGCAATCAGCCGTTCCAAACATCCGCCAGAATCTTCTTTGGCATCAAACCAGATAAAAAACGCTTATATACGCGGCGCTCTGTATTGAACTCCTCATAAAGGTTGACAATTTGCACTTTCTGCATATGTTTTGCCCGAAATATTTTCTCACCTAAAAACATTCAAAACGCATAAATGGCGCCGTATGAAATATAAACTCAAAGCGGGTCAGGGGCTTCCGTTTTCCGTATTGTGGCTGATGACCATAGGCGCGGGACTGGTTGTGGCCAATTTGTATTATAACCAACCCCTGCTTGGCATGATCAGTCGAGATTTCAACGTGTCGGAATCCCTTGCCGGCCGGATAGCCATGCTGACCCAAATCGGGTATGCGCTTGGTCTTCTTTTTATTGTTCCGCTTGGGGATATGTTCAAACGCCGCCCCATCATCCTTTCCAGCTTCGTTGTATTAATAGTCGCGCTCTTGACCATGGCCTTAAGTCCCATGATTGAAGTCGCCTTTGCCGCAAGTCTGCTTATTGGCCTGTGTTCTGTCCTGCCGCAAATATTTGTGCCCATAGCAGCCCAATTATCCACGCCGCAAACAAAAGGAAAAAATATAGGAATCGTCATGAGCGGACTACTTACAGGCATTCTGGCTTCCCGCGTTGCAAGCGGGCTTGTCGGAGAAATATGGGGATGGCGGGAAATGTATTATATCGTCGCTGGACTCATGTTTTGTTATGGGCTGCTCATTGCATGGAAACTGCCGGATATTGAGCCTTCTTTTCATGGCGGATACAGCGCGTTGATGGGCTCTCTTGTCCGCTATTTCAAAACGCTCCCGGCCCTGCGGTTGGCCGCCATGTATGGAGCCTTAAGTTTCGCTTCTTTTCTCGCCTTTTGGACCACCCTTGTTTTTCACCTTGAAAAAGAGCCGTTCCATGCCGGCAGCGACATTGTGGGGCTGCTTGGCCTTGTAGGCATCGGCGGCGCCCTGGTCGCCTCGCTCGCGGGCCGTTTTGCGCACAGACTGGGAGAACATCGTCTTATTCGCGTCGGAATGGCGCTCATGCTGGTTGGATGGGGGCTTTTTTATTTTGCGGGCTGGTCGTATGCCGGACTTATTGCCGGCATATGCGCTCTGGATATCGGCGCACAAGGCATTCAGGTGACGAACCAGACCATTATTTTTTCATTGAGTCCTGAGGCCACCAATCGAGTCAATACTGTATACATGACCATTTTCTTTATTGGCGGCGCACTGGGAACGTTTGCAGGCGGAAAGGCATGGGAGTTCTTCGGTTGGAACGGAGTCGCCGGAATAGGCGCCTGTTTTATGGGACTTGCGCTTCTGCTGCACCTTCTCCTTGGCAGCGGGTGCCGGAGCGACTGACAATAAACGCCTCGACACCGCCGCCAAATTTCAATAACCGTCACTGCTATTGGCATGTTCCAGAATAATAGCAGAACCCTTTCTTCTCAAGCGGAAAGACCGCACCCGTCAAATCAACATTGTCGCTGAGAAAACCCAGATTGACAAGCTTGCGGCTTACCCGCTGCATTGTCTGCCTTGCAATTTCCGCATTGCAGCCGCCCGTGACAAATTCATCCACGACCTGTTCCATCAATGGTTTGATATTATTATTGACCGGCCGTTTTGCCCATTCAAGACCACGTTTTGAAATCCAGTCAGTAATTTTTTTGTCAAGCGCATGCCTGACCTCAATATCTGTACATATCATAGAAGAAACCTCACTTTGTAAAAATTGTCATCAATAAAATGCCATAGTAATACTTTATATTAATCCATTTTTATAAAAAAAAGTCAAGTTTTATTTTAAAATGAGCATGCCATACCATAATTATTTTACTATGGTCATATATTACATTTTATGAAAACTACATTGAACAACATCAAGGCGAATAACAGCAGGATTTCCATTTCCGTATATGACCTGCAAAATTTGGAAGGCTACCAGATTAGAGGCTCTGCGGAATATGTGTCCGAGGGTGCTGTTGGCGATACGTTTAAAGCTATGGCTGAAAAAATATTTAATGGAGCCGCCACAGCAAAGAGAACTTTGAGTATCACGCCGGAAAAGGTTATCGTAACCACTCCCGGTGTAGATAATAGGAAAGTGTATAATAATCTGATTTAAGTGAATAATTTATACAGGGCGGGTACAGAGGAACACTTTGCACCCGCCCTTATTATAAGCAATAAGGAGCAAATCCCAAGAGGGCTTTGCGTCCATCTGATACCCCGCGAGAAAAGGCGCGGGGTGGGATATATGGCCTTTCGGCTGGGCTCTCAAACCACTGAGAAAGATAGATGAAAATGATAAATCATGAGATAGCAAAAGTAGATAGAGCAAAGTGTATCGGCTTCGGAGCCTGTATTTCAATTTGTCCAATTCATGTAATTCAAATGATGTTAGGCTGGCATTGTGCCGTACAGGCAGATAAATGTATCGATTGCGGAAAATGTGTAGAATTATGCCATAAAAAGGCACCAAAGTTACAGAGTGAACAGCACTCATAAATTTCATAGTTGCTTTTAAATAGCACGGTCAAATGATACAATGGAAAGCGAAAGGAGTTGAGCATGATGTATCAGAAGAAAAAGCAAACTGATTGGCGCGATTGCAAATATTATCCTTGACCCGATATTTATCTATCTTTTCAATATGGGTGTAAGCGGTGCCGCATATGCAACGGTTCTTTCACAGGCATTATCCACAGTTTGGGCTTTTCGCTTTTTTATAAAGCATATGGGTATTCTCGAATTGAAAATAAAATACATGAAACTGCGGGCGCGTATCATTCTTCCGGCACTTGCGCTGGGGCTGGCTCCATTTATCATGTTTGCTACGGAGAGTATCCTTGTGCTGACCTATAATTCCTCATTGTTGAAATATGGGGGAGATATGGCCGTGGGAATGATGACCATTCTTTCTACACTTATGCAATTTCTTATGCTGCCGGCACAGGGGCTTGCACAGGGAGCGCAGCCCATTATCAGCTATAATTATGGAGCCGGTAATGCGGTTCGCGTCAAGGAAACCCTTAAACGGCTGATTGCGGCGGCCTTTGGAATAACATTGATTATTTATTTTGTGTTTATGTTCGCACCAAAGTTTATGATACTTCCATTTACACCTGACCTTAAACTGACAGAAATGACAGTATGGGGAATACGCATTTACTTCTCCGCAGGCGTTTTGATCGGTATTCAAATGGCGTCGCTGCAAACCCTGATGGCTTTGGGGGAAGCCGGCACGTCTACTTTCCTGTCGCTGCTCAGAAAAGTTATTCTATTAATACCGTTTATTTATATTTTCCCTTTGTTCATGGAGAACAAGGTATTTGCTGTTATTTTTGCAGAACCCGTAGCAGATGTAATATCTGTAGTAACAACGATTATTGTTTTTAGCATACAGTTTAGAAAAACATTGAAAAGCATGAAGCTATCACATGAGGGCAGAACATATGGGGATAACTTATACAAGTGAAAGTGTTTACTCAACGCCAGATACAAAATCTGTTTTTGTCGGTTCATTGAGTATCAGGTCAATATCCCGAACAGCTATACAAAGCTCTCTTAAATTCGCAAACCATTTTTACCGCATAGGACAAGAATAAATTAATGGAACTGGTTCTCGTGATTGACGATACATTATGTTCTGGTGCGCCTTGACTATCATGGATAAGGGATTGCAGACAGAATGATGATAAAAATGGTTCAAGAAAAATACAAAGACTAATCTGTATATCGCGCTCATGCCGGAGGAAAGCAAAAACGCTGCTTTCTATCAGCGATTTGATTTTCAGGTAATAGAGGATGGTGTTGCAATGCAGACTATTAATAAGAATTTCTAAAATAGGGAATTGAAAGCAGTAAAGCCCTTCAGGGCTTTGCGCTTGGGAAGGGTGTGCATCCCCTCTCCCAAGCTTCCGCCCATCTGATACCCCCCTTCAGGACGGGGTGGCTATATCCGGCCTGAAGGCCGGAGTCTTAAACCACAGAGGAAGATAGATGACAGCCGCTCCCTTTTCCAATTCAAAGCGCAATATCTGTATCCAACTATGCGCTATGAAGGCCTGCGCTGAAAAAGGCAATAAAAAAAACCCCGCATTGCGGGGTGGATGTATGCGGCAATACATGCCAAAGGGACAAAGGGACGAAACGTCGCGGCAAAACCAAAAAAACGTAATGCTAGCGGGCAATCATGGCCCGCAATATGTCAGCGCACCCTTCAGCGTTATGGCTCATACTATGCAAATCCTTGACCAGCATCATGAGCAGATTGATATCCTTAAATTCCATATCCGCATTGTAAATTTCAGCATCCAGGGCGCGCCTCATTTTATTGACCGTCTTATGCTGCCAACGAACAGCCCGACAACACTGCTTTGCCTGATCCCGGTCTTCATGGTCGCCATTCACAAAACCGATGGTTACTTCCAAAGTCGGCTTCAACAGTGCGACCGATTCCGAAACAGCGGTAAGATAATCCAGCATGCCCGTCTGGAAATGGTCAGGAATTTTTACATCGCGGATTCCCAGCCAATGAAGGCTGTCCTGCCCTGCGTCAAGGATATCATCCTGCTGCCTTGTGTAGTTAAAGAAAAGCGTTCGATCCACGGCAAGGAACAAACCGCTTGGCATGTGATTGCGTATGGCGCGCTTGATTTTATCCGCTTCCTCTTCAACCTCGTTCACTTCCTGAAGAAGCGTCGCAAAATCCTTGGAACAGGCGCTGTCCGCAAGACAGCCGCACTGGTTCAAACAACCGGTAATATAGCGTTTTATGGCCTGCTCTATCAGACGCATTCCAAGCGCAATGCGGTCATAATGCTCAAGAAGTCCAGTCATTGGCGAACGCACGGACAACATTCCAAAAAATGGGATACGGGGACTCATAGAACCAACCTTGTTTAGCTACAACAAAATCCATTGCAACAATTTGAAAATCACAATACAGCTGAAACCCGCGACAGGAACAGTCAATAACCAGTAGGCTACAATCTTCAGCAATACGCGAAAATCAACAGCGGCAAAACCCCTCGCAAGCCCGACTCCCACAACGGACCCAACAGTGGCGTGGGTGGTTGAAACAGGCATTCCCATATTAGAGGCGATAAGCACTGTCGTAGCGGAGCCAAAAGCGACCGCAAATCCACGAGTATTATTCATTTTGGTGAGTTTTTCACCAACAGTGCCCATGACTTTATATCCCATAATCACAATTCCCAATGCAATGCCCAAGCCCCCCATGACAAGGAGCCATACCGGGATTTCCATTCCCCGCGCCATGCTCTGATCCGTAGCTATTGTATAAATAGCTACGACAGGGCCTATTGCATTCGCCACGTCGTTGGCTCCCTGCGACAAAGCCACATAACATGCTGTTCCCATCTGCATTCTGCGAAACAATTCATCAACCCTATCCAGCGGTTTGCCTTGATCTCCAGTCAGTCGCGAAAGCATGTGCCGGCAAACCAAAAAGGATGCAACCATGATGACGACAGCCAGGGCGACGCCGAACTGCCAGGAAAGATCAAGCCTTTCTCCATACGGAGTTTTAAACAGAAAAGACAAAAGTATCAGGTTGAGCGTAAGACCAATCCACACGGGCGCCCAGCGCAGAGCCGCCGCCACCGCGTCTTTGGCGTATAGAATATACCGGCGGATTAAGATGAATACCAGATATGCTATCAGCGCGCCGAAAAAAGGAGAGACAAGCCAGGAGAGAACAACCATCCCCAGACTGCCCCAATTGATGACTCCCGGTCCGCCGGCAATCAAGCCAAAGCCGATGATGCTGCCTACAATTGAATGAGTCGATGAAACCGGAAGCGCCGTCAGCGTCGCAACCAAAACCCATAACCCTGAGGACAACAATGCCGAAAACATGCCCACCATCAGCATATTCTGATCAAGAACCATATCAGAGTTTATTATCCCCTTGCTTATGGTTCCTGCGACATGCGCTCCCAAAAATACGGCGCCGATAAAATTAAGCAGGCTTGCGATAATAACCGCTTGTCGAAGGGTAATGGCCTTTGAACCGACCGCCGCCGCCATAGAGTTTGCGACATCATTGGCTCCAAGGCTGAACGCCATCAAAAAACCCGCAACTATGCCTAAAATCAGAATGAGCGTCGCTAATTCCATATACTGCACATCGCTTGGCTAAAACCGCTGTTTAAAAAAATATGTGTACCGGCATAGCTTGAATTTGTCAAAATATATGCATGCGGACTTTCTCCTCAAAATATGCCCGAAAAACAGCTCACGGTGCGGCATGCAAACGCATCACGATAAAAAAGCCTGCTGTCAGAATGCTCTGAAACAGCAGGCCGGCAAATCATAACGCTCGTGTTCGTTACTTCTTCTTTGCGTCAGCCTTTTCGGTCTGCGCTTTAGCGGGCTTTGCGTCGGACGCGGAAGCCTTTTCTTTTTGTTCCGCTTTGCCGTCAGAAGTTTTCTTCTCCGCATCGGATGCCTGCGAAGAGGCATCCGCGGCAGATTCCGGCTGAGCCTGCGCGGCATCGGAAGCAGCCTGGTCTTTCGTTTTTCCGCTATCAGCCCCAGACTCAGCAGAAGCATCCTTCTTTGCATCCGCCGGCGTAATGGGCGTGAAGGTCAACTCCAATTTGTTCATTTCCTTGACAATGTCGTTCGTCACATCATATGCGGCATCCATAGATACGACCTGATCTGATCGAAGGATGACCGCAATGTTATTCTTCTCGCGATACGCATCAGTGACCTGCTGAAACGTATCATTTATTCTTGTAAGCACCTGTTGCTGTTCGGCGTTAAGGCGTCCCTGGAACGCCGTCAGGGATTCATTAAACTTTTTTTCTTTCTCGGCGTTGTTTGGATCCTTTTCCAAATCCTGCTGAAGCGCAAGGAATTCTTTCTGCATCTCATCGCCTATGTCTTCAAGATACTTCATGCCGGCTTTGGCGGCTTCGCTTTCTTGAAAAACCTGGCTGATATTCACTATGGCCACAGCCTTGGTATCCTGCGGCTTGTCGCATCCGGCCGCAATGGCCAAACTCAGTATAAATGCCGAAAAAATAATGCACTTTTTCATATACTCTCCATTTCCTATTTTATGCTGATATAAAAAGCATATATGCACATGTTCGGGTATCTAGCCCATAACATGGGGAAAGACAACAGATATTTCCTATATGATATTTTTATATTCTTTCATTGCCGTAACGACCTTCATCACGTACCGACGTGTTTCAGCGCTTGGCAGTCTTTGAATAAGGTGCCTGTAAAGCATTTTGGGGTCCATGCCGTTAATCGCGCGGCATGATTCGTCAGGAGTCCGTCCAAAAGTTCTAAGCACGGCGCCAGGTCCGCCGTTATATGCCGCAATGGAACACAATTCTCGTGAAACGGCGTTCGTTACTCCTGAAAAATATTTTTTATGAAGAATATGCAGATATGCGGCGCCATACTTTATATTGCTGTCGGGGTTGAACAAAAAAGCTCTGTCCGGCTTTCCCTGTTTGCCGCGCAAAAAACGATGCACTTCCTCTCCCGCGCTGGATGGAACGACCTGCATGATTCCATAAGCGGAAGCGCTGCTGACTGCAAAAGGATTAAAAGAGCTTTCCACATGCGCAACAGCCAAAAGAAGCCTCGTGGGAACGCCAAACCGCTGTGAATATTGCCGCATGAGCGGCAGATATTTTTTAGCCCGCCGCATCATATGACTGTCCGTCATGGACATGCTTACTCCACGTACAGTTCTTGGTATGCCGTTTACCGTTATTTCACGTTCCTGAATTCCTTTTTTCATCACATCATCAACATAGTTCGAAACACGTCCGCCAAATCGCATGAAGCGCCCCTTTTCATCCTGAATCTGACCATATAAAAAGGGTTCTCCATCCTGAGGACAGGGTTTGTCGGAATACAAATCGATATCTTTGGACGCGGGAGTCAGCAACGTTTCAAAAGCGCATTCACGCAGCGCCTGGACTGGATTGCCCTGGTCCACTGTTTCAATGATGACTTTGCCTTCAGTGAAATCGACAACAGCGCGCGTTTGATATCCTTTGCTGTATTTTACATATTGATATGGAGTAGCAACAATGGCTTCATTCATACTCCAAAAAGGAATAATCTTCCTTCTTAAACGTTCCTCAGCATCCACAATATCCTCAGGCTGATCAAAGCCTTCATTATCCAGCAAAACAAGCGATCGCTGCGTCCAAACCATCTTTTTGGGCGACAAGCTGTCCTGAAAATCTTTCCATAGTAGTGAAATAGTTGGCGGCATGACCAAAAGCAGCACAAGAAAGAGCAAGACAACATATTTCTTCATATACTATGACGTGGAGCTTGATGTTGCTGTTTACCTGCAATCCCGATATGCTAAAATTTACGCGACATGGACAATATGTTTGAGACATGCCCCTCAATCCATGCAAAAAAACTCCACCGATTTCATCGGCGGAGTCCGTTCATAACATTATGGCGTCGCCAAAGTCATATGCAAAAAACCGTATCTTTCTTCAAAAGAAAACATCCGTATGCCGCATTTTCATGTGTAAAACAGCTCAATCCTCCCACAGAGTGTTGACCGGCATATGCCAGCCCGCGCCAAAGGGACGATCTGAGACCTGAATGGCAAAAGGCATTTGCTCCCGTTTGAACTCTGCCGCAAAAAGCAGGCGAACAACGCGTTCGACAGTCGCTTTGTCCGCGCCCTGCGCCACGATATCGCGAGGCCTCATATTTCCCTCAATCAATTTTTCGAGAACAGCGTCCAGAACATCATATGGCGGCAAAGAATCCGAATCTTTTTGCCCTGGCCGCAACTCGGCGGAAGGCGCCTTTACAAAAACAGTGCGGGGAATAATTTCCCGGTTATATTTCTGATTGCAATATTCCGCCAAAGCATACGTGCGGGTTTTATATATATCGCCGATAGGCGCGAGCGCCCCCACGGCATCCCCATACAGCGTGCAATACCCCATGGCGCTTTCAGACTTATTGCCTGTGCAAAGAACCAAACCGCCAAATTTGTTTGAAAAGGCCATTAAAATATTTCCACGAATCCGCGCCTGAATATTCTCTTCCGTCACGCCTGCGGGCGGACCGGAAAAAGCGTCCGTCAAACTTTGCTCATAGGCATGCATGAGCGCAGCGATTGGAATGCGATACGTCTGTATTCCAAGGTTACGCGCCAGCGCCGTCGCATCCGCTTCGCTTTCCCCGCTGCTGTAGGGCGAGGGCATGATAAGGCCCAGCACATTATCCGGGCCAAACGCTTCAACCGCCAAGGCTGCAACAAGCGATGAATCCATGCCGCCCGATATCCCCACTATGGCTGAATGCTGGTTGGCATCCGCGGCATAATCCTTAAGTCCAGCAACCAGACAGTTCCACAGTCTTTCCAAGTCCATACACGCTACAGCCACAGTGCTCTTCATTGTAGCTATGTTGACAAAAAGCGTATCTTCCTTAAACGGCCGCGACCGTGCAAAAAGCGCCCCATCCGGTCCATAGGCCAGACTGCTCCCGGTAAACACCCGGGCCCCGCAACCGCCGGAATGGTTCACATATAAAACCGGAACCCTGTAAAACGACGATGCCGCAGCCAGAAGATTTTCCTGCCGGGCCGCTGCCTTTGGCGAATAAAACAGCGAACTTAAACAAATCATTGCATCCGCTCCGCCCGCCATGCACTCCGCCACAGGATTGTGGTCGTTAAGCCTGCGCCCTGCGCCGAAATCAGGCATGTTCGACATATCTTCAGCCATAAACACCGCAAAGCGCCAACCTGAAAAATCAAGGGTTCCTGAATGCATTCCGCGTTCAAAATACCGCCGTTCCTGAAGACCGTCATGGTGCGAGAGCAGCACCTTGCGCGAAACGATGCGAACCTTTCCCTCATGCAGCAAAACAGCGCAATTATGCACCGGCTGCCCCAGAGGAGCAGGATTCGGGACCGGCGCTCCAAGAAGCAATGCCGGTCCGCCCACAATGTAATTGGTCATATCGCTCTGATCCATGGACGCCAATTCCGCCGCCATATCCTGCAACACTGTATAACACTCTGTCACAAAATCCGGCGTTAAGAGCAAATCGCGGGGATTGGGGCCGCTAAGCGCCAGCTCCGGCGCCACGCACAACAGCGCGCCTGCGCGCGTGGCTTCCAGCGTTCTCTCCACAAGGCGACGCGCGTTTTCGCGCACCTTTCCCGTTACATAGCGTCCTTGCAGCAAAGCGATTTTCATGAATACCTGCTTTAGTCTTAATTGCTTTTAATCATATCTCCATTCATGCCGGAATGGCCTTTTTCCATGAAACGCAGTCCGCAACTGTAATCTTGCGGTTCATCTATTTCCTCTGCGGTTTGAGACCCCGGCCGGAAGGCCATATAACCCCACCCCGCCCTTCAGGACGGGGTTATCAGATGAGCGGAAGCTTGGGAGGGGATACACACCCCTTCCAAGCGCAAAGCCCTGAAGGGCTTTGCTGCCTTATTGCTTTTCTGGCGCGTCTGGCGTTTGAAACGCTTCAGCCTACAATATGTCAAGCATACTGTATAGCCGGCCAGGTTTTTTACCGGCAAGCCAGCCTGCGGCCCGCAGAGCCCCTTGGGCGAAATTTTCCCGCGAGTGAGCCTGATGGGTTATCTCCAGGCGTTCCCCCGGTCCAAGGCAATAGACAGTATGCACGCCGACGACATCGCCGCCGCGAATGGTCTGCACCCCTATTTCCTCATGGGCGCGCTCTCCAATTATGCCTTCCCGTTCATAGCGTCCCACATCTCTAAGCTTCCAGCCCTTCGCCTCCGCAAGACATTCGGCAAGCCGCAACGCCGTGCCGCTTGGTGCGTCTTTTTTATGCTTATGATGCAGTTCCACCATTTCAAGGTCATATTGATCGCCCAGCAGACGAACCAGCTCCGGCAACACCCTGAGCAGGACATTGATCCCAACGCTCATATTGGGAGACCAGAACATGGGCGCTTTCTGGGCCAGGTTCGCCAACTCAAGCTTTTGCCCTTCAGTCAGTCCGGTTGTTCCAATCACATGAGGATTGCCGTATGCCACATTGACGCGCGCGACCGCCATAGTGGCATCCGGCGATGTAAAATCAATGATGACCGCTCCAGGCGCCTGCGGCAGCACATCTTTGACATTGGTTCCATGAATGCAATCCCATGAGGCGATGCTTGCTTCCCGATCCGGACGTTCAACCACCGCAACAAGCTTGAAAAGAGGGCTTTCCTGCGCCAGCCGGGCAATAATGCTTCCCATTCTGCCGCCTGCGCCAAGTACGATAATGGAAGTGGGTTGTGACATGGGCATGCTCGCTTTTTATATCAGGGTGAAATGGTGCAATCCGCTGTGTAACGTTTTTTGTCCATCCAAAAAGGATTATTCCGCATGATCCCTGTTCCGTAAAAAACGCCTGAATTTAGTCAGTCGGAAAATAACCGTAACTGAGCATCCCGCGCTTTTTCCGTGCCTTCAGCAGTATCCTGAACAGATACAGCTTTCAATATATCGGCAAACGCATTTTCATCGAAAATCGTCAACCCAAGCTCTTTGGCCTTGGCCAGTTTGCTGCCCGCATTTTCACCCGCAACAACGATATCCACCTTGCGCGAAACGGATTTGGCTATGGCGGCCCCCAACCTTTCAGCAAGGGCTTCCGCTTCGGAACGCGACCACTTTGTAAGCGTCCCCGTGAAAATAATGCGCTTTCCGGCAAAGGGACCGGATACGGCGGCATTGTTTTTGATATGTGGCTGGACAGGCCAGAGACCAAGCTCTTTCAAAGCCGCGACTTCTGCCCTGTTGGCGTCGCTGTCGAAAAAAGCGCGAATGGCGGCCGCAACTTCCGGGCCAATATCGGGAAGCGCCGTAAGCTCTTCAGGCGCGGCAGCCGCAAGCTCGTCAATATCCGCATATCGCGCCGCCAAAGTGCGCGCGGTTTGTTCGCCCACATGGCGTATGCCAAGAGCGCACAGCAACTTTGGAAGGGTCGCGGTCTCGCGCGCCGCACGCAACGCCTCGATCATATTGGCGGCAAGTTTTGGCCCCATACGCTCAAAACCGCGCAAATCGAGCTCAGTGAGACGAAAAAGGTCTGAAAAACGCCGGACCATGCCTTTGTCCACAAGCTGCTCGATCCAGCGTTTCCCTATGCCCTGAATGTCCAGACCGGATTTTGACGCAAAATGAATGATGGATTCCCGAACAACGGCAGGGCACAGCTTATTTTCACAACGCCAGGCCACTTCTCCAGGCTCCCTGTAGACGCGGCTGCCGCACGCCGGGCAATGGTCCGGAAAAACAAATTCTTCCTCGCGTCCGTTTCGTTCCTCGACCAGCGGCCTGACGACTTCAGGAATCACGTCCCCCGCTCTTTGCACAAGAACCAGGTCTCCGACTTTAAGCCCCTTGGCGCGTACTTCCTCTTCGTTATGCAAGGTGGCGCGCGACACAGTCACGCCGCCCACGGAAACAGGCTCCAGTATGGCCACCGGCGTAAGCACGCCGGTACGTCCCACCTGCACCTCTATGCCCAGAAGCCTGGTTCGCGCCTGAATGGCGGGAAACTTCACAGCTATGGCCCAACGCGGCGCGCGCGCCGTATACCCAAGTTTTTCCTGCAATCCCAGATCATCAATTTTAACGACCACGCCGTCGATATCAAACGGCAATTCGGCGCGTTTTATACTCATGCTTTCATAATATTGAACGGCTTCATCCATCGATGCAGCCAGTTTCGCATCCGGAGCAAGTGAAAAACCCATTTTTTCCAGGGCCAGCATACACGCTTGCTGTGTTTTCCAGCCGCACTCTTGCGGCGCGCGCGCAATGCCATATGCATAAAAACGCAAAGGTCTTCTAGCCGCTATTGTGGAGTCCAGTTGACGGACAGAGCCTGCCGCCGCGTTGCGCGGATTGGCAAAGAGCTTGTTTCCCCTGGCGCCCTGCAGGGCATTAAATTTTTCAAAGTCCTTACGCTTGATCACCACTTCCCCACGCACTTCCAGACGGCCGGCGAAAAGCTCATCCCCTTTCAACTCAAGCGGGACGTTCCTGACTGTCCTGAGGTTGTGCGTCACATCTTCCCCGATTTCGCCATCGCCGCGCGTCAAGGCCATAACGAGCTTTTTTCGTTCATAAATCAGCTCAACCGCCAGACCATCCATTTTAGGTTCAAGCCAAAACGACGCATACGCCGCGGAAGGCTCCTGACGAATCGCCCGCGATAAAAAATCCTGCAAATCCCCGGCGGAAAAGGCGTTGTCCAGGCTGTACATCCGCTCGCTGTGCGGATATGAGCGCAGCTCGGATAAAACAGCGCCCCCCACGCGCATGGTTGGCGACGTCTCATCTTTCAACTCAGGCCATTCTTCCTCCAAATCCTGTAGCTTGCGAAACAGCGCATCGTATTCAGCGTCGCTGATAACCGGGTCATCCAACACATAGTAACGATAGCCATGATATTCTATTTCCGCGCGCAGAGTTTTTGCTTTTGTACGAACGTCTTCCGGCACAAGAGTCATGCAATGTTCCTATATTGTTAAAATAGCCGCATACGTTAAAGACGCAGCATCTGTTCTCGAAGCGCACGAATGCGATCTCGCAATTCCGCGGCTTTTTCAAATTCCAGCTCCTTGGCCGCATCGCGCATATTACGTTCAAGCTGTTGAATTAACAGCCCAAGACTTTCCGAATCCGTGGGCATGGACTCCAAAAGCGCCTCTTTCTTGGACATGGTTTGCCGCGAGCCTGATTTACGGCCCTTGCGGCTGTCCTGCTCCGCGGCCTGTGCGCAAAGCGCATCAAACGTTGTATGCAAATTCTTGATAATCGTCGTCGGCGTAATATTGTGTTCCTTATTGAATGCGCATTGCCGCTGGCGTCTGCGTGCGGTTTCCTCCATCGCCGCCTTCATGGACCGGGTCACGGCATCGGCATACAGCAAAACCCGGCCCCCCGCATTTCTGGCGGCGCGCCCAAACGTCTGAATCAATGAGCCGGTGGAACGCAAAAAACCTTCTTTATCGGCATCCAGAATGGCGACCAAGGCGACTTCAGGAATATCAAGCCCTTCGCGCAGCAAATTAATTCCTACAAGAACGTCAAACTCGCCTCGGCGCAAAGACTGGATTATGGACATTCGTTCCATGGTATCAATATCCGAATGCAGATACCGGGCGCGGACTCCCATGTTGTTCAGATAATCCGTCAGATCTTCCGCCATGCGTTTGGTGAGCGTCGTCACCAGCGCCCTGAACCCGGCTTTTGACTCCCTGCGGCATTCCGCCATCAAATCTTCAATCTGCCCCTTTGTGGGCCGTACCTCCACAATAGGATCAACCAGTCCTGTGGGACGGATGATCTGCTCAACAACCAGCCCTTGCGCTCGCTCCAGTTCCCACGGGCCAGGCGTGGCGGAAACAAAAATCGTCTGCCCGATGCGCTCGAGAAACTCCTTAAATTCAAGCGGCCTGTTGTCCAGGGCGGACGGCAGTCTGAACCCGTAATGCACCAAAGTTTCCTTACGCGAGCGATCTCCTTTGAACATGCCGCCGACCTGCGGAATGGTTATATGCGACTCATCCACAAACAAAATGAAATCTTTTGGAAAATAATCAAGCAGCGTTGCCGGCGGCTCATGTTCTCTTCGGCCGTCCAGATGCCTGGAGTAATTTTCAATCCCGTTGCAGTATCCCATTTCTTCCATCATTTCGAGATCAAGCAACGTGCGCTGTTCAAGGCGCTGGGCCTCCACAAGGCGGTTGTTTTCTTTGAAATAAATAAGCCGCTCGCGCAACTCCTCGCGTATGTCATCCATGGCGCGAACAAGATTGTCCCTGTCGGAAACGTAATGGCTTGCAGGATAAATGACCGTTTTGACAATGCCGCCCAACGTATCGCCGGTCAGAGGATCAATTTCGCTCATGCTTTCGATCTCATCTCCAAAAAAAGCGATGCGTAACGCCCGTTCATGGTGATAGGCGGGAATAATCTCAAGAACATCCCCACGGACCCGAAAGGTTCCGCGATGAAAGTCCATGTCATTGCGCTCATATTGCACTTCGACCAGGCGACTCATAAGAGAATCCATGCTCATGTTCTGCCCAGTTTCAACAGGTATCATCATTTTGGCGTAATATTCCGGAGAACCCAGTCCGTAAATGCACGACACGCTGGCGATGATGATAACGTCGCGCCGCGTCAAAAGAGCGTGAGTCGCCGCATGGCGGAGTTTGTCAATGTTGTCGTTAATGGAAGAATCTTTTTCTATATAGGTATCGGAAGATGGAACATATGCTTCCGGCTGATAATAATCATAGTAGGAGACAAAGTATTCAACAGCGTTTTTGGGAAAGAGTCCTTTAAATTCATTATATAACTGAGCGGCCAGGGTTTTGTTCGGCGCAAGAATCAGCGCAGGCCGATTGCTCCGCGCAATGGTCTGGGCCATGGTAAAGGTTTTTCCCGATCCTGTGACGCCAAGCAAGACCTGATCTTTGACGCCCAGGGCCAAATTGTCCACAAGCTGAGCAATCGCCTCAGGCTGGTCGCCTTGCGGCCGATACTCCGTATTAATGTGAAATACGCTGTCCGACATTGATGCCCCAAAGAATTATTTGCGCCAGAATTCCGGAATAAAAAGCAGCAAAACCGTATAAATCTCAAGACGGCCGATCAACATGCACACGGATAAAATCCACTTGGACAGGGCCGGCAGGCTGCCAAAGTTTTCCACGGGACCAATGCGGCCCAGCCCCGGCCCGACATTGCCCATGCACGTGGCCACTGCCGTAAACGACGTAGCCAAGTCGATTCCCAACGCCGTGAGAAGAAGAGACGCTATGACGAAAATTCCCAGATACAAAAGGCAAAAGGCGCTGACCGCCGACAATACATCCGAAGAAACCGGCTCATTCCCCATTTTTACATGCCGCACGGCGCGGGGGTGCACAAGTTTATAAATTTCATGATAAATATATTTTATAAGCAATACAATGCGCATGCACTTCAATCCGCCGGCCGTTGAGCCGCCGGAGCCGCCGATAAAAAGCAAAAGAACCAGAAGAGCTTGAGCGTAAAAACTCCACAACTCATAGTTTGCGCTGGCAAACCCTGTTGTGGTCATGAGACTGACCACCTGAAACGTGGCCGCGCGAATGGACGACTCTATCTGTGCGTACTGCGTTCCATACAGCCCAAAGGCGATGGTCAAAGAGGCGAAAACAACCACCCCCAGATAAAAACGAAATTCAGGATTTTTGAAATATATGCGATAATCGCCTTTAAAGCAGGCATAATGCAGGGAAAAACTCGTTCCGCCAAGAAACATGAAGATAATAATGACCCATTGTATATAGGGGCTTGAATAATGGGCCACAGAATTGTTCCATGTGGAAAAGCCCCCGGTGGCGAGGGCCGCAAAGGCATGGCACAAGGCATTAAAAAGGTCCATGCCGCCCAGCAGCAAAAGAATTATCATAAGAATTGTTAAAAAAAGATACACTTTCCAAAGTATGGAAGCCGTATCTTTTATGCGCGGCTTTAACTTATCCCGAAATGGTCCGGTCACTTCCGCCTTGTAAAGCTGCATTCCCCCTACGCCAAGAAAAGGCAAAATGGCCAGTGACAGCACAATAATGCCCATACCTCCAAGCCATTGCGACAGGGCGCGCCACATCAAAATGCTTTTCGGCAATGCCTCCACATCCCCTAAAACAGTGGCCCCCGTTGTCGTGATTCCAGATACGGACTCAAAAAAAGCGTCCGCAAAGGAATTAAAATTGCCGCACAGCATAAACGGAAGCGACACCGCAAACCCTATAAGAAACCAACTCAGTCCGACCGCCGCCATACCTTCTCTGTGTGTCAGAGTGGTCCTGTCTTTGCTTCGGAAAAGAAAGAATACAGCCAGCCCCACGCCAATGATGAGAATCATGGCAAGACAAAGCCGCGAAAGCATCCCATCATCGTAATACATCGACCAACCGATGGGCATAAGCAGCGAAACCCCAACACAGGCGACAATAACGCCCATTACGGAAAATATAGACTGTAGCCGCACAAAAAACTCCGGTTACGCCCGCTTAGAAACCGTAAGAAAATTCTCTACCCTGTTCAGCGAACGTCTGGTCGTGAAAAGAATAACTCTGTCATCAGGCTTGATGACGGTGTCGCCTGTGGGAATGGCGACCTCATGATTCCTGACGACGGCAAGCATGAGCACGCCATTTGGAAGCCCCAATTCACGCAACGGCAGCCCTACGACAGCCGAATCCTCCTGGGCGACGACCTCCATAACTTCCGCTTCGTCGTCCATGATAGCCACTGATGAAAGCACCTTGCCTTTACGAATGTGCCGGAGAATGCTGTTGACCGCGGAAATGCGCGGACTGACGCTGTGCTCGATGCCGATGTTCCGCACCAGAGACTGATAGGACATATTATTGACCCGGATGACGGCCCGCGCCGTTCCCAGAGATTTCGCAAGAAGGCAGGAAAGGATATTCACCTCCTCATTTCCGGTCAGCGCCACGACAATATCCATGGTCCCCACATTTTCCTGACGCATAAGATCAATGTCTGTGCCGTCGCCATGCAGAATCAAGGCGTTATTCAAAGCATCGGCCAGCACTTCGCAGCGGGTTTCGCTGATTTCAACAATTTTCAGATACATGCCTTTGGCCTCCAGCTTGCGTGCAAGTTGAAGCCCGATATTGCCGCAGCCCACAATGCATACGTCATGCACCGGGCGTATATAGCTTTGAGTAATTTCCCGGACGCGCGGAAGGCTCTCTTCCTTGCAGACGAAATACACCAGGTCATTTGTCTGAATGTCGTTGCGTCCCGAAGGGATAAGCAGCTCTTCGGCCCTGACTATGGCAGCCACAATGATGCCTTCGTCCTTGGCTATTTCTCTGAATTTATACAACGGCTCGCCGACCAGAGGCCCCTTTTCCACCTTTATGCCCACCATTTTGACCTGGCCGCCCGCAAATTCATTATACTCCACCGCACCCGGGACAGTCAGCATATGCTCAATAGTTTGAACAACCTCCACTTCCGGGTTAATCAACGTCTGGATGCCCAAAATTTTCTGCAGAAAGTCTTCCTGATGCATGGAATATTCAAGATTTCGAATTCTTGCGACTTTTTTGGTTGCAGGAGAAATCTGGGAGGCAAACAGACAGGAGATAATATTGATTTCATCGCTATCGGTCACAGCAAGCAGTATCTCGGCTTCTTCCACTCCGGCTTCCCGCAATACTGAAGGAGTCGCTCCCGACCCGACAATCGTCTGGGCGTCAATGCTATCTGTTATCCTGCGCAATGATTCGGGATTGCGGTCAATCACCACCACATCCCTGTTTTCAGCAACCAAACGGCGGGCAATATTATATCCGACTTCTCCCGCCCCCACGATAATCACCCGTTGACGCTCGACATATGTTTCACGGCGAAAAAATCCCATATGCTGTTCCCGAACCAGTAGATTTTAAGATAATAATTTTAATGGCGAACATCTGTCGCAAAAAAAGCAAAAGAAGTATAAAGGATATTTCAAAACAAAAAAAGCCCGCTTCAGGCGGGCTTTTTCATACCAAAAAAATATTGCTCACAACTCATTTACGAAGCGGGCAAGGCGCGAAATACGACGGGCGGCATTACGGCGATGAATAACGCCCTTGCACGCAGCCTTATCCAGAACGGACGTAGCGGTCGCCAAAGCGGAAGACGCCATTTCCTTGTTTTTTTCCTGCAAAGCGACCCGGACAGCCTTCACCACATTCTTGATGCGCGTCTTCACCGCACGATTCCGCGCGGCGTTGACAAGGCTCTGCTTATGCCTTTTAATGGCAGATTTATGATTAGCCAAAGGATTCCTCCAACAAATTCGCTTTATCAATTATGCCGGCAAGCCCAGCCGCGAGCCTGCATTGCCATACCGGAACACGGTCAGGCGGAAAGATAGTCCGACGCCGCCGCCATGTCAAGGGATTATCCGCTTTAGAACAAACAAAACAGAACGCCGGCGGCGTTACACCTGCAAAGCGTTAAAGTCCGCCAGAAGGCACAGCTTGCTGACCAAAGCCTGAAGCAGATTCAGCCGATTGAACCGAAGCTCCGGCTCTTCGCACATGACCATGACATTTTCAAAAAAGGCATCGACGCTTGGCCGCAATGCTCCAAGAAGCGCAAACAGAGAAGTAAAATCATGCTTTTCCCATAATGCATCAAAAACAGGACCTATTTCCTCAAGCTTGTCGGCCAGGGCCGCTTCCGCCGGTTCCTGCAGAAGCGTCTTGTCATAACGCCCGGACAGCGCCGCCCCGGCCTCGGCGCCCTGCTTTCGAATAATGTTGGCCGCGCGCTTGAACGTCAGCACGGAACGATTGAAGTCCGGAGTGCGCGCGAATGCGGACAAGGCGCCGATGCGTATATTCGTGAGCCAAATGTTTCTGCACTCCTTTCCGCACGCCGCTTCCACAAGCAACGTCTCAAAACCCTTTGAAACCAGAAAATTTTTGGCGCGAAGGGTATAAAATTCCATGAGGCGCCCCAAGGCGTCCCCGACCGGAATTTTCCATTGCGCATCCCCATACAGAGACTGCGCCTTGGCAAACAATTCTTCCACATCAAACTGAAACGCGTATTCAACCATAATCCGGATGATTCCCAGCGCGCACCGGCGCAAAGCGAACGGATCGGCCGCGCCTGTCGGAATCATGTTCAAACCGAAACAACCCGCAAGCGTGTCCGCCTTGTCCGCAACGGAAAGAATCGCGCCAAGAAGCGTCGCGGGCAGAGGCGATTCAGGACCAGCCGGAAGATATTGCTCGCGCAAAGCATCCGCAACATACAGGCTTTCGCCCTTTCGGGCGGCGTAAATGCCGCCCATAATTCCCTGAAGCGTATCAAATTCCCCAACCATGCCTGAAACCAGATCCGCCTTGGACAGCCGTCCTGCCCGCATGGCGTCTTCAGGAATGTCAAATCCGGTTTTGGCGGCAATCCAGGCGCACAGTTTTTCCAGACGGCGGGTTTTATCCCCCATGCTGCCAAGCCCGGCAAGAAAAATAACGGAATCAAGACGCGCAAGCCAATCATCCAATGATGTTTGCAGATCCGTTTTCCAGAAGAAACGGGCGTCTTCAAGACGCGCTCGTAAGACCCTCTCCCAGCCTATCCGCACCAGGGCCTCATCTTTGGGAGAAATGTTCAGAACCGTCAGAAAATACGGAGACAGTTTTCCGTCGCATCCCTCTATGCCGAAACTTTTCTGATGCGCCTCCATGCTCGTCAGCATGACTTCCCGCGGAAGCTCCAAAAAGGTTTCGTCAATATTGCCCATAATGGTATGCGGATGTTCCACCAGTCCGACGACTTCATCAAGCAGCCCTTCTTTCCAGATCACCGCGCCCTTTACTGACTCAGCCAGGCAATTGCCTTTGTCCACTATGGCGCGTTTCCGTTTTTCCGCGGAAAGGCATACGCCGGACTCGCGCTCCATGACCGCGAAATACTGGTCAGCGCGCGGAATGACGATCTGCGGCGCTCCGTGAACCCGATGGCCGCGGCTGATATTCCCCGCGGCCACCTTTCCCACTGTGAACGAAAGCACTGCGTCATCAAGCAGCGACACAATCCAGCGCAATGGACGGACAAAGCTAAACTCTCCATCCCCCCAGCGCATGCGCTTTGGAAACGGCAAAGCGCTTATGACCGCTGGACAAACAGAAGCCAATATCCGGCTCACAGGCTCCCCGCCGACCGTTTTTTTTACGGCAAGATACGGCCCTTTTTCCGTTTCAAGCTTGAATGTCTGGCTTATATCGACGCCCTGAGTCCGCGCAAACCCCAATGCCGCGGGCGTAGGCTCTCCATGCGCATCAAAGGCGATGCGGGCCGGCGGGCCGGTTACAAGTTCCTCACGGACGCGTTGCCGCAACGCAATCTCGGAAATAAAAAGCGCCACGCGACGCGGAGTGATATCCACGCTCAGGCCGCCATACTCAATATCCGCCTCTTCAAGGGAGCGCTTCATGCGCTGAAGAAATTCATTCCTGATATCCGACTGAAAACGCGCCGGTATTTCCTCTGTTCCAAGTTCCAAAAGATAGGATGCCATGGGCAAAACTCCAAAATAGATGCCAGATGTGATTTTCCGGTCAGACAGAGTCCGTCAACGCTTGAGAGGGTATCCCATGCTCTCCCTTTGCGACGCGTACAAGCGGGCGACAGCGGATGCAAGCATACGCACGCGCGCAATATACGCCGTGCGCTCGGTTATGGAAATGGCGCCTCGCGCATCCAAAAGATTGAACGTATGCGAGCACTTCATGGCATAGTCATACGCGGGCCATAAAAGCCCTTCCTCGCAAAGCCTGCGGCACTCCCGCTCATAATCCGCAAAATGCGTCAGCAGCATCCTCTCATCCGAACGCTCAAAATTATACCGGGACTGCTCCACTTCGTTTCTGTGATACAGATCCCCATATTTTATATGTTCATTCCATTCCAGATCATATACGGAGTCCTTACGCTGAAGATACATGGCCAACCGTTCAAGACCATATGTTATCTCAGCGCTCACCAGCGGAAGATCAAGCCCGCCGACCTGCTGAAAATAGGTGAACTGCGTCACCTCCATGCCGTTAAGCCACACTTCCCAGCCAAGGCCCCAGGCGCCAAGCGTCGGCGACTCCCAGTCATCTTCGACAAAACGGATATCATGCTCGGCCTGATCAATGCCAATCGCTTTCAAAGAGTCCAGATACTGCTCCAAAACGTCGTCGGGCGAGGGCTTCAAAATGACCTGAAATTGAAAATAATGCTGCAATCTGTTGGGATTATCGCCATAGCGTCCGTCTTTGGGACGGCGTGAAGGCTGCACATATGCGGCCTTCCAGGGTTCCGGTCCGATAGCGCGCAAAAAAGTCGCGGGGTGGAATGTTCCCGCGCCGCAACACTCATCCATGGGCTGCTGAAGAACGCAGCCCCGGCGCGCCCAAAATTGCTGTAATGTCAAAATAATATCCTGAAAATACATGAATTCCCTCGCAGATAATGAAACTGTCCGTCAAACGCGACGAAAATATCCATGTTCCCACACAAGGCCGACATGATACTGTATGAACCCCTCCACAGCTCTGGCGCATTGTTCCCGGACCTGTCTTCCGGAAAATTCATGCGGCCATGCCAGGGGCGTTTTTTCTTTTATAATCCGTAAAAGTTCAAGCGCTTCCGCTCCCATTGTCACGCAAAAACCGCCCGACGGACAGGTTGAGCAACGCATTCCGCCGCTTTGTACCTGAAAAAAACCGCCGCGCCCGGCCAATGGACGCCCACAAAGCTGACATGCGTCAAGTTCAGGGGCGTATCCCTGCTCTGACGCAAGCCGCAGACGAAAAAAAAGCGGGAAATGACACGAAACCGAACCCGCTTCCTCAAGCGCCGCCAAAACTTCTTTACAAAGCGCGTAGGCTTTGGCGGCTCCGTCTTGCCCTATGCCGAAAGCTTCTATGAATTTCATGCAATTGGCAGCCAGACCAAGACGCCGCCAGTCAACCCGCAATCGTCTGGGACCGTTGAGAAGCGTTCCTTCCTCCAAATTCAGGCAGCTTCCGTCCCTTGTGCGCTTTATGCGCGCCAAAACTTCATTCAAGGCGTCAAGGCAACCGGGAAATCGACGGCGGCTGCGGCTTGCTCCAAAAGCGAACGCGGAAGCGACTCCCAAAGTGGGCGACAAAAAACGAACCCATATATCCGCCTCGCGAAATTTGCCCACGCGCAGAATCACAATAGTATCTGTGAATTCCATATCCAGAAAATCAGGCGCGCAAAAGCGCGCGCCTTGAATCCGTTTTTCCCCTTGTCATGCGGCATCCGTCAAAGCCTCACAGGGGAAAATTCAATGTCCGCACCGGAGCGCCTTCTTTGGAGTATGGAACCTCCTGACCATCATGCATGATGGTCACGCCAAAAATATTGCCCAGCCGCAGCGTCAGCTCCTGATCATACGGCAACGTCACAGATTGTCCCTTACGCAACAAAATATCCTTTTTCTCCATTCCGGGACCTGTCGCGCGTATCCAGCAATCCGCCGTGTTTGCGGAGACGACGACCTCATGACCGGCATCGCTTCGCGGGGGAAGAGACTCCAAAAGAGGTTCGTTCTCTTCCGGCTCCGCAGGCGCGGGGGCCGGGCTTTGCTCGACCTGGCTGGCGGCAATGGGCAACGAAGGGGGTAAAGAGGGTTGACTTGTAATAGGCCTGTTTGCCTCCAATGGGTCACTTCCCATGGGCGCATTTCTCTGCGGTGCGACGGCGAAGTCCGCAGGCGCGGACGCTTCCGGAATCGACCCCATATCGGGCAAAGGCGGCGCCTGATCAAGCGAGGCGTCGTGTTCCTCTGCTTTTTTTAATTTTTCCGTAATCTCGTTTGGAACGGAATCATTTTCCTGACTTGTTTCCCCGGCCGGCGCATACGAAAATTCAACGGAAGACCCTTCGGAATTATTCTTTTTTTCGTCAGAAAAAAGGGCCTTGCCCCGGCTCACCAGATCTTCAGTGAGCGCCCCAAGCTCCTTGCCCTTAAACACATTGTCATAGATCAGCCATGCCGCCCCGGCCACGATACAAACAAAAACGACCGTGCGCACAAAGCCCTTCAAGGACGAGGAAGGTTCTTCAACTGGAGTGTATACCGATGAGGGTTCAATTTCCTGCTGTATATCAAAAAGCGAATCAAGTTCGGCGTCAACTTTTTCCGGGTCCATACCCAACGCGCGCGCATAGCTTTTGACAAAGCTTCGCGCATAGACAGGATGCGGCAGCGCGTCAAACTGCCCGTCTTCAATAAGAGAAAGAGTTCTGGCCGGAACCTTGATATTTTGCGCGACTTCCCCAATAGACAGCCCCTTTTTTTCACGAAGTTCACGCAGCCGGGTTCCTATGTCAACTGTTGCATTCTCCATCCAAATCAGCCTCTTTGCAGCATTATGACCTATGCAATGAATACGCCGTAGCCACGTTTCACAAGTAAAAACGCCTGTACAGCGCGGTCAGGCGTTTTTAAAAAATTAATACCGCACCTCAATGACGGCTTTTCTGCGCAGTTG
>CALUUT010000062.1 GCA_944324045.1 uncultured Desulfovibrionaceae bacterium | reverse complement strand
GCGTATTAGATTTTGACATCTTCCCCCGACTTCAGGCGGGGAGGAGGTCAACACTACAGTCATTCGACAGCATTCTGATAAGGCAAAGGCTTTAGAGCTTGCCAAAATAGAAGCGGAAACCAAACTGAAACTCAAAATTGAAGAAGGGGTACAGGAAGAAACTCAGCAAAAAGAATTTTATGGAATAATAGACAGGGCAATGAACACAGTGGAAAAATTCCAAGGTTATCTTTATTCCTTTGCTGTAAAAATGATACAGGATGAAAAGATGATTTTCAATGGAGAACCGATATCCTCCGCAGGCTCCAGAATTCTTTTTCATCATGCGAAAACCGCTGAAGAGAATCAGGAAGAGCATTATTATTTTTTTGAAGGAGATTATAAAGATTCGCGGCAAGTTCACTGCCGCATAGGAGCTAGAAAATTTGTTGCCGTTAACCTTATGAAGACCAGTCCAGGCGCCATTATTTGGTGGAAGTCACTGTAGGGGTATGACTCACCCCCAAAAGTTGCATCAGCTTTTTTGCAGGCGTGATATGCCGGTAAAACTGCTTGGCCAGTCCTTTGTTGGCATAATGAGTGATTTTATGGAATTATGTAAAGTGGAGGCCACATAAAATCTAAGTCCCGCAAGGTTTTTTGAACTTTACGGGACTTTATGAGGTGGCGTCTATCGAATATTTAATATAATATACTGTTTCATCAGATAAAATTTTTAGGCATTTTAAAAGTAACCCCAATAAAAATATGGCTGTCAACGGACATTAGCGGCCATTAACAGACAGACAATTGCCAAAAAAACGAAGCCCGCCAAAGTGCTGTGGACTTCAGCGGACTTTTATGGAGCTTACTTTGGTGGAGGTGGCGGGAATCGAACCCGCGTCCGAGAATGCTCCGCGCAAAGCATCTACAGGCTTATGCCGGGATTATGGTCTTATTTGCGAGCTGGCCCCCGGCCGGGCTTTCGCAAACCAGTTTTCCCTGAGTCTCACGTCGGCAGCGGGTAAACGGGCTGCGGACGCCAGCTCCATGAAGTGTCGCCATGCAGATTTATGGAGCCTCAATCAGCAGGGCGTGGCCGTCAATTAAGCAGCCAGAGCGTAGTCGTAATCTTTGGCAATTACTTTTTTTGCCGCTTTTTACGAGGCCAGCGGCGCCTCGGCCTGCAACTTCGGTTTCTGCGTCCCCGTCGAAACCAGGGCACCCCCAAGTTGAATATCGTATATTATAAACCGTAATGAAGGTTTTGTCCAGTGTCTGGATGTTTTATTCCAATTGCGCATAGTGTTGCGGAAAAAGGGACAGGCGGCGCTGGCGCTGCACGAATGCAGGAGGCGTCATACAAAAAAGAAGGTGGCTTGCTTTTTAATGTCAAGCCACCGTGAAAAATAAGGGCGGACCCAGTCCGGTTATTTTTTATCCAATTGCACGCCTTTACGATATGCCGCTTCCAGAGCGTCCATGATGTGGCCGCGGCAGCCGGTACGTTCAAGAACGGCCACGCCCTGTATGGTCATTCCGCCTGGCGAGGTCACCTGGTCTCTAAGTTCATTGAGCGACAAAGCGCTTTCCCTGGCAAGCAGTGCGCAGCCTAGAGTCGTTCCCACCACCATTTCATGGGCCTGCGCTCTGGGGAAGCCCAGCGCCACGGCGCCGTCCACCATTCCCTGGAGAAGATGGAAGATGAATCCCGGAGCGCACCCTACGGCAGCCGAGAAAAGCATCAGCTTTTCTTCAGACATTTCATATACATTGCCCATAAGCAGAAGTATGGAGCGTATCTGGTTGCATACTTCCTGCGGCATCGTGCCGTCGTTGACCAGGGCAAAAAGCCCTTGACCGACAGCTAACGTGGTTGTGGGCATGATCCTGGTTACAAAGCATTTTTTCCCGGCCGCTTTGCGCATGGCTTCAAGGCTGGTTGCAGCCGCAATGGATACGAGTATGCCGTTGCGCTTACCTGCATCGGCAAAAGACTGCGCGACAAGGGCGGTCATGTCCGCGATTTGCGGCGGTTTGACGCACAAAAAAATCATGTCCGCATGTTTTGCCAGTTCCTGGGGCGTGGAGCATGCGGCAACGGGCAGACCAGCCGCTGCAAGTCGCTCAAGCGTTTCCTTGGTTCGGTTCCAGGCAAAAAGGCGGAAGTCGCCTTTGGCGGCGTGTCCGGAGAGCGCCTTTATAATGGCGCTCCCCATATTGCCGCATCCGAGAATTCCAATGGAAAGGGGCATATGTGAAGAAGAATGCGCCGGTTCAGATGGGATATCCTGAACGCGCTTCTTCGTGGCCTGCGTCATCGAACCTGCTCCAGCGCATTGAAGAAATAGGATATTTCACGCGCGGCGCTCTGGGGAGAATCAGAGCCATGCACTGAGTTTTCCGTAAAGGATACGGCAAAGGTTTTACGGATGGTGCCTTCAGCGGCCTTGGCCGGGTTCGTCGCCCCCATAAGTTCACGGTAACGGGCAATAACGTTCTCCGCTTCAAGCACTAAAACCACACATGGTCCAGAGCTCATGAATTCCACCAGTTCGCCGAAGAACGGCTTGCCCTGGTGTTCGGCATAGAAGCCTTCAGCCTGCTTTGCAGTCATGTGAATAAGTTTCATTCCAGCGACCGTAAAGCCGGCTTTTTCCATCATGGCGATAATGGGGCCGATAAGGTTGCGGCGTACGGCGTCGGGCTTAATGATTGAAAGGGTGCGTTCCATCTTTTGACTCCTGTGTGTTTTTAGCCCCGCACAAAAAACGCGGGGTTATGTTTACAGCATGGCATGCAGCCATATAGAAAATGCGCCTACACGCCATATTGAAAAAAACAGCCTGCGCTGAATAAAAACCGGTCCTGCGCCTTTGCGGAAAAGACTTTCAACCTTGGCTAGCGTCCGGGTTCAAGGTCTTCCAGACGGGAAAACGTGATGCCGCTTGCCTTGTTGCGAAGCCATTCCTTAAGGACCGCAAGCGTTTCCGGTCTGGGATGCCCGATAGCCAGGGCATGCCCCTGCGATTGGGCAATACGCGCGGCCTTTTCCAGTTCATATAGGATGCTTGCCTTGTCGGATGCGTCATCCAGAAAAACATCTCTGCGGTAGGCCTTGATTCCCATCTGTCTGGCGGCGTTGTACAGTTTTGACTTGGGGCTGGTCAAGCTGTCCAGAACAAATAGTCCTTTGCCGGACATGGCCTGTAAAAACAGGGCTACTGACCGGGCGTTGCTGGTGAATTTCGACCCCATGTGATTGTTTATTCCTTTAATTCCCGGAACTCTGGCCATATTATCCGCTAAAACCGCTTTGATGCGCGCCGCGCTGTCTTTAGCGTAAATCGCTCCAGGTCCGGGTTTGACCACAGGGAAGCGTTCAGGTTCCATGGGATGATGCAAAAGAAGTTCATGACCGGCCGACGTTATCATGTGCGCGCATTCCCGTGCGTGGGTGCTGTGCGGCAATACCGCAAAAGCCATGGGGATATCAAGCGCCAAAAATTCCCGGAGCATGGCTTTGTTCTCGCCTATGTCGTCTATCAAAATGGCAAGGCGCGCGTTGGGCCCGGATATTCTCTCGCTTTTTGTCTGGTCGGCCGCAAAAAGCAGTTCATGGGTCGTAACCGCGCCTATAGTGATAAGCCAGCGATTTTCCGTAAGTGTAGTCAACGATGTCGCAGGAATGCTATTCCTGAATTTGGCACTTAAAAAGGAGTGCAAGCCTTCCACCGCTTGATTCTTTTTCTCGTCATCTCCTCGAAATAAAACCAAAAATCGCTGGAAGTGATACATTTCTCCGGCTTGCTCACGCCATTCAGCATCATTCATATGAATTGAATAGGGAATATTCTGTGCGTCAAGCGCCTCCAGGAGCAATTCGTCCACATGCCTGACCGCTTTTTCAAGGCGGTTGCTGTTTTGCTCTTCAAAAATTTGTTCTTCAGAAGCGAAAACACCCGGCAGTCGGCGTTCGCCGGGTTGTTCGCCGCGTGGCGGCGGGAGCACAGGTTTACGGGTTTCCCACCCCCCAGCCTCATGTCGTGGGCGCATCCGCGCGTCCGTTTTTTGTTTGAAGGTTTGCCGGGTGTCCATATCTATGGACGTACGCTTTGGCCCACGCTCTTCCTTTTGCGTTTCTCTGGACGCCATGGAGACGAATTGGTCATGAATCAGAGTTGCGCCAAAAATGGCGAGGATGATAATGACAATAAACGCCGCCACAAAACGCGCGGAAATCCCCCATTTATGCATTAAGGCCGCGCATTTCCCTTTTCGTTTTCCCGGCCGGCGTTTTTTGGAGTTGGTGCGGGTTGCGCCGGTGTTTTTAGTGGGGCGCTTTTTGGTTTCAATCTGGCTTTTACGCGGCATGAACACTCTCTCTAAAGAAAAAGGCGCAATAGAGCATATTGCCTAAAGCAGAAGTCCGGGGTTGTCTTTGCAGCCGAGCATGGCATATGTTTAGAAGGCGCGGAGCGTTGCCATCAATCAATTCCTGTTTGGGAAACGACGCCATGGGAAAAGAAAAATTGGGGCAATCCGAAAAAACATTCCGGATTACCCCCAAAAATTAAACAACTATGCAGAATTACTGTATTTCATGCAAGCGGGGAAGTCCTTTGAGCAATTGGACGGCTATACGCAGTTGATTGTCCATGGACAGGTATTGGGCTGTTTCCGCATTTTCCTCTTTTTCTTCATGGTTTTCTTTGGCATTGGCGTTTTCAAGATGTCTGGACAGGTTTTGTTCGCGAAGCTGGAACCAGTTCTGGTTTTTCGTATTTTCCTGCGGCGTTTCAAACGGTATCTCAAAATCGGGCTGGATGCCTTCGGCCTGAATGGAGCGCCCATCAGGAGTATAATAGAAGGCAACGGTCAGTTTGAGCCCCGAGCCGTCATTCATGGGGATGACATTTTGTACGCTGCCTTTGCCGAAAGTCCGTTCGCCGACCAGAACGGCGCGTTTGTTGTCTCGAAGCGCGCCGGCCACGATTTCAGCTGCGGATGCGGAGCCCGCATTGACGAGTATGACCATGGGAACCATGGTGTCTGTGCTTTCTCTGGTCGCCTTGTATTCCTCATTCAAACCGGCTTGCCGTCCCCGTATGGAAACGATGACGCCATCCTGCAAAAACAGGTCTGAGACATTAATGGCCTGTTCAAGCGGACCGCCGGGGTTGTTGCGCAGGTCAAGGATGAGTCCTTTGACTTCGCCTTTTTCCTTTATGGATTTAAGCGCATCGTTCAGTTCTTCGGTGGAGCGGTCTGAAAAACGGGTGAGGCGCAGCCAGTAGCATCCGTCTCCAAGCGAGCGTTCCTTGACGCTGACCAGGGGTATGGCGTCACGGATAAGTTTCACCGTTCGGGGAGATGTGCCGCCTTTGGGCAGAATGTTTAATTCCACGGGCGTTCCTTTGGCGCCTCTGATCATGGATGCCGCTTCCTGGGAGCTCATTTCCATGGTGGGCTTTCCATCCACGGAAAGAATAATGTCGCCGCTTTTGAGTCCGGCCTTGAACGCAGGGGTGTCTTCAATGGGGGCGATGACCACAAGCTGGTCGTTTTCCATGGCCATTTCGATGCCGATTCCGAAAAATTCGCCGGCGGTGGTTTCCTGGAGCCGTTTGAAATCATCAGGAGACATAAAGGTGGAGTGGGGATCGAGCGATTGAAGCATGCCCTTTATCGCGCCGTCGATAACCTCTTTGCGCGGCACTTCTTTGACATAGTATTTTTCAACAAGGTCCAGAACCTGGCTGAAACGTTTCAGGGAGTCATATTTGTTTTCAGGCGAAGCGTCCGTCGCGCCAACTTCGCAGGCGCAAAGTGTGACGGCCAGAGCAAGAGCGACCAAAAAGGATTTACGCATTATATTCTCCTCCACCATTGTGGAATAGTGTTTATCGTTTGCTTAACCATCCGTCAGGATTAATGGCTTTTTGGTGAAAACGCAATTCGAAATAAAGCCCCGGCCCTTTTGCCGGCGGGTAAAACCCGGCGTGTCCGAGCAGATGTCCCTGCGATACTTCCTGTCCCATATTGACGCGAATATCGGCAAGATGCGCATACACCGTATAGTATTCTTTGCCGTGCATGAGAATGACGACCTGACCGAGTCCGCGCAACATGTCGTTATACACGACTTTGCCTGCCGCAATGGAGCGGACGTTTGCCCTGTCTTGCAGGGCTATACCGAAGCCCCGTACCGGCGGATTGGCTGAAGGCGCATAGTTGCGGACCAGACGGCCCTTGGCCGGCCATGGCAAAGAGCCCTTTAGTTTTTTCAGATCTCCGCCGCTTTGTATTTCCTTAAGCTGGATGTTCAGGCTTTGCACTGTTTTTGTAATCCGTGAGAGCGACGCTTCAACATCCAGTTTTTCCTGTCGGATGTGCTCAAGTTCGCGGTTGAACTTCAAAGTGTCCGCAAGCAGGGCGTCCTTGGCCGTATTGACCGATTCGACCTGAGTTTTGAGTTCCAGAGCAATTTTCTCTTTTTCAGACAGATTTTTTTTGAGTTCGCGTTCCTGCTCCTGCAATTTTTTTTGTCGATCTCCAATGGCGCGCATCACGGACATGCTCCATTGATATTGCTGTTCCGCTTCATGCCAGGATATCCCCTCCCGTGCGCCTACGCTTTCCTGTTGCATGTGCAAAGGCCATAAAAACAGCATGAGCGCGGATATATCGCGCTCAATGTCTGCTTTTTTCCGCGTCAGTTCATCAAAGCGGGTGCGGTTCTCGCCTTGTGCGGATTCAAGCAGAGCCAGCTCTTTTTCTTTTCGCGCCACATCTTTTGTCAGAGTATCAATGCGTTTTTCCAAGTTTGCCAGATTCGAGTTCAGAACCCGTTCCCGGTCTGTGAGTTTTTTCAGACTTTCGCGCCGTTGTCCGGCTTTTCCCTGTTCAGATTCAATAGCCTTGCGGATATCCGCCTCTTTTTTGGAAGGCGCGGCCAGAGCGTCGAAGTGCGCGCAGAACAGACAGATGAGAAGAGCAAAAACTATTTTACAGCGCATATTCCATGAAATCGCAAAGCGGGCACAGCTCGCATCGCGGAGTATTTTTTTTGCACCATTCTTTGCATACGCGTACAATAAGGGCATGGTATTCATTGAACAGCGCAACGTCAGACGGCAGGGCGTCCTGAAAGAAATTTTGGAGTTCATCGTATTGCACATCGGCGGAAACCATGCCGTGCCGTGAAAACATGCGTCTGGTGTAGGCGTCCACAACAAAAAAGGGGCGTCCCAGCGCGTACAGGAGAATGGAATCCGCGGTTTCGGGTCCGATGCCGCGCACGGCCAGCAAGGATTCTCGCAGAGCGAGGTCGTCGTGCGCCTTGAGTTGCGCGATATCATAATCGCATGAGTCGCGCAGCCATGCAAGCAGACCTTTCAGCCGCATGGCTTTCAGTCGGTAAAAGCCTGAAGGCCGGATATAGGCTGCGAGAGATTCTTCATCCAGCTCGTCCAGGGTCCGGGCATCCATAAACCCGGCAGCCCGCAAGTTGTTCAGGGCTTTTTCAACATTGGACCAGGCTGTGTTTTGAGTGAGCACAGCTCCGAGCATAACTTCAAAAGGGCTTTCCGCAGGCCACCAGTTAGAGGGACCAAGGCGGGCCGACATGGCTTCATATATGGATATCAGAATCTTTTCATGCGTCATGGTCATTCCCAAATCAGAGCAGCCCATTCTCCGTCGATTTTTCGTTCGGGTTCGTCAAGCCCCTGTTCCATATAGGCATTCGTCACGGAATCGGCCTGCATATCCAGAAGGCCGGAAAGAATGAGCACGCCGCCGGGGCGGAGCATGCCCGCAATGTCCTTGGCCAGGTTGCGTAAGGGTTCCGCCAGAATGTTGGCGACGATAAGGTCGTATTTTTCGGTTGCGGCTGCCTGCGTGCTTCCGTGCCGCACTTCGAACATATCTTCCACCTGGTTGACGGTCCTGTTTTCAGTCGCGTTTTCCACTGAAAGCATATCAATGTCCGCTGCGACTCCGGTCAGGCCCAGCTTGGCGCAGGCCACGGAAAGAATGCCCGACCCCGTTCCAAGGTCCAGAAAACGCATTCCTTTACGGATGCGTCGAGAGCGGGCCAGGTCGGTCAGGATGTTCAGACAGAGCGCCGTTGTAGGGTGATGGCCAGTTCCAAAGGCGAACTTGGGTTCAATAATCAGGGGAACAGGCGATTTTTCCGGAAACTGTTCACGCATCCAGGGGGCGATGACCACAAATTGATCCTGGATGGGAACAGGCGTGAAAAAATCCCGCCAGATTAATACCCAGTCCTTGTTTGGAACCGTGCGTTGTTCCACAAGAGCGTCCGGCGCACGGGCCGCAAGTTCCGCCCGTAACTCCTGGCAGAAGCGGGGATTTTCCGCATGTACCGTAAAACGGGTTTCACCAGTCGGCAGACTTTCTTCTTCCCAGCCAAACGCGGCGGCAAAAAGCGCCATAATTCCGGTAACAAGGTCTACATTTTCTTCCTGTACCGTAATGTCCATGCGAAACAAATCAGACATATGCACCAGCCTGCATGAGGGAGTTAAAAGCGTCAACGACATGAAACGCAGGGAAAACAAGTCGAAACAGCGGCCGCGCCGGTTGTTTGCTCAGAGCGGCCGCATTGCTTTGATAATAAGGAACGTTTGCCGTTTTTTTACGCCTGTTTTTTGAGAACCTCGGAAAGCGCGGCAAGAAAAGCGTCTATCTCTTCTTTTGAAATAACAAGCGGCGGCACAAGGCGGAGCACAACGTCATGAGTGACGTTGCAGACGAATCCCCGCTCGAAAAGCTGCATCAGAATTTCTTTTGCAGGGAATTTGAATTCCACGCCCAGCATCAGGCCAAGCCCCCGGACATCGCTTATGAGGTCAGGGTAGAGAGCCGCCATATCCTGAAGTTTGTCTTTTGCATATGCTCCAAGTTCTTCGGCGCGCTGTGCGAGTCCTTCATCTTTCATGATGTCGAGCACCTTGGACGCGACTGCGGACGCCAGCGGACCGCCGCCAAAGGTTGCGGCGTGCGTTCCCGGAACGAACGCTTTCGCTGTTTCTTCCGTGCAGAGCATGGCGCCCATGGGCAAGCCATTGGCCAGGGCCTTGGCCGAGGTCATGATATCCGGCTGCACGTCATAATGCTGGTGCGCCCAGAAGCGTCCGGTGCGGCACAGTCCGGTCTGGACCTCATCTATAATGAGCAGGACGCCATGTTTTTTGCATATTGCGGAAACGGCATGAGCGAATTCTTTTGTCGCCGGCCGTACGCCGCCTTCTCCCTGTATAAGCTCCATCATGACGGCTGCCGTTTTCGGCGTTATGGCGGCTTCCAGGGCCGCCGGGTCATTCCAGGGCACATGCACGAATCCCTGAGGCATGGGGGCGAATCCGTCCATATATTTGGGTTGCCCGGTAGCGGTTACGGTCGCGAGCGTTCTGCCGTGAAACGCTCCTTCAAAGGTGATGATATCCGAAGCGCCATTTTGTTTGATTTTCTGGGAATAGCGCCGGGCAAGCTTGATAGCCGCTTCATTGGCTTCGGCGCCGGAGTTGCAGAAAAAGACCCGATCAAAGCGGTTGTTTGCGCTGGCCAGGAGTTTTTCAGCCGCGTCAAGCTGCTCGGTTGTATAGAAAAGATTGCTGACATGTCCAAGCTTTGCGGCTTGCGCCGCCAGAACTTCTGTCAGCTCCGGGCGGCTGTGGCCTACATTGACCACAGCGATGCCGGCGAGCAGATCAACATATTCGCGACCGTTCACATCTTCAAGTTTGCATCCTTTTGCGGACCGTATCGCCAGGGGATACCGGCCGTATGTGTGGCAGATAACCTTTTCTTCCCTTGCCTTTATCTGTTCAAAAGCGTTCATGCTGTATTCTCCTGCCGCATGGCGGCGTTCAGTTGAAATTGTATGGCGGTTGGCGCAAGAATTGAAAATATGACCGGAAGCATTTCAGCGTACGCCGGTGTGCCCGAAGCCGCCGCTTCCGCGGGACGTCTCTCCAAGCTGATTGACTCTGATAAAGCGCGGTCGTCGGAAAGGCTGGAAGATAAGCTGCGCTATTCTGTCGCCCCGGCGTATCAGTATGGTTTTGTCGGATGTGTTGAGAAACCACGTGATAAGTTCTCCCCGGTAGTCCGGGTCAATCACGCCCACGCCCTGAGCTACAGTCAATCCCTGTTTTGCGCCAAGACCGCTGCGGGAGTATATGAATCCCGCGATTCCTGAAATCAGCGGTTCGATTGCAATCCCGGTCGGGATGGCGACGCGCGCGCCCGGCTCGACTGCGAGTTCTTTTTCCAGATCCGCGCGCAGATCGATTCCGGCGGAATTTCGGGTGGATGGGGCAAGCAGCGTTTCCGGCTCATCGTTTTGATTGTCCGCGGCATACATGGTTGCGGCATCGCGTAGGAACAGGACGTTAACCCGTATTTCCGGGGCGCTGTATGCAAAAGAAACCATAAAGCCTCCTCAAAATGGAAATGCCGATAGGTCACAGGTGAAAAGTAATACGTTTCAAACGTATGAAAGTCAAAGCCCGACTGAGGAAAAACAGGTTTGTCCGAGGATTTTTGCATACATATTGTGCAGAATCGATTTTCCGGACGGGAGAACAACGCGGGCGCGACATGTATTAACGATTTTTTTATGAGGCCAGCGCATTTCCGGCAACCGCTCCTGATGCAAACGCCCAGTGCAGATTGAATCCGCCCAAGTTGCCGGTTATATCCAATAGTTCGCCAATAATGAATAATCCGGGAACAAGGCGGCTTTCCATGGTCCGTGGGGAAATGTCGGCTGTGTCCACCCCGCCTGAGGCCGCTTCGGCGCACGCCATGCCGCCGGTTGCGCGTGGGGTGACGGTAAACGCATGAATTGCGGCGTGTATGGATTCCCAGTGCTCTCTGGAGAGTTCCGCAACTTTGCGTTCGCCAAGTTGCGACAGGTTGGGGATAGTAGGATTTTCAAGAAGTTTGTGGGCCAACCTGTCCGGAAGAGTGCGGCAGAGCAGGGAGACAAGCCGCAATTTTCCCCATTTTTCAGCCTCGGTCTTGATTTTTGTCTGGGGAAGGAAATCCATGGTGATGGGCATGCCCG
Organism: uncultured Desulfovibrionaceae bacterium; assembly: GCA_944324045.1. GTDB lineage: Bacteria > Desulfobacterota > Desulfovibrionia > Desulfovibrionales > Desulfovibrionaceae > CALUUT01. The sequence continues at coordinate 24,608 of CALUUT010000062.1, read as the reverse complement.
GTTTCCAGTATAACGACGCCTGGAGCATTCCCGGCCCGCTCATGCCTTTGTGCGTAAACAGCACAGGCTGCCGGAAAACATGTCCGCCGCAGGATACGCCGGCCAAAAGGCTGATGCCGCTAAGTCCGTTAAGCGCCCAATCATCAGGCATGATCAAGGGCGTCAATGCCGGGGCAAAAGGGATGATCTTATGGCCAAGGCGGCAGGCGAGCCTTGCGCCAAGGTCCGTGGCGCCGGCCTTAGGCCATGCCGGGGAACCCAGCGCAAGCACCAGAAAATCGCAGGCGATTGAGCCGGCGTCGGTCTGTATTTCAAATCCTTTGCCGTCAGGCGTACGAGACGCGCCTTCGATGCGGCGGGAGAAAAGCAATTGTGCTCCTGCGTTGCGGGCTTCCTGCAAAAGCGCGGTCAGTACGTCTTCAGCCGAACGTTTGCAGAAAATCTGGTTGTATTCCCGCTGTTCCACCGGAATGTTTCGGCGTTCAAGCCAGTCCAGCATATGTTTTGGGGAAAACGTCTTCAGAGCGTGATGAACAAACTTGGGGTTCGCTCCCGCGTAATTTTTCCAGGAAATATCAAGATTGGTGATATTGGCTTTGCCGCCGCCGCTGATGCGCAGTTTTTTCCCAGGATAGCGGGCGTGGTCCACAAGCAGGACGCGCACTCCGGAGCGTGCCGCGCGCGTTGCCGCCATGAGTCCGGAAGGGCCGGCTCCAAGAATGCATATGGTTCCTTGCCGGGCTGTTGTTCTGGACATGCGTTTTCCTCTTTTCTATACTGATTCGGGCGTTATGCGAACGGCATTTTTCAGAATGCGCGCCGTTATTGTATGCAAACCCCGAAATATTGTCACTCCATCAGGTCTGCGCGTGCGTTTTGCCTTTTATGACTGACATTATGTTTAATCCGGCCGTGCCGTCGGAATTGCGCATGACGCCGCCACGCAATTTTTGGGAAAAATTTCAGTCGGTTTGGAGTAGCGCCATGCCGGTTCTTGAGTCATCCACATTCCGTCCGCCGTTTTTCTTGCGAAACGGACATATTCAAACCATTATTCCTGTTTTATTCAGAAGAAAAATTCCAATTATACAGGAAAGGTTGAGAATAAACACGCCGGATGGCGACTTTTTGGATGTGGATCTTACGCAGGCATCCAAAGCGGCGAACTTGACAGGCGTATCCGATATCTATGACTCGCGGCATATAGCGATTCCGCCGCGTCCGGCGCCGCCCTCTCCGGACAAGGGATTCAGGCCGGGGGATGCGAATCCGTGTTTGATAATTGTAAGTCATGGACTTGAGGGCAATTCCCGCAGAAATTATATTCGCGCCGCCGTACGTGTGGCCGTGGGGCTTGGAATCGATGCGTTGGCCTGGAACTTTCGTTGTTGCAGCGGCGAATGTAATCGCAGGCCTGAATTATATCATTCCGGGGAAACCAGAGATTTGGCGTTCGTGATTGCAAAAGCCGTGGAATGGGGATATCGGCGCATCGCTCTGGTTGGCTTTAGTATGGGCGGGAATCAGATTCTCAACTTTCTGGGACGGGATTCGGACCAGGTTCCTCAAGAGGTCAGAGCCGCCGCGGCGTTTTCGGTCCCCTGCGATATGCTTGGAGCTGCGCAAAAACTGGAAAGTCTGGAGTGCCTGCCTTATATGGAATATTTCATGCGCACCCTGAAGGAAAAGATTAAAATAAAAAACAAACAGTATCCTGATTTGTATCCGATTGACGGACTGGAGCATATGCATACCTTTACCCAGTTCGACAATCGCTATACAGCGCAGGTCTTTGGTTTTGAATCCGCGCAGGACTACTGGCGAAAAAGCAGTTCCCGACCGCATCTGCTCCGGATAGATGTGCCCACGCTGCTGGTCAATGCGCGTAATGATCCGTTTTTATCCGAATCCTGCTATCCGTTTAAAGAGGCGGAGCAAAGCGGGATGCTTTATCTGGAAGCGCCTTGTTCCGGCGGGCATGTGGGCTTTACGGAGACGCTGCGCTGCGAAGTCACATGGGCTGAAAAACGTTTGAGCGGGTTTTTGGCGGAGCGGTTGCTTGAGGAGCCGTTGAGTCCGGAAATACTGAGTATGAGACAGCCGGATGCGGAGTGAGCGATGGGCTTTTCTTTTAAGTGCGGACGGTGTGCCGCGCTCAGTCTTTTTTCAGCAAAAGAGCAAAAAAGTCAGAGCATGATTGTGCCAGTAGGTGCGGCGTATGCGGCGATTGATTTTGAAACTGCGGATTATGAAGCCGACAGCGCATGCGCGGTGGGCCTGGTCAAGGTGTGCGGCGGTCGTGTGGCGGATATGTTTTACAGTCTTATCCGTCCGCCGCGAAGACGCATGTATTTTTCCCATATCCACGGACTCACATGGTCCCATGTCAAAAATAGTCCGGCATTTGTCGAGTTGTGGCCGGAAATCCATGCACGCCTTGCGGGCGTCAATTTTCTGGCGGCGCATAATGCGCCTTTTGACCGGCGTATTCTCCATGGATGCTGCGCAGCGGCCGGCATTCCGATTCCGGATATTCCGTTTATATGCACATTGCGCGCCGCCCGTCGGGCGTTGCAATTGCCGTCGTATAGACTGGATGCCGTATGCGCGCATTTAGGCATTGAACTTAAACATCATCATGCCGGCGCGGATGCCATGGCCGCCGCGCAGATTCTGCTTCAGCTTCAGAAGGACGGAATCGCATTTTAAAGAATTGGCGTTATGCCTCCTGGAGCGCATGGGCCGCCCGGGCCTGCTTTTATGCGCAAGAGAATTTTTTAAACGTTTTGCCCAAGAATGTGGATTGTTATGTCTTTGCCGAAACTTTTTTCAATCTGCTTCCGGGCTCTGTCCACAGCAAGAAGTTCAATAGGGCAGGGACCGCAAGCATCAATGATAAGCATGAGTTCTTCGCCGCGTGAGGCAAAGCGGGCTGCGCGCACAAGCCCGCAGTGACTCCTGTCGAGTCGTTCGGCGAGAATAAGAAAGATACACAGCAAGCGGACCAGTTCCGCGGCGTCTTCATCCAATCCTGCCAGTATGGCGTCTTTTTTGGATGGCCGTTTACGGTGGGCATACGCTATGTTGGCGATGATATCAATATCTCTCGCCGTAAAGCCCAGAAGCTCCGTATTGTGGATAAGATACCGGCTATGAGCGTGATGATCCGTAAAGGCGATGAAAATGCCGATATCGTGCAGCAGGGCCGCATAACGCAAAAGTTCGCGGGCTTCGCTGTCGGCCCTGTGCAGGTTCAAAGCGCGGGCGCTGTCAAAAAGTTCAAGCGCCAGGGCCGTGACGTGCAGCGCATGCTGTTTTTCAAAACGACAGTTTTGCGCAAGACCAAGCACGCTTTGTTCCCGGACTGAAAGTTCTCCATTCAGGCGTTCCGGAAAAGCGCGCATGAGATAGTCCGCAAGAATGCCATGCTGCAGGTTGCGGGAACTTACGGCGATGCACTCAAGGCGTTGTTCTTCCATGATGGTTTCAAGGATTGCGGCGCCGGCCACAATAACTTGGGCCCGACCTGGATTGATGCCTGGAATGGCCCGGCGCTCATTCAGCGTCATGGCGCAAAGCTTTTGCGCGGCGGCTTGCAATCCGGTAAAGGACAAGACCCTGTCCGCGCCGTTTGCAGCGGAGGCGAGACGATTCTCCCCATTTTCCGCCATGGATGCAATTCCAAAAAGACTCTGGATGGTTCCGGAGCTGCCGACGGCTTCGGTCAGGGCAAAGGGGCGCAGACGCTGGAACGCATGCACAGCCTCATTCCGGATGTATTCCCGCAATGTTGCATATCGCTTAGGGGAAACAGGACCGGCGTCGTCTCCAAAAAACTGGTTGGTCAGGCGTACACAGCCGATTTTAAGGGAATCAAGGCTGTAATGCGCATGCGAATCCCCCACGATCAATTCCGTGCTGCCGCCGCCGATATCCACAAACAGTCGCGGCTGAGAACTGTGCGGGAGCCCGCCGGACACGCCAAGATAAATGAGCCGGGCCTCTTCCATGCCGGAAATAACCGTCAGGTGGATGCCAGTGCAGGCATACGCGCGGTGTATGAACTCCGTTCCATTGGACGCGTCGCGCACGGCTGCCGTGGTTATGGCCAGCACTTCCTGCGCGCCGTATACGGCGCACATTTTTGCAAACCCTTCAAGAACTTCTATGGCGCGCGCCATGGCCGCTTCCTGAAGACGGTTTTCCGTGAATCCGCCCTCGCCAAGCCGCACCATATGTTTGACCTGGTTGAGCACAGTGCTTGAGGAATCCGGATGAACGCGCACCAGCATAAGTCTGGCCGAATTGCTTCCAAGGTCGATGATGCCAAGCACCCGTCCGGCGTAATGCCGGCTGTCTGTTATGAATCCTGACACGAGATACGCAGCTCCATGTGAAAGACGTCTTCAAATAAATCGCCTTTTTCCAAGGCGCGGGCTATTTCAGCGGATGCATCCCCTGCGCACATGAGGGTAATGGCAGCCCGCCTTTTCCCCTTTTTGCTTTCCCGGAATCTGAGGGCGAGCTCCTTGACTGTATTTCCGTGCGAGTAGTCCAACGCGTCGGCAACGCGCAAAATTGCTGCAAGCGTGCGCACAGCCGTTCGATCGTCGCTGCATAACGTGGCAAAGCGTCTATGCTTTAGTGACGGCCATGCCTTGCGGTGATAGCGGGCAAGCAGGGCCACAAAGGGGCGATCAGACGGATCAATGCCAAGATCTTCGTGTTCAATAATGCGCATGCTTGCTTTGTGGTGCCCTTTGCGTCCGTCTTTCCAGCCAAGATCATGGAAACGTGCGGCCAGGCGCAATCGCCGTTCCCACGTCGCATCAAGATTATGCACGGCTGCAAGCTCCCTGAACAGGGTTGCAGCCAGAAATTCGACCTGTGCGGCGTGTTTGTTTTGGTCTGCTATTGACGTGTTTTCGCACGACGCACTGGCAGAGGCATCAAAAGCCGGCGCGTTTGGGGTGGGCTGTTTTTTATGCTGTGAATCGGACGAAGTTTTTTTTGCGGGAAGCGTTTGAGCTTGAACGCCAACCGGAATGACGCTCCGCGCAGGCGAGAGCTCTGCGGGCGTATCTGTTTTTTGAGGCTTCACGGCGGTTGCGCATTTTGCCGTTTTTTCGGAACCCCTTTTCAGGGGAGTTTTAGTAGAAAGCGTCCTTTTTGAGGGTGACGCGGGCTTTATGCCCGTCTTTACAGAGCCTGCATGCTTTTGGGATATTTCTATCTTGTCCGCAGGCAAAAGAGTCCCCTCTGTCTTTGCGGGACATTGAGTGGGGGTTGTTTCCGTTTTATTGTTTGTGTCTGCGGCCATGTCAGTCTCCTGAATTTCATTGCGTGTTTGTACTATACGGCTGGCGTTTTGTTAAGTCTGCCTGTTCAACGCCTGGATTTTAGTCTATATGGTTCGCGACTTCAAAAGCATCCCAAATGGCATACATGATGTTGGCCACGCGACGCGCGTCGCCTAGAAGATATAATTCCGGAATATCAAATTCCAATTCCTTGTACAGGCTGTTTTCTTCCTTGTAGCCCACGCAGAGGATCACATCCTGCGCCTCAATATGACAGTCTCCGGTTGGCGTTTCGGCATGCAGCACGCCATTTTCAAATTTCTGGGCTTTGGCGTTCGTTATGACTTTGACGCCATGGAACGGAATCAGGGCTTCCAGCATTTCGCTGTTGGCGTGGCATAATGGACCATTGACAGCCAGAAGCTTGTTCAGGGCTTCAATAATAACCACCTGTTTGCCCTGTCCGGCAAGCCAGAGCGCGGTCTCGCAACCGACAAGACCACCGCCTATGATGGCGACGGCGTTCCCGACACGTTTTTTGCCGGAGAGCACGTCCGCCGCCGTATGCACATGCGCGTCATCGCCAAGCGGGAATATTCTGGGCGTCGAGCCTGTGGCGATAATGACCGCGTCATATTTTCCGGCCAGCGCGTCCTTTCTGGTCATTGCGCTGTTCAGGGTCACGGGAACGCGCAACCTGTCAAGCTCCTCCGTGTACCATGCGACAAGGGCGCGGTCGTCTTCTTTGAATTTCGGCACGCCGCCCGGAATCAGATTGCCGCCCAGTCTGCTTTCGGCTTCATGCAGATGCGGCTCATGGCCGCGTATGGCAAGCACCCGCGCTGCTTCGCAACCGGCCACGCCGCCCCCGACGACCAGAATTTTTTTAGGTCGGAGCACGGGACGGTACGCCATATCCCGTTCCCGTGCGGCTTGAGGATTCACCGCGCAATTGAGCATGGAATATTCTTGGATGCGTCCCATGCATCCCTCCTGACAGGAGAGGCAGGGCCGTACCTGATTATATCGTCCGGACCGAACCTTGTTGACATAATCCGGGTCCGCCAGCAGAGGGCGGCCCAGACTGATGATGTCGCAGGTTCCGTTTTCAATACAGGTTGCGGCCATGTCCGGGTCATCCATGCGTCCGGCCATCAGAATGGGGACATTCACCGAATCTTTCATCAGTTTGGCATACTTCCGGTACAGACCTTTTTCCTGATACATGGGGGGATGGTTCCACCACCAGGCGTCATAGGTTCCCACATCAATGTCCAAAGCGTCATAACCGTATTCGACCAGGAGCCTGGCGGCTTCAACGCCTTCATCCAGGTCGCGTCCGGCTTCCCTGAACGTTTCTCCCGGCAATGCCCCGACGCGCCAGTCCTTCATCATGCTTTTGGGGCTGTAGCGCAGCGCCACAGGAAAATCCGGGCCGCAGCAGGTTTTGATTTCCTCGACAATTTCGCGCGCAAAGCGCAGACGGTTTTCAAGACAGCCGCCATACTGGTCCGTGCGCTGATTGAATAGCGCAATGGCAAACTGGTCAATAAGATATCCCTCATGCACGGCGTGAACTTCAATGCCGTCAAAACCGGCGCGTTGGGCGTGATGTGCGGCTTCGCCAAACATTTTGACAATGTAGCGAATTTCTTCCGCGCTCAGAGCGCGGCATGTTTTGTTCAGCCAGCGATGCGGAATCGGAGAGGGCGCGACTGGCGGAAATTCGCCAAGATTGGTGGGGATGGTGACTCGTCCGAATCCGCCGGATAATTGCAAGAATGTTTTTGCGCCATACGCATGGATGCGTTCGGTCATCTCGCGCGCTGTGCGCACGAATTGCACGGGGTTATGCGTGGGGCACGGGCAATTCGGCATCCCGTGTTCCTCTATTTTATTTTCAACAAAAGTGACCCCGGTAATGATCAGCCCGGTTCCGCCTTTGGCGCGCTCAGTGTAGTAGTCTATGCCGCGCTGATTGAATCCGCCTTCGGCGTCGGCAAGCCCCAATGGCCCCATGGGCGCCATGGCAAAGCGGTTTTTCAGTTCCAGTTTGCCGATATGATAGGGCGTAAACAGAATTTTGTGGTTCATGACGTGCATCCTTGGACATGATAGATGAAGTCGTGATTCCAAGCTCCGCAATTATCCGGATTTATCTGAAAAATTTCAACAGGATTTTTCCGCTCATTTTTGCGCACTGCAGGGCTTTGTCATTGGCGGGCATAACGTTGAGTCAATGCAGGGATGCCTGCAAGCATCCGGTTTTTCTGGATGCTTGCAGGATAATCGTCTATTAATCAGTTTTTCGGGACATTTTTATATATAAGGTAAGAATACCATAAATTTTTATTTGTGGATATTGGATTCTGATGGAAGTTACGGGCGCTCGCAGTCCCTGCTGCAACGAAAGATATGCTGGATGCTTGCTTTATTCAAGGATTGAAAACCTTCGACAAGCTGGAAAGATATGCCGAGGCGGATTTTTCTTATTTACTCCAAAGGACTGGAAAAACGTTGACGCATGGCGCCCGGCTTTGACCGGGAGGCCAGACTTTTTCGGCAGCAAGGGAAGCGTCGGCAAAAGTTTTTCAACGGGAACGTGCATATATGTCTCAAATATCAATCTCGATTTTTTCATAATCATGGTCTGTTATTCCAGAAAACCTGGAGGCATGCTGTGGTTTTCCGCATCAGGCCCAATGATTATGCCCTGATGCCGTCTGGGATCAAGTTCCAGCCCCGCCGTTTTGGCCGTCTTTTCAAACATTGGCGCATTCAACCGTAATGCCCCGGCAGATTTTACTAAAATTGCAGATTTTTTCTTTGGACAGTGCTTTTCGCAGAATCCGCATCCGTAGCAGCGGCTTTCGTGAACGACCGGCACCGGCGCTATATGCCCCTTTTGTACAACGACATCCACCGCGCCATAAGGACAATTTTCCTTGCAGACCATGCAGCGTCTGTCTTCCGCCCAGGCAAGGCAGGATTTTCGGTCAATAACGGCCGTGCCGATCTTGGCCCACTGTTTTTCTTTTAGCGGCAACGCGTGTATGGCCTGCGTCGGACAGACTGCGCCGCAGAGCGTGCAGTCCTGTTTGCATGCGCCGGAGCGGGGATTGAGGAAGGGGGTGAACATGCCGGAAAGACCGGCCTGAAACCAGGTTGGCTGCAATCCTCCCGTGGGACAGGCTTTCATGCATTCGCCGCAGCGCAGGCAACGATTTAGAAACGCTGTTTCGGGACGACTTCCAGGGGGTCTGACCAGAGCTTCTGTCGTAATGGCGGAACATTGCAAGATATCAAGGCGCGATAGGCTGCCAAGCGTCGCTCCGGCGATTACAGAGGCGCAAAAAGTTCTCCGCGAAGGAAAAAATCGCTGAGGCGGAGAAGAAAATGCCGGCGTGCCGCTGTTCAGGCCGAAATGAACGGCTTTGGGTTTACATGCGGATACGCAAGCCTGACAAGCCAGGCATTCAGCAGGTTGCGACAATGCGGGATTGTCGTGTAAAATCCCCGCCGGGCATTGCGCGGAGCAGCGTCCGCAGGCTGTGCAGTCTGCCGAAACATACCGTCTCCAGAATGCGAACCGGGAGAACAATCCCAGCAAAGCGCCGGCGGGACAGAGATACCGACACCAGAAACGTGGCCTGATGCGCTCCAGCGCGGCGAGAACAATCCAGAATGCGCCGACAAACCACGCAGTATGAAACTGTCGCGTATCCGGAGTCCAGTACAACCAATCGACTGCGCCCAACCATTCCAGAAGAGGAGAGACCGCCTCAAGTCCCTGACTGATGCCGTCCAGCCCCAGCGGATGCAGGACAAGCGCATAAAGTCGCGTCGTCAGAGGGATGGGACTTGCCCAGAAGACGAGATTCGCCCTACAGAAAGCGGCGGTTAGAATCACCGCAAGCGCAAAATATCTAATGCTCCGCGGTACAGGATCCGAAGTTCGGCGTCTTTTGTTTTTTTCTATTTGCAGGATGCGGCGAACCATGCTCCCGATAATATCCAGAGTCGTTCCCATCGGACAGAACCAGCCGCAGAAGAGTCGTCCGGCCAGTACGGCGAGCAGCAGAACGAATACGGCAGGCAGAAGAGCCGGAATGACGGCGCGCGCGATTAGGGGAACCGTTGTTCCTGCAAGGGGATCGCTCCTTAGAAAAAGATCCGGCGGCAGGCCGAAAGATGCGCCGTTGTCAGCCGCGCCCAACAGCAGGCAGAAAAGAATCAGGCAGATACCCTGCACGATTTTTCTTACGTTGCTGCCCATAAAAAGTCTCTTTTCGTCCGTCTAAAGGCTGAGCCGTCGGACATTCATTTTTTCAATATCCATACGTCCCAGCCCGCGTGCATGAGCCTGGGCGATATGGGCTACCTGGCGCGGCTGGATTCGGCGGCCGTACCATTCATAAGAAGCGACTGCCATGGCGTCGGCAGCGACCGGATCGGCTGAGGCTATGATTTCTCCCGGCGTAAGCACCTTGCCTGGTCCGTAAGGCCCGTTGGCGCTGAGGACACGGGATGCGTCAATCACCGCGAGCGCGGGTTTCAGTTTGAAAGAGAGATCGACGATAGCCGTATCAAGGTCATAACGCCAGTGCATGACGCTGCGGTCAAGAATCAACCCCATCTGTCCCTTGAGCGATAAACTGACGCCAGTGGACGTATTGGTTTTGGCCACAGGCGCGGCAATGAGCACGTCGGCCTCCAGCACGTCGGTCATGACGGCATTGGTTTTCATCTCCTGCGCGCCGTCCAACCTGGTTTCATGGTAGTGGCGTTCATGGGTAAGATTGTGGCAGACACCGCGCATCACGCTATTGCAGGCTGCGAGGATGCCCGACAGTTCAAGCGGCTGCATTCCTGTCTGGAATGCATGGTCGAGGACGCGGACCGTTCCCGCTCCTGCTTCCATGCACATGATCAGAAGTTCGCGCACGACTTCGGGGTGGGTATTGGTTGCGCTGGCGATATCCGCCGTAAAACTCATATTGGGCTTGATGATCACTTTTTGGCCGGGCTTGACAAAAGTCGACATGCCGCCAAGCAACTCCACAGCGGCCCTGGTCGCTGCAGCCGGGTTTCCTTTGACCACGGCAATGTCGGGAGAAACCCCGGCTGAAAGCCAGCTTGGGAGCCCAAGCGCGGCCGTCCCGATGGAAAGCGCCGCTGCAACCTGAAGCTTGAGAAAATCGCGTCTGCGCATGTGATCTCCAATATGCTGCCGTTCAATAGAGGAAAGGGTGCTCTTCGTACGCTTAGTACCATCCAAACAGGGTTTTACCCCTGTCCAAAGTTTGTAACGTGCGCATGTCCTCCTCTTGCAGACAAAAGTCAAAGATATCAATGTTTTCCTTTATCCTTTCCTTGTGAGACGATTTGGGAATTACGGAAATGCCCATCTGGATCAGATACTTCAGTGCGATTTGAGCGGGAGTTTTGCCATAAACGAGGCCGATGGAGCGTAATGCATGGTTATTAAAGAAATCTTTTTTTCCTGCGGCAAATGGACTCCATGCCTGTAAATGGGCGCCGTATGCCTTCATGGCTTTAAGCAGTTCTCTTTGCTGAAAAAAAACATGAGCCTCAACCTGATTAACTGCCGGAATCGTCGTGCAGGAGCACGAGAGCGCTTTGTAGCGGGCGGCGCTGAAATTGGAAACCCCTATGGCTTTGAGTCGTCCATTTTGATAGGCCTCTTCCAGCGCTGAATACATTTCTTCAGCTTCCTGGTATGGTTCGTGAATCAGCAGCAGATCAATATAGTCAAGCTGAAGGGCGTTCAGTGACGTTTCAATGCCCTGTTTTGCCCTTGCATAGGAAGCGCTGGGCCGATACAGTTTTGTAGTGATGAATATCTTGCCGCGCGGCATGCCGCCGTGCCTGAGGGCTTTGCCCACTTCTTTTTCGTTGCCGTACATCTGCGCGGTGTCAAACAGACGGTAACCAAGTTCAAGCGCTTCCAATATGCAGCGTTCGCACTCTCGGCCGTAAAGCGCATAGGTGCCAAGGCCAAGCATGGGCATTGTTGCGCCGTTATTTAAAACAACCATGTCCATATTTATTTTCCCTTTGATTCACGGCATAGTTACAGTTTAAATCGTTTTTGATTCCAGGGCCGATTTTTATAAGTTCATGCAGCTTTGCCGCAGACTAGTTTTTTTCCATGCTGGCATAAAACCCTCATGCTTTTCCAAACAAGGAAAAGTCTGTGCGAAAAGGGAACAGCGCCGTCACACCCTGGCAGCTCCCGAACTTGACGTTATGGCGATTTTTTAGGCGATGTGGATTTGGCGGACAAGCGATGGATACAGTTCAGGGGTAATGTCGGCGAGAACAATGTTAGGCATCGGAACGCCAAAATCGATTTTTTCTGAGTAGCCAAAACGAATATGTCGTTGATAGGAATATGTGATTAATATTCTGTTCTACCCCAAATAATTGGATGCTGCTTTTCGTTTTTTATAGAGTAAATAATAGATATATATGCCATATTAAATATAATAGCTATGTTATAATTCTTTATATAGGTATTATTGATAAAACTATCTCCATAGACTATAATTTCTGCTTTAAAAGTTGTCGTTTTTGCGTTGCAGGACTCCGAAAACTCATGAATTTAAGACCATTCCCCCATGTCGCATTCTATGTGAACAGTAAGGCAGCAAAGCCCTTTAAGGCGCTTGCGGGCTTGCGCTTTTGAGAGGTTTCAAATCCCCTTAGAAGCTTCAACCCCCCTGGATATCCTGGCGGGGTGGGGCTATATCCGACCTTACGGCCCTTGGGCTCAAACCATGCGGGAAGCAGGATGAAAAATAGGAGCATATCTCATGAATAGCAAATACTTATTTCAAATAATGTGAAATGCTTAATATGTATTTCTTGGACAGATGCGGTCAGCTTCGACAAGAAGATCTATCGCCACTATGACGGTATGGCATTGGGGAATTTTTTATAGCCGCCAAAGAAAAAGCCATCGGCGAATACATTTATATAAATATTTTTAGTGGCAGCCTTGCAAATATTTTACAAAATTGAAAGCCCCGCCAATAGACAACGGCGAGACTTTCAATTTTTTTATTGATAATATAGTAAGATAGATACAGCAGGACTCTGTATATTTTAATTAGCCTTTGCGGCGCATTCTGTCATCCTGAATTTCTTCATGCGACTTTTGGGATTAAAAGTTTTATTCATTTGTTTTCATTAGAATATGCCATAAAAACACGTGTTAGCTGCAAGTGAATTTGCGATTGCGCAGCCACTATTCACTTCACCAGAACTGCCGGAATGGAAAGGCGGCGACGCCTATGAAAGCCGGATGCCGCGCATCATACATTCTTGGGAGGAGAGCTCACGTTCCTTCTTGCCGGGAACAATGCGCTGATATGTCCCATCTTCTTTGAGTTTCCAGTTTTGCACAGTGTCTTCAATTTGCAGTTCAAGAATCGTATTGCGGATATAGTTGCGAAGTTCCGGATCAAAAAACGGAGGTATGACTACAATTCTGCGGTCTAGGTTGCGCGGCATAATGTCTGCGCTCCCAATATATAGAATGCCCTCCCCATTATTGCGGAACCAGTAGGTTCGCGCATGTTCAAGGAAACGTCCGAGTATGGCTGTTACCGTGATGTTTTCACTTATTCCGGAAACGCCGGGACGAAGGCAGCAGATGCCGCGCACAAGCAGATGCACCCGCACGCCGGCCATGGACGCCTTGTACAGCGCGCGGATAATATGCTTGTCCACAAGTTGATTGCATTTGAATATGATTTCTCCGCCGCCATGTTCTTTGTGCAGCAGTATTTCCCTTTCGATGCAGTCAAGAAGCCCTTTGCGCATGAATAAAGGGGATACGAGCAAGCTGCGATATGCTTCGCGATGTCCATATCCGGTCATGGCATTGAAGAGGTCCGTCACATCCGCGCAGATATCTTCATTTGCGGTAAACAGACTCATGTCGCTGTAAATTTTTGCCGTGGATGTGTTATAGTTGCCTGTGCCTATATGCACATAGCGAACCACGCCTTCCGTTTCCCGCCGGACCACAAGGCAAAGCTTGGCATGAATTTTCATTCCAGGAATGCCGTACACAACATGCGCGCCGGATTTTTCCAGCTCTTCAGCCCAGGTAATATTGCGTTCCTCATCAAATCTGGCCCGCAGTTCGACGACCGCTGTGACCTGTTTGCCGCGTCTTCTGGCGTCGATCAGCGCCTCCACGATGGAGGAGTCGTTTCCTACCCGGTATAAGGTCTGCTTTATGGCGACGACGCCGGGATCCTGACTTGCCTGACGGATAAATTCAACCACCGGCATGAAGCTGTCATAGGGGTGATAGAGGAAAACATCCCGTTTGCGGATAAGAGCGAACATGTCCGCATCCTGAAACATCGGCGCAAGATAGGGATAAAATGGTTCCGCCTTGAGCGCATGGCGCTCAATGCCGTAAAGCTGCTGCAATTCGGAGAACGCTAGCGGGCCTTTGACTCTGTATATTTGAAAAGCCTGGAGCCCCAGGTGATCGCATAAAAAAGACGTCAATTCGGGCGATGTTCCATGCGCTATTTCCATGCGGATGACATCTCCAAAACGGCGCTGTTCGACAAGGTCTTTGACCGCTTCCAAAAGATCTGAGGCTTCGTCTTCTTCTATCTCGACGTCCGTATTGCGGGTAATACGGAATAGTCCTGCATTGAGCACTGTGTTGCCTGGAAAAAGCATTCCCAGATATTCGCGTATCAAATCCTCTATGAGCAGAATATCGTCGTTACGCACATTTGCGTTGAACCCAAGCGAAGCATAAATTTTTCCTTCCTTGTTGCGCGGGATGAAGACAAGGCGACAGTTTCTGCTTGGGCATTTCAGACGGGCATAACGGATGACGCCGTCCTCGCCGCGCAACTGAATGATGAAATTCAAACTGGTGTTGGAAATCATGGGGAAGGGGTGACCGGGGTCGATAGCCTGGGGCGTCAGCACAGGATATATTTCCCGCTTGAAATATCCGTCAAGAAATTGTTTTTGCTTTTCCGTAAGATCTCGATAGCGGACAAGATGGACGCCTTTGTCTTTAAGCTCACGGGAGAGTTTCTTGCGCCAATGGTCCTGAGCCACTGCCGTAAGGGTTAAGACGCGGCGGCGTATTTCAGCGAGTTCGCGGGCCGGAGACATTTTGTCCGGCGACGTTGAGGCGACGCCCTGGCGGTATTGACGATAGATATTGGCAACCCGGACCATGAAGAATTCATCCAGGTTGTTGTGAAAAATGGTAAGAAAATTTAACTGATCAAGCAGCGGTTGTTCAGGGTTCAGCGCTTCTTCCAGCACGCGGGCATTGAATGCGAGCCAGTTTATCTCCCTGTTAAGATAGAGGTCGGGATTATCAAGGTCAGGCATGTTTTCTGTTGCGGCAAGATTTTCCTGCACCGCGGGGGCACGCTTTGTGTCGGGGTCGGACACCGGGTTCCTCCTTTGTTGGTGTTTTCAGAATATAAGGAAACCGGAACCCTGTCCATGAAAATTGTGTGACATTCATATTGCAATTATGAGGTGTGCCGCTTATTTGTACATAACAAGAACATAATGAGACATATATAAATTATCATAAGCCAGTGAATTATATTTACATTTTGCTTAATGACTCTATGGGGTACAGACTGTAATTATAACAAATTATTACTAACAATATTATATATTAAAATATAAATAAATTTGTTTAAATAACAATTTTATATTTTTAATTTATGTGTTTCTTTATTTATATGATATATTTTTTTGAATAAAATTTAATATAACTTTATATACGGAGAAAACAGTGAATAAGAATATATTTGCAACAGTAGTAAAGAACTTACGTGATAAAGGATATCAAGTTATGTGTTTTTCTTCATCGGAGGAGGCGGTCAAATACATAGATTCACACGTAGATGGAGAAACTGTCGGGTTTGGCGGATCCGTGACGCTTGAACAAATTGGGTTATATGAAGCGCTTAGCAAGCATAATACTGTTTATTGGCATCAACGAATACCAGATGGAAAAACCAGTAGAGAAGTACGATTAAAGGCGAACGCATCAAACATATATATTTCTTCAGTCAATGCTTTGGCAGAAACAGGAGAAATTATAAACATTGATGGAAACTGTAATAGGGTGGCGTCTATCTTTTATGGACATGAAAAAGTTTATCTCGTAATCGGCAAGAATAAACTAGAAAAGGATTATGCAGGAGCGCTGTATAGGGCAAGAAATATTGCATCGCCGCTGAATGCAAAGCGGGTTGGGGCGAAAACTCCCTGCGCCGTAAAAGGGGACAGATGTTATGACTGTAAAAGCAAGGAAAGAATTTGCAGAGGGCTTTCCGTCTTATGGGCGAAACCTATGACAGGAGAATTTGAGGTGATTTTGATTCATGAAAAATTGGGGTATTGATGTATTTATGTCGCCGCCAGAGGCAAACAGAATAGAAATGGAAAAGGAAGATAGGCATAATAGCGTATTTGAGTGTGTCAGACATGGAAACAGGCGGCTTATTCACAAAACGTTGCAGCAAAATGGGTGATTTTTAAGCCATGGTGGAGAATGCCGTTCGCTATTGAAAAAGCAGAATGCTGTCTGCGTCCAACGTTCCGATTTTGCGCAAGGCAAGAGTAAGCGCGTCTTCCATTTTGTCCACCGTTCTGCCGGAGAAAAGCGGAACAGCCGCATTATCGCCTATAATTTTAGGCGCCATATGCAGCTCGAATTCATTTACGAGCCCCTGTTCAAGCAATGCAAGCCCCAGATGTCCGCCGCCTTCGCATAAGATTCGGTAACACCGCAGTTCGGTTCGCAGTGTTTCCAGGGCTTCGCGTAGCGTTTCAGTCCCAATGACAGTGATGCCTTTAGCCCGCAGCAAGTCGGCTGTTTCTTCCCGCGCCGCTTTGGCCGAGGTGAGAAATATTGTGTCTTGAGGGCGCTTTTGCAGCAGGTGAAACGGTGCGAGGGGGTCAGGCAGGGAGGAGGTGACAATAACGGCGCGCGGCTGGGGCAATAATGGTTGATCATGCAGCATGACATCAGACACGGGAGCTTGAATATCTGGAATGGAGCACGGCGACGCCCAAGGAACAATCCGTTCGCCGGGCAAACGCGCGTCGCGACAAGTAAGAAGCGGATTGTCGGCGCGGAAGGTGTTGCCGCCAATGAGTACGGCGTGGGAGGTCGCGCGTAGAGAGTGGACCCGCAGACGCGCCTTTTCGCCGGTTATCCAACGTGAATGGCCGGTTCGTGTCGCAATTCGGCCGTCAATGGTGGACGCCAGTTTCAGCACGACATAGGGCAGCGTGGTGTTTTGCCAATGCAGAAAATCCGCTATCAGGTTGCGGCAGATATCTTCCGCGATTCCATATTCGACGTGAACTCCGTGCTCCGCAAGAAAACGCGCTCCGCCTGATGCCTTGGGCGTGGGGTCCAGGGCTCCTATGACGACATGGCGTATTCCGGCTTCAAGAATGGCTTTTGAGCAGGGCGGCGTTTTGCCGTAGTGATGGCACGGCTCTAAGGTTACGACAAGAGTGCACTGGGAGGGCTCCACGCCTTTTGCCCGCGCATCGGCAAGGGCATGTATTTCCGCGTGCGGAGTGCCGCATAGACGATGCCAGCCACAGGCGACGATGTGCCTGTCGCGCACAAGAAGCGCTCCGACTGTAGGATTGGGCGCAGTCGCTCCGCGGCCGTATTCCGCAATACGGGCCGCTTCCAGCATATAGGGATAGAAAGGATGGTACTCCATGGCGACTCCTGCGGAGTAAGGTCAGAGGGCAAACGCTTCCAATGCGCCATTTTTGCGCTTCTCGTGCGGCGCGTATTCCATTTGAATAAAAGATAAACCCGCTTCAGAGGCCATGCGCTCGCTTAAATGGTCAGGGTAGGGAGAGACGTAGTAAATATTTTTGACATTGCAGTTTATGAGCATCTTTGTGCAGATGAAGCAGGGTTGGTGTGTGCAATACACGTCAGCGCCGGCCAGGGATAACGCATGCACTGCGGCCTGAATGATGACGTTTTGCTCCGCGTGCAGGCCGCGGCATATTTCATGGCGTTCGCCTGAGGGCACGCCAAGCTGACTGCGCAGGCATCCGGCCGTCAGGCAATGCGCTGTGCCGGAAGGCGCGCCGTTATATCCTGTCGCCAGGATGCGTTTGTCTTTGACCGCCACAGCTCCGACTTTTCGCCTCAGGCATGTCGAGCGTTCGGCAACCAGGTGCGCGATATCCATAAAATAGACGCCCCAGGGGACGCGTTGCGGCTGCACAGGGCTGGAGCTCATGGTCTTTTCCTTATCAGAGCAATTACTGGGGAATACCGGCGCGTTCAAGCATGTGTCTGCGGTTTTGCAGATATGCGGTCCGCAGGGCTATATATGGTTCAATGGATAATTTCCGGATCGCCTCATATTGGGCCAAAGACGTATCGCCCACGTGCAGGGCGCGAAGCCCGATTAATGCGCCGCCGCCATCTTTTAATGGGACATAGGTGCTCGGCGTTGCGGCGGTGTCTCCGGCGAGCCCCACGGTATCCCTAATGGTGGACGGGCCAAATATGGGGATAATGAAGAAGGGGCCTTCGCCCACGCCCCAGTATGCGAGGGTGGAGCCGAAATCCTTGGGCACGTTGTTGACCGGGACTAACACCTTGTCGTCTTTGGTGACGTCGAAAATGCCGCCGATGCCAAGCGTGGTGTTGATCACAAAACGGGAAATCTGGACGCCCGCGTCGTAAAAATCTCCTTGGAGCAGGCAGTTGATGAACCGGACCGGGAACAGCAGGTTATGAAAAAAATTATTGATGCCCCAACGCACTTCTTGGGGAGTAATCAGAACATAGGTTTCATGCAGAGGTTTAAGAAGCTGCATATAAAGGATATCATTGGTATGATACCAAAAACGGTTCCAGGGCTCAAATGGGTCGCTTACCTTGACCGTAGGAGCGGAAAGATATTCATCATCGTCATCAAGGCTTGGCAAAGAAGCGCCGGTATTCGGCGTGAATCGTTGCTGGACGGGGTACATGACGGGTTCCTCGTCTTCATGCGCCAGCAAGTATGTCTGGCTTTCCGCAACATCTGCGGCTCTGCCGCCGTGAACAGCGCGGCTGTCCGCATATGCCGCCGCCGTCATGCATAGGGCCAGCATCAGGGAAAGACCAATACCGCGTAAGAAAAATTGTCGAATAGGCATAGTCTTGAGGGGCGTTGCGCCAAGCTATGGTTCAGTAAAATATACTATACAGGGCCGCATGATTTCTTGACCGGGCCAACAGGGCGTCCGGCTCGCCGGCGTTTATCGGGAAGCGCCGGCATCCTTTGGTTTTTCACGAATTTTCTTTGTCTGCTCCCATACTCGCTGTATGAGCTCTTCGGGAGTTCCTGAATTGAGAATATCCTGGAATTGAGAACGGTAGTTCTGCACTAGGCTCATTCCTTCGACTATCAGGTCGTAGACGGCCCACCGGCCATTGCGCAAGATCATTCTGTAGGAAACAGGGATGGTTTTGTCTTTAAGCACTACATTGCTGCTGATTTCCACCTTGTCGCCTTTGCTGCTTGCAGTTTCTCCTGTAAACAGGACTTTTTCTCCTGAATAACTGTCAAGCTTGTCAAGATAGGTAGCCCGCAAAAGCGCGGCGAAAGCGTCCTGGAAATTTTTTTTCTGTTCCGGCGTAAAGCCAGGCCAGTGAGGCCCGACGGTCCGCGCCGAGAACTGTTCGAAATCGAAAATGGTCCGGATTACAGCGTCTATTTTATCGATTGCCGCTTCATGCGTAGCTTTGTTTTGAAATTCCGGCGACTTCAAAATATCCATAATTTCGGTTACGCGCTCTTCCAGAGCCTGCCGCGGGGCGGAAACGCCGGCTTTCGACATGGAGCTCCAGGCGAATAAGCAAAAAAACGCCGCAAATAATACAACATTGAAACGGAATATTTTTTTCATAGTTTTACACCTGTCCAAAAGCGTATTTGCTGATGAGCGATTCAATATCCACGGAAGGCTGTGTCTCTGTAACTTCATCGCCGTCTTCCAGCATATCCGGGGAACCGCCGGGCGACAACATAATATATTTATCGCCGATAAGACCGCTGGTCTTGACCGAGGCGATGACGTCGTCCGTTAGCGGCACGTCTTTTTTTATGCGCATTTCAACCAGAGCCCTGGCGTGGGTTTTGTCGTCCAGGCGGATGTTTGTGACCCGGCCCACATTGACCCCCGCAATTTCCACGTTGGCCCCGACGCGTAAACCGGCAACCGAAACAAAATTTGCGTGAACAGTATATCCTTCATCGCCGATCAGCTCCATTTTTCCCAGTTTGATGGTCAGATATCCTATACACACGATGCCGATTAGCACAAAAATGCCGGCAATGGTCTGTTTGCTGTAGGAATGTTTCATCATGCATCCTTATTTAATGGCATTGCGCGTTTGAAGTTGTCGCGCGTTATCCAGACGGCATGTATCGATATGTCCTTTATGGGCAAGTTCCGTTTTGTTTTACGCGCAGCAGGGCATTGTCCTATTGCGAAATCCACCGGTCAAGTTCCGCCCTGACTTCAGAAGAAAGCTCAATTCCGGTTATTTTTCCAGGTACGGCCTTTCGGCTTAAAAAACGCCGTACATAGGGATCCTCGCTGGCGTACAGTTCTTCGCCTGAGCCCGCAAAGATCACGGTTTTATTATGCAGCATGAGCACGTGGTCGGCTATTGTTTTCACGCTGGCCAGATCATGGCTGACCGTGACGATGGTCATATCCGGAAATTCCTGCTTCAGGCTCAAAAGAAGCTGGTCCATTTGCGCCGCGTTGATAGGGTCAAGGCCCGACGTCGGTTCGTCGCATAAAAGCAATGGCGGGTCCATGACCAGGGCCCGTGCAAGTCCGGCGCGTTTGCGCATGCCGCCGGAGAGTTCATTTGGATAGTAATCCGCGAATTCCTCAAGCCCCACCAGAGACAGTTTATACCGCACCACATCGCGAATTACGCTTTTTGAAAGCCGGGTGTTTTCTGTAAGCGGCAGTCCGACGTTTTCCCCAAGCGTCAAGGCGCCAAGCAACGCGCCGTCCTGAAAAAGAACCCCCATACGCCGACGCATCCGCCGAAATTCTTTTTTCGGCATGGTGAAAATATCCCGCCCGTCAAGGTATATCTGGCCGCTCATTGGGGTTCGCAAACCGAGAATATGACGGAGCAAAGTGGATTTTCCACAACCTGAGCCGCCGAGTATCGCGGTGATTTTTCCGCCTGGAAATGTGTCCGTCACATGCTCAAGCACCACTGTGTCGCCATACCCAAGACGCAGATCGCAAAGCTCGATATCCCATGCTTTGGACTTTTTGGCTGTTATGTGTTTGTCATCCAAGGACATGATCCCGCCTTACAACAGTACGGAAGTGAGCACGTAATCCGCCATGAGCACGAATACGCAGGAAAGCACGACCGCCGAAGTCGTGGCGTTGCCCACGGCAACCGGCCCAGCGCCGTCCGTGCGGGTGTGGGCCATGTATCCTTTATAGCAGCAAGCCAGCGTAACCAGGATGGCGAAGGCGACGGATTTTGCAAAGCCGCCTGAAACATCCGTCATGGTGGTGGCGTTCTCAATTCGGTAAAAATAAACTCCTGAATTGATGCCAAGCATGACCACTCCCGTCAAATACCCGCCAAGAATGCCGATTACATCAAAGACAGCGGTCAGCATGGGAAAGGCGATGATTGAGGCCACAATGCGAGGGCTGACAAGATAGCTTATGGGATTGATATCCATGACTTCAAGCGCGTCAATCTGATCTGTGATGCGCATGACCCCGATTTCGGCGGTCATGGCCGAGCCGGCTCGACCGGCGATCATGAGCGCGCTTAGCACGGGGCCGAGTTCGCGGATGAGAGACAGGGCCACAGCCGCGCCGAGCATGCCTTCAGAGCCGAATTGCACGAGCGTGTAATACCCCTGAAGACCAAGAACCATTCCCGTGAAAATGCCGATCAGGGCGATAAGAAAAAAAGACTGGGCGCCGATTACATAGATCTGGGCGACGATTTTTGAAAATTGGTGTGGAGAAACAATGCGGCGCAGGGCGCTGAGAAGAAAGAGCAGCATGGATCCAGCCTCATCGATGAAGCGTATGGCTGGGACTCCCAGATTGGCCGGAAACCGTGCCGGCTCTTTTGCAGGTTGCATAGAAAATCCTTATACTGCGTGCAGAGTAAAATTTTGATACATTTTAGGAAATGGAACTTTTTTCGTCAAGAAAGGTTCGCCATGTCCAGTATGGTTTCAACCGCCCGGAAAGCTCGCACAAAAATATTTGGATACATTTTTTCTTATACCGTAAGGATATTTTTGCCGTCAACCCTTTTGCCTTGCTGAAGAACCGTACTTTTCAACTTGTGGTGAGAACAAAAAAAAGCTAGACTCATCCACTGTTTTTTCGGATTATAGAATGAGGAAGGTATGACGGTACGCGACTATATTCCCCTTGTTGAGTTTCTTGCGTCACAATTTGGTGAAAATTGTGAAGTTGTGTTGCATGATTTTTCCGATTCCGAGCATTCCATTATTGCAATCGCCAACGGACATGTAAGCGGGCGTTGTGTAGGCGGGGCTCCCACAGATCATTCTTTGAGTTTTTTAACGTCCGCAAATACATCAAAAAATTTTAAAATACGCACCTTTACCATGAAAGGCAACAGGTTGTGTCGCTCCTCCACCTTTCTTATTCGCAATCCTGAAGGCGAAACGGTTGGCGCTTTATGCATCAATCTTGATCTGACGCCGTTGGCTGAAAGCCATAACGCTCTTGGGCGGTGGTTGGGGCTGGGCGGCCCCTTTGGATGGAACGATGCGCATAAAAGCGCCACGAACTTTCTTAAGAATGAATATGTCGGGGACGTTTCAAAACCTCAAGCGGCAAGCAGCGAGACGGCTTCCAGCGATACTGAAACGCCGTCTGAGGAAATAAGCGTGGGGCAGGCCGATATTTTTACCTTCCTTATCAACAGGACAGCGGAAAATGTGGGCGCTCCTCTTGACAGACTTTCTCCTGAAGAGCGCAAGAGTCTTATCAGGGAGCTTAACAAGAGCGGGTTGTTTTTGCTGAAAGGCGGCATCGCCGCTCTTGCGCGGCGCATGAATGTTTCGGAGTCCACCATTTACCGGTATCTGGGACAGGTCAAGGAATAGACGCGCACGTCATGCGCATGGCATGAACCCCGCATCTTTGAGGATAACTTGCGCCGCGCGTCCGGCTGCTCCGGGTTTTCCCACGATGCGTCGCAATTCCGCAAGATCGGAGCGAATCAGGGCGCTGGACGCGGGATTTTCCAACCAATTGAGCGCGGCATCCGCGATTTTTTCGCTGGTTGCGTTTTCCTGCAAGAGTTCCGGAAAAATCGGACGGTTCATGATCAGATTGGGAAGGCTGACATAGCGGACGGTTATGATTTTCTTGATGATAAAAGCGGTAAGGGGAGATACTTTATACGCCACGACCGTGGGGGTTCCTATAAGAGCGCTTTCCAATGTCGCGGTGCCGGATGCGGCTAAGAGTAGTTCACAGCTTTTGATGCATGCATATCTCTGATCACTGTTGATGATGGTTAGAGGAATATCATGCGGCCAGAGTTCCATGATGCGGCTGTCTGCAATGTTGGGCGCTTTGATGCAGTGAAACGATGCGTCGGGCCGGCGTTCGCGGATGCGGCGCGCCGCATCCGAAAAAACAGGTAAAAGCGTTGTTATCTCCTTGTTTCTGCTGCCCGGCATGACGCCAATCCGTCCCGGTTCAATCTGAACGCCTTCCAGCGCCGGAAGGTTCAGCATGTCTACAATGGGATTGCCTACATAATCAGCCTCCATGCCATATTTTTTAAAAAAGGTTTTCTCAAACGGAAGAATGGAGATGATGCGCCGGATATGGCGTTTCATGAAATGGACGCGGCCCGGGCGTGAAGCCCATACTTTGGGGCTTATGTAGTAATAAACCGGGATTCCGGCTTCGCTTGCGATTTTTGCCACACGAAAATTGAAAGACGGGGCGTCAACCAGCACGACCATGTCCGGGCGGTTTTGGAGCAGGTCTTTGCGAATGGCCTTAAGCATGGAAAATATGGCGGGCAGATAGCGGAGCACCTCGGTAATTCCCATGACCGCCAGATTTTCCATTGGAAACAACGTTTCTGCCCCAAGTTCACGCAAGTAAGGCCCGGCAATGCCGCGCATCCGCGCATCCGGCCGAAATTCACGAATGGCGCGCGCAAGAGCTGCGGCGTGCATGTCGCCGGAGAGTTCGCCGGCGCTTATCCAGACAAGCGGGGATGACATGGATGCTCCTTTATGATTCAGTTTGCGTCATGCCTTTGTGCTTGCGCATTCCGGGAATGAGGCGCATGTCGTAGAAGGTCATAAGCAGGCGCGTGAGCGCCAGCGCAAGAGCAATTCTGGGCCAGAAAATAGACGTGAAATCCGCACCCATGAGCAGCATGATAATTGTGTCGTCCAGCAGAGAATGCGCAAGGCCCATAAGGGACATGGCCGCAAAAAGGTCGCGGCCGGACATGGCGCCTTTTTGCGCTTCCCGGATAATGAGTCCACTGCCGTAAATAATGCCTGTGGTCATGCCTATTACGGTAATGGTCGTTGTTTCTTTTCCTATACGCAAAAATTTGAGCACAGGCAAAAGGCAGATTTGAAGCAGGTTGATGATTTTCCATTTTTTCAGCACAGTGACGCATAAGAAAATAAGAAATATTGTGACAAACATTTGCGCAAGGCGTATGAGTTCGTCCAAACCCCAGCCGAGGAGTCCCGAAGCGGTTGGTTCAATTGTGAGCAGTGGCGTCGCTGGGGCATCTAATAGTCCATAATGAGTATAAATCCAGTGCAGCAGGAAACCGTAAAGCAGCGCTGCCGGGAAACGGATGCAGAATTGTACAAGCATGTTGACGCCGCAACGAGCGGCGATGCGTCCCTCAAGGGGAAAAGAGTGGGCAAGAAGGAGCATGGCCGCAAATACGGACATTTGGGCCACGGTTAAGGGGGGCATGGAAGGAAGCATTGAAAGCATCAGGGCCACGCCGCTCCAGACATTGACGCAAAGCGCCGTGGCCCATACCAGCCCAAGGTCTGCCGGAAGGCCCACCAGCCCCATAATCGGTTCCAGGGGTTTGGCGATGTAGGCCATGAGATTCAGTTCCGTAAGCGCCTTGACGGCAATGATGATGGGAATGACGACTTTGCACAAAGACAGGCTTACGCGCCAGGCGTCGCGCAG
>CALUUT010000061.1 GCA_944324045.1 uncultured Desulfovibrionaceae bacterium | reverse complement strand
CCGGACGTGGTGGTCGCGGATGCGGCCATGGACGCCGAAGAATGGCGCACGGCAAAAAACGGCAAGCGGTTTCAGGTCGAGACCGAAACCGGCGAGATTGTGAAGGGCAATGTCGGACAGGCGGAGTGGGATTCGCCTTCGGCGCAGAGCGCGCGGCGCGACAAGGTGGAAGACGCCATGCGCGAAATCGCCAACGGCAGGGCGGAAGCGACTGTGGCGGGCCTGCGCAATGACCTTGAACAGTACGGCGGCACCAACGATGTAACCATCATCAAAGGCGACAGCAAAAAAGGGCTGATGCACATTGTAAAAAGGCATGGCGAAAGGGCTGTCGCGCCGGTGCTGGAAGCCATGGCAAATGGGAAAATTTACAGATTTGAGCCTAAAAACAAGACTGTCGCTATTCAGAAAGACGGCTATGAAGCCATTTTATCCCTTGAAGAATATGGGGAAAAAAAGACCTGGCTTTTAACCGGGTATGATTTGCTTCCTGATAAAAAGAGGAAAACCGCCAAAGGTGAACGCGGCAAGTTGTCCCAAGACACGCGTCTACGCATCGCCGAGCCTAGTTGTTCTCGTCCCGGCATGGGAGCTCTGGCGGCTTTTGACGACAGCATAACGTACCTTATGACCCAAGTAAATACCGACGCAACAGGCGGCTTGCCGCGCCGCTCACAGGCACGGCTCAATACATCGCCCGAAAATACAAAAGCCACAGGAGGCATTATGAACAAACTGAAACGCTGGTTTAGGGGCGCGTTTGACGACGACCCGGGCATTGAGAAGAAAGAGGTGGAGCTTGCGCAGGCCATTATTGACCTGCACAAGACGGACCCTGTCACAGGCGAAATCGTGGATGTGACGGAGGACGAAGACAAGGCCGGAGAAATCCGCGAGCTTATTGGCGAATTGTCCGCCAGGCTGGACCCGGAGGACGTGAAGAAGCTGACGGATGCGCTGACGGACCTTGCCCGCTCCAAAGCCGCGGGCGACGAAGACCCGGACAAACAGAGCGCGGCGGCCATAGACGAAGAAACCCGCGAAGCAATGGACAAATGCGGCCTTGACGCGGACGATCCGAATGATTCGCGCGCCTTTGCCGAGGGCGTCAAGTACGGGGAGGAACTGGAAAGGAACCCGGAAGAACGCGGAAAGCTCGACCGGGAGCATGAATCCGAGGGCATGAAACGGGCTATGGACTCCTGCGGTCTTGATGCGGAAAATCCCATGGAAGCCCGCGCTTTTGCGGAAGGCGTCAAATACGGGGAGAAAAAGGAAAAAACCGAACCGGGCAAGCTTGACCGCGAACACGAACGCGAAGGCGAACGCCGCGCGCTGGGGGAAGATGAAAAATCCATATCCTGATATTATTTCAGACTGTAAGACCTGCTGAAGCGCATAAAAACAAACCTTCAACCTATCCCGAACAATAGCCGCGCTGTGGGCGCTATTTCAGAAGAAATAGTCAAAAAAATACACCTTGAGTCTGGAAATATTTTCACTCTGGAAATATTGTCCTGAACGATAATGGCATTCAGCATATGGGAGAGCGCCACGGCGAGGAAATACGCAATCCCGGCTTTAAAGATGAACGCGGGGATGGAATGATCAGAAATAAGATGGGCATACCATCTGAGCCATTCCCGGAAAACAGTACGGCCAAGGCGCATTCATCTGGGCTGTGTTGCTTTTTGATTTTTAGTCGCGGTTAAGCCGGCTCTCAATCATCCCCCCTGAAACGATATAAATTAAAAAAACGCGAAATTCCGTTTTATGGAATGCATCTCCCTTAGTCTTCATCCACAGCAACCATTCATTTTCTGTGATGGAGACTAAGCCTAGATATTGGCCCCACTTCTGAAAAGTGGTGAAGATACCTGTCGTTTGTACCATTTCAAGAATGAAGGTCAGGACTGCCTCCAAATAAGTTCTTTTGCTTTCCGGCGTTATCAAAGGCTGTTTTTTATTCTGTTCAAGTACCATAAGAACAAATCCACCTTGAAAGTTGATTTGCTCTAAAGTGCAAAGGGAGGGTACAGTGATTATCATTGACAAGGAATCGTGTGATTTTGATGAAGTCACGGGTTGCCTGTACATCAACTGGATACAGGAAAAACTTTGTATTCATTCTTGGGCCAGGGGATGTGATGTTGAAGCGTTCCGCAATAATTCGTGGTCGCCGTATCCATGCGATATTCCTTTGGTCAATGCGCTTCCGGATAAGGATGATCTGGATCATCCCATAGCGCGCTTTCTTTCATTGATTCCTGGTGCAATCAGGGAACATCTTGCATTGTATGCAGTGGATCAACTTCCCATGCTGCAATTGTGCGCGCGCAGCAAGCGAGCTGTGCAGTTGCTGTATTCTTCTCCCAATCTTCTATGGTTTATCCTACCGGAGTTGATGGAATATCTTACGCAGACAGGGGTGGATGTGGACACGGTTTTAGGAAACAAGCGCCGTGTTTTGCTGCGCATGGCGGGTGGACGGGACGAGCCGTGGATTGTCCGGTTGCTGGAAAGGCTGGGGCCGGCCCCTGATCGCAATGCCCTTGCTGGCCGTCAGTCTTTCCATATACTTATGAATACGCCGAACGCCCTGGAAACCCTCAGGCACAAAAAGGCATTAACCTGGAACATGATTGTCTATGCCGCAAAAAATACACATCTATTTGCTGAACCAATCATGCGAAGAATCTTTCTGGACAGTATGGACGAGGGCATGATGAAAAACGAGCACTCCGCGTGCCGCCGCCTTCTGGATGATACAAGACGTATGGGCTTGATCCTTGGGATTGACGACAGCCTGAAGCTGATCAGAGCCTGCCGCAGTTACACCGCATTGGAAACTCTGCATGACGCCTGGACCAGGCGGGTTAATGCCTTGCGGCTTCAAAGAAAGGGTATGGCGCTCACGTTTCCACCTCCACCATTGCCGGGAGGGCAGGATATTGTGCCGATTACCACTATGGAAGAGCTTCTTGAGGAAGGAAGGTTGATGCATCATTGTGTTGGCTCCTATGCTGGCGCAGTGCGGGATGGAATAAGCTATATCTACAAGGTGCTGCATCCGGAACGGGCAACCCTTGAAATCAAGAAAACATTTCAGGGATGGCGCCTTGCAGAACTGAGATGCCGCCATAATGGACACCCCGGCGAGCACACTGTTCAGACTGTCAATAACTGGTTTGGACAATATATTTAGAGCATTTTATGCAAAAACAGTACCTATTTTCAATCACTACGCCACTTACGTGCTGCAGAAAAAACATAGTTTTCCGCTTGCTTGTCTGGACGTGGGCAGTCACCTGAGCATAGCAAAAATACTGAACAGGCTGACTGGACACGCACTGGAATTGGCCTCCCGCACACTGACTACAAGTCATTTCATGAAAAAGAAAAAATTATGAATTTCAATTAAGGTCAAAGAATGAGTAAAGCCGAAATGTTAACAGACGAGCAGCGGGCAATCCTGGAGCCGCTTTTTCAAGAAGAGCGCACAGGCGCGGGGCGTCCGCAAGTTCATACTGATCGCGAGGTGCTGAACGGGATTCTCTGGGTTCTGCGCACAGGAGCCGCATGGATGGATCTGCCCGACAGATTTCCATCGTCATCCACCTGTTACAGGAGATTCAGCAAA
>CALUUT010000060.1 GCA_944324045.1 uncultured Desulfovibrionaceae bacterium | reverse complement strand
CTGGTGACTGGAGTTCAGACGTGTGCTCTTCCGATCTCTTTCCGCCGCGCTCTGCGGCGGCTCCGCGCCGGCAAAACGGCGCGGTCTGCGCCGCGTCCCGCTTTGCCCATACGCGCGCAAAGCCTGTCCTTCCACGTCCCAAAACAGCCTGTTGTAAACGGACAGCGAGCTTTTAAAGCGCACGGCATGCCTGTTTCAGGCATGACGTTTCCGGCTTTGCCGACATGCGGCGCGGGCCATGCCGATAATGCCCGCGCGCATGGAATACTGCGTCATGCAACGCCGGATCAGTTCCGAAAACAGAACCGTTTCGCCCGCGCCCGCGGCCGCCTGAAGCAACGCAAAGCGTTCTTCGCGCATGGCGGCAAGAAGAGCGGGCAGCAGCGCTTTGGACTGATGCGGACGCAATTGCATGATGAACTACTCCCATGGTTTTTTTGACGCCGGGCCGGCCAAAGGCGGCGACGGAACGCCCTGAAACGCTCTGGACGTCTGCGCCGCGGCCTGCGCCGCATGCCCGCCGGGCGGGGGGTCCAAAGGCAGATAGGCCCTGATTTCCTGATGCCTGTTGCCGTTGCCGTCACTGCGAATGGCAAGCCGGACTTTCATTTCCCGACCGTGTAAATCGGATGAATCCGGGATGAAATTCGGATTCGGGTAGCCGCTGGCCGTGGCGATGCTTTTAAGCTGCCGCATGGCGATTTCCACGGTTTTCGGATTGGAGTGCCAGAGATTGAGATTGTCCCATACCCTGCGTCCCTGGAAGTCGCCGTCCATGATCTCATAGACGAAGGAGAGCATGGTTCCGCCGGCGCGCGTGTTTTTTAATTCTGAATCCATAATGTTGACATGGTATTCGCCAGGCGGCAGAGGGGCAAACGAATCAAACAGAGAATATCCTTCCAGACTGGAATTAAGCAGCACCATAAAAAAATCTCCTTTGGCGATAAGCCGGCAAAGTGAAGGGGGGCTTTTTGCGCTTCGCGCCCGGGGCGGGCGCATCTTTGTCGAAGCTTTTGTCCCATCCAAAGCCGCGCCCGAAAGACGCGGGCAATCCGCAACGCCCCTTGTCCGTCGGCCGCGGCTTCAGCCGTGCCGGCGGATGGGGCGTGGCGCGGATTGAAACATGGATGCGCTGCAGGACGGCGACGTTGCGCCGCGTCGAAGAAGCGCGCGCGGACAGTTGAGAAGCGGCGGCATCAGACGGCAAAACCATGGAGCGCGTCATGGGCAACCTCCCTGGCGTACAAAAGATGCAGATATCCTGTAAGGTTTTTCAGCAGTTCCCGTTTGCCGTTGCGGCGGGCCCAAATCCGGGCGCGGCATATCCATGCGGCGGCCATGGGCGCATGGCGCGCGTCGCGCCGCGCCTCAAGACAGAGCGACAACGCGCGGTCGTCAATAAAATACTCGGTCATCGTGGATCTCCTTCATTGACATCTCGCCTCTTCCCGTGCGGCCGGGGCCGGTCTTGAATGCGCTTCCAATCCGCGCGCGGACCGCCCGCGCGCTTTCCCTCAGGCCCCCCGGCCGCAGGGGAAAAGGCGGGCTTTTGCGGTTAAATCGCTCCCGGCCGCGTGTAGTCGGCGTCGCGGGCGCTTTTGACGCTTCCATAATCCGGGGCGAACG
This sequence comes from uncultured Desulfovibrionaceae bacterium, assembly GCA_944324045.1. Lineage (GTDB taxonomy): Bacteria > Desulfobacterota > Desulfovibrionia > Desulfovibrionales > Desulfovibrionaceae > CALUUT01. The sequence continues at coordinate 905 of CALUUT010000060.1, read as the reverse complement.
CCGGACACCAGCCATCTTCATAGGTCACAGGCGGCGTCGCCCGTATTGAGGCGTGAAAGCCCGCGTCAATCATGATCTGATGCCAGTGCAGGCACTCGCCGTAAAAAGCGGAGTCGCGCGGCGCCCAGCTTTGACAATAGGCGCAGCAGCATTCAGTATGCTCCAGTTCAAAACACGCTTCCATGGCGTCCTCCTTTGGGCATAAAAAAAGGCCCCCTGGATGCAGGGAGCCTTTTGAACTTTTTTGCGGCTGTCTGTTTTGATCTACGCGCCCGCTGAGACGCGACGCGCAAATCTGAAACGCTTTTAATCAGGGAGCCCGAACAGTTTGCGCACTGATATGTCTTCATCAATGTCAGGCCAGTGTATGCCTTCGCCGCCGCCAATGAGCCGCCAGTTATTACGCTGTTCCAAAGTCGCATCGCGCAGCCTTGGATACCATTGTATGGGGACGGCCATTTCCCGGCCGTCAGCAATATAGATGCGAAGCATATTGTCGTCTATCGCGATATCCATCGCCAAAGGCTCAGTTTGCTGTATGGCTAAAGTGCTCATTCCACGCCTCCATAAATTTTTCCCTGTGTTCCACAATAAGCCTGTAGAGTTCGGACAGTTCATGCCCTTTAAAATTTTTTGCCCGTGAAAGTTCGCAGTTGGCCAGCCAGAACTTGGCGGCTTTATTCCCGCTGCTTACATGAATATGAGCGGGCTCGCCGCTTTCTTCGCTGTAAAAGAAAAAGCGATACGGTCCGATTCGAAGAACTGTGGGCATGCGCTTCCCCCTTTCTCTGATAATTCTACTCATTCCTTAAACCGTTGTCGAACTCTTTTGCGGCCTGTCGCCCCGCGGGCTCAGTCGCCTCGCCCGGAAGCCCGGCGACCCGTCATCGCCTTTGATCAACCAC
>CALUUT010000059.1 GCA_944324045.1 uncultured Desulfovibrionaceae bacterium | reverse complement strand
TGTCGCCATTTTCTATGGCCTGTCGACCGGCGAGGCGGGCGCCATCCGCATTGATTTCGCCGGAGTCCGGTTTTATGAGGTGCTGCTCGCCGCGGCCGTGGTCGTGGCCGCGATCACCGCGGTGGTCGTCCCGCGCAAGCTGGGCGTGGTCACGGCTTTGAGCGTCACCGGATACGGCATGGGCGTCGTGTACATCCTGTATGGAGCGCCGGACCTTGCCCTGACGCAGCTCGCCATTGAGTCGCTGTCGCTGATTCTTTTAGTCATCGTCATTTACAAGATTCCGCCCCTTCGGGCTTTGTCCTCGCGTTCCGCCCGGGTGCGCGACGCGATCATCGCCATAGCCTTTGGCGCGGCCATGACAGGGATTATGCTTGCGGCGCGGGGCAACCCCGGCGTGTCGCGCCTTGCGCAGTATTTTAATGAACACTCCCTGGTTTCCGCTCACGGCCGCAACATTGTAAACGTTATTTTGGTGGACTTCCGCGGGTTTGACACCCTGGGCGAAACCTCGGTGCTTGGTATTGCCGGACTTGGGATTTACGCGCTGTTAAAACTGCGTCCCAAGAAAAAAAGAGGAGACGACAATGCGTCCGTCAGTGATTCTTAAAATCGGAGCGCGCTACATGCAGCCGCTTTTGCTGCTGGCTTCCATCTTCCTTATGTCCAGAGGGCATAATGATCCGGGCGGCGGCTTTGTGGGCGGCCTTGTCGCATCCACGGGATTTGCGCTTCTCGCCTTTGCCGACAGCGTGGAAGCGGCGAAAAAGGCGCTGCGTTTCGATTCGCGCAGTTTTATTCCCCTGGGCCTGACGCTCGCCCTTGGAAGCGGGATCATCGCATTTTTCTTCGGCAAACCCTTCATGACGGGCTACTGGCTGCCGTTCACCATTCCAATCTTCAAATACTTCGGCGTGCCCGCATTATTTGACCTTGGCGTGTATTTTGCCGTGCTTGGCGTGACGTTGACCATCATCTTCAACGCCGCCACACAGGAGGAGTGAGCATATGGAAAGCTTATGGGCCATTGTGGCGGGCGTGTTGTTCGCATGCGGTTTTTACATGCTCATGCGCCGGAACCTGATCAAGATTTATTTCGGACTGGCCCTTATAGGCAATGCCGGAAACCTGATGATCATCACTTCCGGCGGCCTGACAAGAGCGATTGCCCCGGTCATCCCTGAAGGGGCCACGTCCATAGCCGGAACCTATGCGGATCCGCTGCCCCAGGCGCTCATTCTGACCGCCATAGTCATCGGGTTCGGCATTCAGGCGTTCACCCTGGTGCTGCTCTGGCGTTCAAAGGCCGTAACGAGCAAGGGCGACGTCGATGATTTGAGAACCACGGACATAACGGAAAAAGATCATCATTAAACGGGCAAAACGGCGGGGCGCGCCGCATGCGCGCCTTTCAGCGAAAAACGGCGTTCTATCCGACCTGGAACCGTTGAACAGAAAGAGCTTGACGAAACCATGAAAATACCTCTGATCATTCTCCCCTTGCTCATTCCCTTGGCCACGGCTTTGCTTGGCGTTGCCCTGCGGCGTCATGCCGCGGCGCAGCGCATTGTTTCCGGCATAGGCTCGCTGGCCGGTCTGGCGGCGGCGTCGGCGCTGTTGTACACGGTAGCCACGCAGGGCATCCAGGTGATGCAGGCCGGGGATTGGCCGGCGCCGTTCGGCATTACCCTTGCTTCGGATCTGCTTTCAGCCATTTTGGCTTTCATGACCGCGTTCACCGGCTGCATCGTGGTCCTGTACTCGTTTGGCTCCATCAATGAAGACAAAACCCTTTTCGGGTATTATCCCTTCACCCACTTTTTGCTTTTCGGGGTGACCGGGGCCTTTTTGACCGGCGATATATTCAACCTGTACGTATGGTTTGAAGTGCTTTTGACCGCCTCGTTCATTCTTCTCACTCTGGGCGGGTCATTGAAGCAGATCGACGGCGGTCTGAAATACGTCGTCTTAAACCTCATATCGTCTCTGTTCTTTCTCACGGCCACAGGCATTTTGTACGCCACCATCGGCACGCTCAACATGGCCGATATCGCAACGCAGGTGGCCCTTGGAAAGCATAAGACCATTATGCTGACCATTTCGCTTATGTACATCATCGCCTTTGGCACAAAGGCCGCGCTGTTTCCCTTTTTCTTCTGGCTTCCGGCATCGTATCATACGGCGCCGGTCGCCGTCACCACCATTTTTTCCGCATTGCTCAGTAAAGTCGGGATATATGTCCTTTTGCGCATCTTTACCCTGATTTTTGTCGAAAATACGGCATTTATCGATGGATTGCTGCTGATTCTGGCCGGCGCCACCATGATTGTGGGCGTGCTGGGGGCCGTGGCGCAGACCGACGTGCGGCGGCTTTTGGCGTTTCATATCGTAAGTCAGATCGGCTACATGGCCATGGGCTTGGGATTGCACAGCGCCCTTGCCATAGCGGGCACCATCTATTTCATCATCCACATCATGTGCGCGAAATCGGCGCTTTTCCTGGTCGGCGGCGTCATGCGCCGGATTACGGGCACCTTCGACCTTAACAAAATGGGCAATCTCGCCCGCACGCGGCCGGCTCTGGCTGTAGCGTTTTTCGTCCCGGCCATGGCGCTGGCGGGCATTCCGCCGCTTTCCGGCTTCTGGGGAAAGTTCCAGCTCGTGCTTGCGGGCCTTGAACTGAAAAGCTATGCTATTGTGGTTGTGGCCCTGTGCGTGTCCGCGCTGACGCTTTTTTCCATGGTCAAGATATGGAACAAGGCGTTTTGGAAGCCGATGCCGCCCGACAGCGAGGCCGCCATGGCGGCCATGCCGCCGATGACCGGAACGGAATTGGTCTGCATGGGCGCGCCCATCGTCATTTTGGGATTGTGCACGGTGCTCATGGGAATTTTCTGTCAGCCCGTCGTCGAGTTTTTGATGCGCGCCTCGGAGCAGTTGCTGAATCCGGCTGAATATATTCGAGTCGTGCTGGGAGGCGGACATATATGAAAATGCTGCTGCTTGACGTGGTTGCGGCCATCGTGTGGGTCGTGTTCACCGGGAATGGGGAGTTTTCCAATTTTCTGTCGGGATTTATTCTGGCGGATCTTCTTCTCTGGTTTATTTCGCCGGCGACCAAACGGCCCAGTTTTCTGCGCAACGTGGTCCGCTACATTCCGTTTCTGTTGAATTTCATCAAGGAATACATCCTTTCCAACGTGAAGATCATCAAGGAAATTTTGACGCCCGGCTATGGCTTTAAACCGGGAATCATCGCCATACCGCTTGAGGATATGACGGATCTTCAGATAGCGTGCCTTTCCAATATGATCACGCTGACTCCAGGAACGTTTACCCTGGATTGCTCTTTGGACCGCAAAACCCTTTATGTGCACGCCATGTACATAGATACGGTCCAGCAGGCTGTTGACGAAATCAAAAACGGTTTTGAGCGGCAGGTGAGGGAGACTTTGCGATGATGGTGACCTATTGCGCCTATATTGCGCTGACCATAATGGCGATATTTTTCTTTGTGGCGCTGTACCGGGTTATGGCCGGGCCAAGCATGCCCGACCGGATGCTTGCGCTTGATCTGATGGGCTCGAACGTCATCGGGCTGATCATCATTTACAGCATCATGAACAGTCAGCTCTTTTTCCTTGACGTCGTCATTGTGCTGGCTATGTTGGGTTTTCTGGCTTCTGTCGCTTTTGCGTACTATCTCGAAAAGAAGGGACGCTCATGACGCCGTTTGTTGCAGAATATGCGGAAATCATTGTTGTTGTGCTGATAGCCGCGGGTGTGTTTTTTCATTTTGTCGCAAGCCTCGGCATTTTGCGCATGCCGGATTTGTACATGCGCTTTTCCGGGATGAGCATGGCCGGAACACTGGGAACCGCCAGCTTCATGATTGCGGCCGCCGTGCATTTCGCCAATTCCGCGGCTGTATGCCGGGCTGTCGTCGTCATCTTGTTCATCTTCATCACCTCGCCGATTTCCGCTCATATTCTGGGCCGGGCCGCATATCTTTCAGGATTGCCTCTCTGGCCCAAATCGGTCATTGACCAGTGGAAGCCCGCGTTGAAGAAAGAGCTGGAAGAGAAAAAGAACGCTGAAAAAGAGGATGCGCAGAACGAAACCGCCGTCAAATGAGCTGTGATCAACATCGCGCACGGCGAAGAGGCGCGCCGTATTTTTTTATGTCCGGTCTGTCCTTGCGGCAAACCGGACATGTTTATTATGCGAGGGTCGCGCGGCGGGAAACGCCGGGTATGGCGCAAAGCAAAACGGACCTTGAGCGGCGCGGATGCGCCTGCATCGAACCTGGTATGTAAATGACGGCCATGTCAGGGCGTTTGGGAAGCGGCTTCGGCCTTGTCGTGCTCCTTGCATAATGCGCTGCTATTCTATATCATCCGTTAATCAGTTCTTTATGGTTTGAAACCGCCTTTTTCAGAGGGAAAAGATCTGTTGACAAAACGGCGAAGCCGGTGAAATCCTTTTTCGCAGCTTCGCCTGAAAGTCGAGCGGCAATCCGCAACGTTCCCATCTGCCGCGCCGCTTCAGTCAGCCGGCGGATAGAGCGGTTGCTGATTGAAGCATGAGCAATCATATGGGTAAGGACCGGTTTTCATATCAAACATGTTTATATGTGGAGGATGCCAAGATGAAGCATTATCCGGTGATCATTGTCGGGTCTGGACCGGCCGGATCCGCGTGCGCCAAGGCCGTGAGAGAAAACGGCGTTCAGTGCCTGGTTCTTGAAAAAAGAAAACTTCCTCGCGATAAGACCTGTTCCGGGGTGGCGTATGGTCAGTTGCAGGAACTGGTATTGAAATACTTCGGGAAGGAAATTCCAAAAGAAGTGCGCTGCACGCCTGAAATAATCAATGCAAACAACGTGTTGGAATGGAAGCCGGACAATACGCTGGTCAAATATACCTGGGAACTTCCCAAGGACGGCAAGCCGTTTAGCGAAAACTGGATCAATGTCTGGCGGCCCAAGTTCGACTTCTGGCTGCTTAAGGAAAGCGGGGCTGAATATCGCGAACAGACCCGGTTTGTGGATTTCCGGCGGAGCGGCAAAAAGTTTGAAGTGGATGTGAAACTGCCTGACGG
>CALUUT010000058.1 GCA_944324045.1 uncultured Desulfovibrionaceae bacterium | reverse complement strand
TCCACAGCAAGACAACCAACCCTACACCCCCTTTTCAAGGGCAGATAATTGAACAGTCAGGCGAAATGAAAGAGCCGGACTCATATAGAATGAGTCCGGCTCTTTCATTTCGCCTGACGGATAAATGCCTTACGATAAAACGTGCCGGGCGCTTGTAACCGCTGGAAACGGCGGGCTAGTTCCCCGTAGGTTTTGTATTTCACCCACGCCCGGAAATACCATGCCTAGAAAACACGCTCTGGTAAAAAAACAGCTATCTGTGAAATTCTCACATAAAATACTGCAAAACTCCTGACATTCAAATATCTCATGGAGATAAAACCACAAGACAAAACTGGAGTCAAGAAGCCGCCGGCAGAATACGCGGCATGGCGGGGAAAAGAAGAGAATCCTTTCTCCTCTTCTCCCAAAATATATCCTAATTTGACTCTATGCCGCCTATTTCTTAGGAAGCCAAGTCATAAGGCCACGCAGTTTTTTGCCAACTTCTTCAAGCTGGGTCTCAGCCTGACGACGGCGCATGGCATAGAACGAGGGACACCCAGCACGATTTTCCAGGATAAAGTTGCGTGCGAATGTGCCATCCTGGATTTCACCAAGGATGCGCTTCATTTCCTTCTTGGTTTCCTCGTTGACCACGCGCTTGCCGCTTACGTAATCGCCATATTCAGCCGTATCGCTGATTGAATAGCGCATTCTGGCGAGACCGCCTTCATAAATGAGGTCGACAATAAGTTTCATTTCATGCATACACTCAAAGAAGGCGATTTCAGGCTGATATCCGGCCTCCACCAAGGTTTCAAATCCGGCTTGAATCAGTGCGGACAAGCCGCCGCACAAAACAGCCTGTTCGCCAAACAGGTCCGTTTCCGTTTCTTCGCCAAAAGTGGTTTCAAGCACGCCGCTGCGCGTACCGCCAATACCCTTGGCATACGCAAGCGCTGTTCCCTGGGCATTGCCGGTCGCATCCTGATATACGGCATACAGGCAGGGCACGCCGCCGCCTTCGGTAAACGTGCGGCGAACCAGATGACCGGGGCCTTTGGGTGCGACCATGATGACGTCCACATCCTTAGGCGGACGTATCTGGCTGAAATGGATATTGAACCCGTGTGCGAACATCAGGGTCTTGCCTGCGGCCAAGTTCGGTTTAATATCGTTTTCATACACGGAAGCCTGAAACTGATCAGGCAGAAGAATCATGATAATATCGGCCTGAGCCGAAGCTTCTTTGGCAGTCATGGGCTCAAACCCGTGTTCCTTGGCCAAATTGAAATTTGCGCCGCCGGGGCGCTGCCCCACGACAACCCGAACTCCGGAATCTCTCAGATTCTGGGCATGCGCGTGCCCCTGACTTCCATACCCCAAAATGGCCACGGTCTTATCTTTCAGGTATTTCAAATCAGCATCTTTTTCATAAAAAATCTTCATGACGTCTCCTGACCGCTATGCGGCATTCTTACTCTATTACAAATAATAAGGATTGCATTTCATTCGAAGAACATGCATCAACTTAATAAAAGAACAGATCAACTTCAAGCAAAAACATACCTGATAAAAAATACTCTGTATTCAAATTATGCAATACTTATCAACCTAATAAGCTGCTCCGACTTATTACCCCATTTTAGAAGTATACTTTTTCTGCATATTAAGAATACATAAGTCATACTTTTTGCATATCAGGCAATCAATCCGGCACGATTTGCAAGCTATAACGTTGTAATAGCAGGCTTGCGAATCTGTTTTCCATTACATGGAGCGCCGCAGGGAAACCGTGCCGGTGCGGGCGATTTCCTTAAGCCCAAAGCGCTGCAAAAGGTTTTGCACCGCATCAAGTTTTTCAGTGTCGCCTGTCGCTTCAAGCGTCAGCGTATTTGGGCTGACATCCACAACTTTGCACCGGAATATATCCGCAAGTCTGAGAATTTCTCCCCTGTTCGGGTCATCGGCCTGCACCTTGATAAGCATCATTTCCCGTTCAACAGCCCGCAGTTCGCTCAAATCAACAACTTTTACAGTCGTAACCAGTTTGCGCAATTGCTTGACAATCTGCTCAATAACCTGAGTGTCGCCAGAGGTCGTGATAGTCATAAGCGACGTACCCGGTTCAAGGGCCGGGGCGACGTTCAAGGACTCTATATTAAAGCCGCGGCCGCTGAAAAGCCCCGCGACGCGCGAAAGCACGCCGGGCTCATTCTCAACCAAAACGGAAAGCACATGGCGCATATTTTTTCTCCCTGGGATTGCAGAATGTTAAACAAGCAGCATGTCGTCCAAAGCCGCGCCCGCAGGAACCATGGGGTACACATTTTCCTCACGGTCAACCTGGATATCAAGGACGACCAGGCCCGGATGCGCAAAGGTTTTTTCCAGCATGGGCACAAGCTCTTCAAGCTTTGTAACGCGATACCCCTCTGCTCCGTACGCCTTGGCCAAGGCCACAAAATCAGGCTGAATCTCCATGGGAGTCCCGGAATAGTTTCTCTTATAAAAAAGCTCCTGCCACTGGCGAACCATGCCAAGATACTGGTTATTCAGAATAATAATTTTAACCGGCAATTTTTCCTGTACTGCCGTGGCCAGCTCCTGAATATTCATCTGAATGGAGCCGTCGCCCGCAATATCAATCACCAGTTTGTCAGGAAACGCCAATTGCGCTCCAATAGCAGCCGGGAATCCAAATCCCATGGTCCCAAGCCCACCGGAGGTAAGCAGGGTGCGGGGTTTTTTATAAGCATAGAACTGCGCGGCCCACATCTGGTTCTGTCCCACTTCTGTTGAAATAATGGCGTCACCCTTTGTCATTTCATAAATGGCGCGGATAACATGCTGAGGCTTTATCGGACCATCCGGTTCCTGCCTGCAGCACAGCGGCCGGGCATTTTGCCACTCTCCAAGCTGTTCCAGCCATTGGGAGTGTTTACTCTTCCAATCCGTTTCTCCAAGGCCCGGCGCGAGCACCTCGCGCAGGCCTTCAAGAGCAAGACGGCAATCCGCGACAACTGGAATATCCACATGCACATTCTTGCGGATGCTGGTAGGATCTATATCAATATGAATGATCTTTGCATCCGGCGCAAATGTGGAAAGCCGTCCCGTAACGCGGTCGTCAAAACGAGCTCCCACGGAAATCAGCAAATCGCAACTATTAATCGCCTTATTTGCGACGTAAGTGCCATGCATGCCCACCATGCCAAACCACAATGGGTCGTCGCCCGGAAAGCCGCCAAGCCCCATCAGCGTCCCAATCACAGGAATATCGAGTTCATGCGCAAGCCATGCGAGTTCTTCGTCCGCACCGGAAAGACAAACGCCGCCGCCTACAAGAAGCAGTGGTTTTCTGGCCTCAGTCAGCGCCGTAGCCGCCTTGCGCAACTGATTCAAATTCGGCCGATATGAAGGATTATAACTGCGTATGGACACTTCTTCAGGCCATACGAATGTGGTCGTAGCGTTCATCACGTCCTTGGGAAGATCAATAAGCACTGGCCCGGGGCGTCCGGAGCGGGCCAGATGGAACGCTTCCCGGATTGTACGCGCCAGACGGTTGACATCGCGTACGAGGTAATTGTGCTTGGTGCAGGGCCGGGTGATGCCTACGATATCCACTTCCTGGAAAGCGTCATTGCCGATAAGCGATGTTGGGACCTGCCCTGAAATCACAACCAGAGGAATGGAATCACAATAGGCGGTCGCAATTCCGGTGACCGCATTTGTCGCACCGGGGCCTGAAGTCACCAGACATACTCCGACCTTGCCGGTGGCTCTGGCATAGCCGTCAGCGGCATGAACAGCCGCCTGTTCATGACGGACAAGCACATTATGAAACGGCGCAGTAGAAAGGGCATCATAAATATCAAGAATAGCCCCTCCGGGATACCCAAAGAGAAGTTCCACACCTTCACGATGCAAACATTCAATTAAAATACGGGAGCCAGTCATTTCCATTTTTGCAACTCCGAAAAGCGAGGGCATTTGGAAAAACGATTCCTTTTTGCCTCAGTCCGCCCTCGAGACGGACCAGACCACCGGACCTCAAAACAATTTTCCCTTGAAACGGTTTGCTCCATGCCGGTTTGGCACTTTGCAGGGCGTGCCGCCTGTCCGCACGCGCCGCAGGACGCTTTTTTCGTTCCAAGCAGAAATTATCTCAAAGCGTCCTGCTCTTAAAGACGCTCTATCCATCTTTTTCAATAATTTCGCCTCTTCCCAGATGCTTCATCTGTCGCTGGCCCCTGAGAATATTCATCAAGCCTGCAGGAAACGCGGCAAAAGATTAAAAAAAACATACGGACGCCAGGAATCATGCATTACAACAAGACGGCCACGAAAGAACCGGGAGATCATCAATCCCCACAGAACTTACGTGGCCGCCCACAAAAACATTTATACTAGAACGACGCCTGATACAATGCCAAGCGAAGGCGACAAAACGCCAATGACCAGAACCAGCCGGGAAACGCCTTCACAGCCAAGTATGCGCACAACTTCACACGCCGGGCGAACATTTTCGCCGGCGCAGTTCCCTATCATACTTCCCGTTTTCCGGGCATTGCAGCCGCCCATTATGTTTACCTCTGGATATTATCCATTCTTTGCCAATAATTTTTCAATCTTGTCATGTAACCGGGTTTTGCCCTCCAGCTTCATCTTCTTGAGCATTTTTAGCTGCTGATCTTCTGCGGGAGTCCGGTAAGCCTTGCCTTCGATTTTTTCAATCTGCTTTTCATAAAGCATATGCTCTTCCCACAGGTTTTTCAGTTCCGGGTCCTGGTCTGCATGCTTTTCAACGAGTTGCTGAATATCCTGCCTTACCATGAATCCCACTCCTATTGTTTGAGAGTTTCTCCCCATCTCCCGCCAGAGCCCTTGAAAATGAGGAACCGGTTCATTTCTGCCTGAGCTTTGCGATGGCGGCCTCAAGTTCGGCGTCCTCCGCGGCGCTCATTTCCAGCATTTTCAAATGCGCTTCAACAACGGACCGCATTTTCACATTAAATTGCGCTCTGAGTTTCTGCGCTTCAAATATGGCTTCCTGAATGTGTACCAGACGACCATGCGCCTGCGCAAGGATTGTTTCAGCACGATTCTGCGCGGCCTGCACAATAAGACCGGCCTCACGTTGTGCGGAACTTTTCGCCGCCTCAACCATTCGTTGCGTCGCAAGCAGCGTATCGCGCAAAGCGGATTCCCGCTCGCGATATTCCGCAATTTTGCCTTCCAAAACGGCCACGCGATTCTCAAGCTTGACCCGCTCTTCGCTCAGGCTGCCCAAGGTATCCGCAACTTCCTGCAGCAGCGCGTCCACTTCTTCAACATTATATCCGCGAAGCGCTCTGCTGAAAGATTGATTCAGTATATCGATGCGACTGACAGTCATGAAATCCTACCGTAGTTTGCGGGCGAAATCCAATAATGTCTGTACAAGGGCAAACTCAAGGAACTGAATGACGATCAGCACCACAACAGGCGAAAAATCAATGCCATGAATATAGGTAAAAGGCAGCAGACGCCGTACTCGGTAAAAAACCGGCTCAGTCACAGCCCGCAATACCCGGACAATCGGATTATATGGGTCCACTTTGAACCATGAGAGGATGGCCGACACGATCACCAGCCAGAAATATAAATTCAATACCGCCTTCAGCACCATGCCGATGGCTACAAGGAAATTGCCGAGAACGAACATGCCTCCTCCAAATCAACCCCTTCACCGCGAACCATTCGGGCAACCAGGCTTGTTTTTATCATTCACTTACTGTACCAAAGAATCAAGTAAAAAAATGCATAAAGTCAAAAAATCAAAAGCACGGACGCGCCCTCCACGAGAAAGCCCATCTGCATTCAAACCGACGCGCTTAAGGCAAGAAAACAAATATGAAGGCCCCCCAAAAGCCCGCATCCATCAGAAAAAACGTCTGACGAGCCGCCGCCTTCAGCTAAGATATTCGCCAAGTCGCGCGCTTAATTCCTTAAAATCGCGAACATGCATATCCGCCGGAAGGCTCTGGTTGCCAAAAGCTGCAAAGCGCGTCCCCGCGGAATGCGCGGCCTCGCGATCAAGAATACTGTCTCCGACAAAAAGAACATTTTCCGGTTTGACGTCCCATTCCCAGAGGATCAGCCAGACCCCTTCGGGGTCCGGCTTGGGCGCGGCTTTTTGAGCGGTCATGACAATGGAAAAAAAAGGAAGCAGGCCAAATCGTTCCAGAACCGACTCTGCCTGAGTTGTTCTATTTGTATGCACGGCAAGGGGAATCTTGGCGCGTCGCAGTGTTTCAAGGCATGCAATCGCCCCCTTGGCAAGGGATATCGCAGGAACGATATCCCTTGCATAATTCACGGCCTGATGCGCCTGCGCAAGATCATGCTTTCGATTTTCGGGAATCACATGCGCCAGCGACTCCCGAACCGTATGCATATGCGTATATTCTTCCTGTTCCGGCGTCATGGGCGGCAACCCCAAATTCTCCAGCACACGATTATAATACAATATATTGGATTGCCTGGAGTCAAGCAGGACGCCGTCACAGTCGAAAATCACCCCGGAAAGACCTTGGGAAAACAACATGTCATGCTCCACGTTCTAAAGGGACGGCTATACTGACTGTGCCGTCCTGTCCTGAAAAAGGTTCTCGTTGTATCTTTCCCAATGCGAATTTCCAGCCTTTTTGGGAAGAAACAGGAAACAAGAGAGCGTTCTCCTCGTCAGTCAGGGCTTTAAGCGCTCCCTTATCACGCAATACCGCTTGCATTTCCTCATGCGCGCTGTAAAAAACAGCGTCGTCAGGAACAAACAGCAGCATGGCGCTGAAAACCAGGGACCAGTCCGGCCTTGGCATGTCGTCTATGGAGCCAAGGCTAAAAGGAAGTTCCCTGCTTCCAAGCGCTTCAGCCAGAGCGCTATGGGCTTTTTCCGCGCTCTTGATCAAATCGCGCGCTTCCTGAATGGAACGCTCAAGACTGTACCCCATCAAAAGAGTTTTCTGGGCACTGACGAGACGCGCGCGTTCCAGAGCGGCCGAATTTTGCCGCCGCTCCTGCGGCAAAACTTTTCCGGTCGCCGCAAACGCTTTAAGGTCCCTGTCCTCCGCACGGCTTAACTCGCTCTTGCTGTTCTTTCCAGACGCCAGCTCATCGCTGAGCGCTCTTTGTCGAAGCTCCTGAGCATGCGTATCGCCAAAATCAAGAAGTTCCTGAAGGCAGAGCTTTGCTTCTTTTGTGGACAGCGGCAGATTTTGCGGAGTATAAA
>CALUUT010000057.1 GCA_944324045.1 uncultured Desulfovibrionaceae bacterium | reverse complement strand
GTGGCCGCGTTCACCCGCGCGGCGGCCGTGTCCCTGATGCCGTATGGGATTCGGGTTAATGCTGTGGGACCAGGGACGACGGATACGCCTGGCCTGCATGGCGGGGCCAGAGATACGGGAGACGAGGCAAAGGGCATGCAGAGTTTTCTTGCGTTGCAGCCGTTGAAACGCTTTGGAAAACCGGAAGAAATCTCCGCGGTGATTGCGTTTCTTGCAAGCGAGAAAGCAAGCTTTGTCACGGGCGCGTTGTGGATGGCGGACGGCGGCTATACCATTGTATAAAAGTGTTTGGCGGGCGCCTGGCGTATAACGTCATGGCCAACTTTATTATGGAGATATTCCGATGAACATACGGCTTAACGGAACAAAAGAAGAAATTGTCGAAGCGGTTGCGATTCGCAGGGAAATTCTGCCTCTGGTCGGGCAGGCCATTGCGATTGCGGAACACAACGGCAAATCGGAACGCGCGGATCAGAAATTTTTGGAAGTGAACAACCGGACCATAAAGCTTTTGAAACATCTGGAGAAGGTTGCGGAAGCGCCGTTCTGGATTGATAACTTTGCGGGACTGTACCGGTATATGGAACAGGTCCGGGGGGCGATTGAAAACGCCAAAGCGGCGAATGAAACGGACGCCATAGAATTATTTAACGGGTATCTGGCAAATGCGCCCAGGGATATCGCGCAAAGAATGTGGGACAAGTCCAAGCGGACGCCGGACGAAGTGGAAGAGCTTATAAAAAAATGTCAGGCGCTCTAATATAGCGGCTCATACGCGCGCAAAGCCGGGATTGCCGGAAAAGAGCGTTGCCGGAACAGCAAAAGATGATGGGGAGGCCTGGGCCTCCCCTTTTTTATTTGGAACAAGCGTCGTTCGCGCAACACGCAGTAATGCCGCATGGTCAGGCGGCGGCGTTTCCATCTTTGGACGCTGTTTTGGTTTGCGCGCCGTCTTGTTCTGAGGCCGCGCCGGCTTCAGAACTGTCGTCGGTCTTGCGGATGCGTATTTCCCCAATGCGCCGGCCGTCCATGGAAAGGACGGTCCAGGCATAGCCCAGAAAACATGCCTGTTCGCCAGGCTCAGGGATATGCCCCAGTTTATGCAGCAGGAATCCGGCGAGCGTGGAGCATGACGGCGCCGAAGACTGCGGAATGCCAAGATAGCGCAACGCATCCTCAACCCCGGTGCGGCCGGGAATGACCCATGAGCCGTCAGGCTGTCTGAACGGCTCACGTCCCTGGAGGGTCTCGCCCATGGTTCCGGCCAGCACGCAGAGAATGTCTTCAGGTCGTATGAATCCTACGGCGCTGCCGTATTCGTCGATGACGACGCTCAGGCGTCCGGGCGACTGTCTGAATATGTCGAGAAGTTCCGGAAGGAGCGCATGTTCAAAAATCATGGGCGCGTTGCGCGTCAGCTGGGTCACGGAAAAAGAGCGTTCCTGCGCAAAATGCCAGAGAGCTTCCCGTAAATCCAGAATGCCCAGCACTTCATCGGTCTGGCTTTGAATGACAGGCAGCTGGGAATAGGGCGATGTTCCGGCCAGTTGGAGAACCTCTTCAGGAGAGGCGTCGCTGTCCACCCAGGGCGCTTCGGTGCGGGGAATCATGATGGAGCGGGCCGTTTTCCCGCCTGAGCGAATGACGCTTGCGACAATGGCGCTCTCTTCAGGGCTGAATACTTTTTCATTGGCGTCGTTTTGCGCAAGGGCCGCGACATCCAGTTGCGCGTCGCTTTTGGCCGCGCCCTTGCCGCCCAGAAGGCCCAGCACGGCTGTGGCTGTTGATTCCCGCAGTCCGCGGGCCGTTATTCTGGTTTTCCGTTTGCGCACAGCCAACTGGTTGCAGGCTTCAATGACAATGGAAAAGGCGATTGCCGCATACAGGTAGCCTTTGGGGATATGGATGCCCACGCCGTCAAGCACAAGGCTTAAGCCGATCATCAAAAGAAAGCCCAGACACAGGACCACGACGGTGGGGTGTTTTTCCACAAAACGGGTCAGGGGCCCTGATGCGAGCAGCATGACGAAAATGGCGACGATGACGGCAAGCATCATGATGGAAAGGTGCTGCACCATGCCCACGGAGGTTATGACGGAATCAAGCGAGAAAATGGAGTCGAGAACAAGAATTTGAACGATGACCTGCCAGAATTTCGCGTGGTGCCCTGTATTGTTTTCATGGGGATGCGCGCCTTCAAGACGCGCATGCAGTTCCATGGTTCCCTTGAAGAGCAGGAAAAGGCCGCCGATGATCAGGATGATATCCCGCGCCGTAAAGCTGTGGCCGAATACGGTGAACCATGGATTGGTCAGCGATACGACCCAGGCGATGGTGGACAGCAGCACAAGGCGCATAAGCAGGGCCAGACCAAGCCCGGTCTTGAAGGCGTTTTTCCTTTGTTTTTGCGGCAGCCTTGAAGCCAGGATGGAAATAAAGACAAGATTATCGATGCCCAGAACTATTTCCAGAATAATAAGCGTTCCAAGCCCGCCCCATGCGGTGGGGTCGGTCACCCAGGCAAAATCAAGAAACATGGATGCTCCTTTTTAATAAAAAAGCTCAGGCGCGCAGTAAATGGCGTTGCGCAATCGTTTTCTGGCATGAAGGTTTTCATATGCGGAACGTCGTTTCATGCCAGTGTTTTTGTATCGCGTTCCGGCATCGTGAGCGGCAGGGCGCATCGCGTCAGGCGTTCAGGGTCTTTGGTTCAGAATGCGCCATGCCGCAAAAAGAGAAATGCGTATTGCGGCATATGGAAGGCGGCGGGGTTGCAAAAAAAATAAAACCGCGCGCCGAAGGCTGGAGAACCAGCCCCGGGAGCATGACAGACATGCCGCGGCGTTGCTGAGGCCCGGAAATATTGCGGCATGGCAGGGAAGAAGGAACGTCATGGCTGAAACCGCAATCGGAAAGCCGCTTTCGCGGTTTTTTGCCTGAGAGGTTTTTCGCATGCTGTCCGGAAGCGGCGTGCAGGCCGCAATAGAGCGTCCAGGCGCTGTCCGGATGCTCCGCGCCGGCGCGTCCAGGGTTTTCGCCTTCAAAGCCCGCCGCTGGAAATGCGGGGGCCCTATCTTCGTCAAAGCGCGGGACTGATAAAAATTCGACGCAAAGAAGCGCGGCGAACAGAAAAGGAAGGCTGAAAATCAGAAAGAGCGCAAGACTCTTGGTACTTCGAGGCGTATCGATACTAGGCGGAGGGTTGTCCATGGAATGGTATCTATGACATGGTTCTTCGCTTGTCAATGGGCTTTTGCGGGTGTTTTTTTAGGCCGCGCGGCGTAAAAAGGGGCTAGTCCCTGGACGTTTCGCGAAGCGCGGCCTGGAGAGGAGGAGCTCCTTCAGCTATGGATTGCAGGGCGGCATGGTCGAGAAGATGCCCCGCGAGAAACGGTACGGGGCGGGGCTGTATGGTCTTTTGGCCTTCGGTCGCAAAACGCAGGGGAAGATAGATGAAAAACTGCAAAGGGTTGCGGAAAGAATCAGCGACCTGCGTCACATTAACCAAAGCTGTCTGAAACGTTTTGATTTTTTAAGAAAATAATAGGATAAAACGCAGAATAAAGCGAATTTGAGCATTCTCACTGACGGTCAGAGAGTTTGGCTTCGGGTGGCACAGAATGGCGCAAGGGCGTAAAACGGATTTAGGCGAATTGCAGCAAC
>CALUUT010000056.1 GCA_944324045.1 uncultured Desulfovibrionaceae bacterium | reverse complement strand
TCTTTTTGGTCAACAGACGTGGGGCTGGACTTCATAGACTGAAGTTAACGAGTGTTTGGATCTGAACCCATATCAGCGCGCCGGGGTGAAATGCGTTTATATGAAGAAGATGGAATGCCTGCATGGTTCGGCTGGAGCCGCAATATGTATTTTTATTCGGCGCATTGCCGGTTTATGGCATATTTTTTGAAATGATATGAAATAAGCGACATGATGACCCTATACTAGTTGTTGACTATTTTATTTCCACTGCTAAAATCACCCGGGAAAGTACGCCGGAACGCGCCTGTCTGTAACGGTGCGCATTTTTTTATCCAATTTTTGGATGCGACAGACAGGGTTCTGAAAAAAGAAGGACGGCTGTCCGCCATTGAGACATACGCTTTCAGGAGGATGGAATGCGGAAAATTTTTTTAGACATACTGGGCAAAAGCGTTATTGCTCCGCTGATGTTTGTTTTTATAGGGGTTGCGCCCGCGCTGGCTCAGACGGAAATGCCCAAATTTGAGGTCAGCACCCGCGCCTATACCAAAGGCGATGTGGATGACCGCAACGGCAAGTATTCCGTGACAAAAACCAATATTACAGCCAGTTGGCGCTGGTTTACCCTGTCATATACACGTTCGGACTACGACTGGGAACATTCCAATAGGCTCCCCTTTGGCAATGGCGACGATCCGTGGGATACGTTTCATAAGCTCATGTTTGACGCCAAAACGGATGACGCCATAACCGAAAATTTAAGCTGGTTTGGCGGCGCGACTCTGGTGAGCGGCTTTGAGGATGAAATGACGGATTCGTTCAGTCTTATTGGCCGGGGCGGTCTGCGGTATAATTTTAGTTCGGACTTGGGCGTAAGCGCCGGGGCCGTGGGCATGCTTTCTCCTGTGCACTCCATGATACTGCCGCTTGTCGGCGTGCATTGGCGTCATGAGGAAGACCTGGGGTTTTCCGCAAACGTGGGCTATCCTTTGACTACTGTACGGTATCGTTTCAATGAGCTGCTGCGTCTTAGAGCTGTGAACTACTGGACCCGCGATGTGGTCAGACTCGCCAACGACAGCAATGTGCGCAGAAAGGGATATGTCGAGGAGTGCGGCTACACAGCCGGAGCGTATCTTGACATTATGCCTCTGCCTGGTTTGACCGCGACCGTGGGCGCGGAATATATGTATGACCGCGATATGCGGATTTACAACAAGAGCGGCCACAGAAAGGGCAAGTATGACGTTGAGGACGCTTTTGGCGGCGTTTTGCGGTTAAATTACAAATTCTGATGCGGACTTTCTGCCTTGTGAAAAAGCCGTCTTCCTTATAAGGAAGGCGGCTTTTTTATATGGCTGCGCCGCAATGAGCATTTACAGCGCAAACAGGCATGGACGGGAATGGTTTTTTAGATATTTGGAGCGCATATGATGTATGAAAAACAGTGCGCCGTACAGGAATGAACAAATCGCATGAATGTCGCATGAGCGTCATTACGCCGTAACAAAGGCTTTTAAAAATCCGCCAATTTTAACATGACCTTTTGACAAAGGAACGGGTATGAAAAATTTGCGTATTGTCGCCTGTCTGGCAGCCATCCTGATGTTGTCCTGTTTTTCCGCGCAACATGCCGCAGCCTATCAGAATGAATATGTGACTCTGCTTAAAAGTGAGAATTGGGCTCCCATTGTGCGCAGCACGCTTAATGATATGATGATGCGCTTTGGCCGTACTGCGCCTGAGTATGATCCTTCCATACGGCCATATGCGGTGTTTGATTTTGATAATACCGTGTCCATTCTTGATGTGGAAGAACAATTGGCCATATACCAGCTTGAGCATTTGCGTTTCGCCATTCAGCCGGAAAAGATGTATGAGGTGCTGACCACTGGCATTCCGGATATCAACAAAAGTCTTGGAGACGATTGGGGCAACTTGAGCGTGGCTCAGGTGGCGGCGGATGCGGCTGCCGCATATAAGCGGTTATGCGACAAAGGGTATGTGGCGGTTGATGCTTCCCGCGCGGACGCAATGGCGGAATGGCAAGCCAGCGACGATTGGAAGGAATTCGCCGCAAAGGCCCGGTGGCTTTACGACGCCATTGGCGACACCATGGATGTTTCCGTAGCGTACCCGTGGATTACATACTGGTTTTCCGGCATGACGCCCAAGCAGATTCATGATCTGGCGCTGGAAGCATTTATGTATTACGCCAAGGCCAGCGAAGACCCTTCCTTTTGGCAGAAGAAAACGTGGCGGAGTCCGGCCGCCTATGCCGGCGCAAAGGCCGGGCAACTGTCTGTGACCTATAATCAGGGAATCACGGTATCGCCGGAATTGCGGGAACTTTTCGCGGCGCTTGACGCAAACGGCATTGACGTCTGGATCTGTTCCGCTTCTTATGTGGACGTCATTAATGCGGCCGTGACGGCCTTTGATCTGTCCGGTGTGGACGGAGTTGTGGCCATGACCAACAAAAAACGCAACGGCGTGTATATCAATCAGTATGATTATGATTTTCACGCTCAGACCCAGGGCATTGGCAAGACTCAAAGCATTGATAAACTGGTGCGGCCGTTGTACCGCGATGCCGGCCCGTTGCTGGTGGCGTTCGACTCCCAGGGAGACTTCAATTTTTCCAGTGAATATAAAGATACCGTCGTGGGGCTTGGCCTTAATCGCGTCCGTACGGACGACGCCGGTTTGTTGGCGGCCATAGCCGTGTATCAGAATGAGCGCGGGCTGAGTTTGGCTGATACGCTGAAAAGCGGCGATACCCGCTATCTTCTCCAGGGCCGCAACGAAAACGCCGGTCAGCTTTGGAGCCGTCCGGAGACGCAGGCATTGGGCAAGAAGAATCCGCAGCTTTTAAGCGAAAAGGCCGAGGTTTGGCTCCAGATGTTGCGCGACGGCATGACGCCGCGCGATTTGCTTAATAAGGCGCCTGAGCTTACCGGAAAGCTTACGCGCTATGACGGATATAAAAATCGGTAGGGCGTTTTAGCCTGCTTCAGACTGGATACGCATACTGAAAAATGTGGTTTGCTGCTTTTTACTATAAGATACTCCCAGTCGTTTGAGGAATGGGTCAAGATGAGAAGGCGCTCTTTGAGCGCCTTTTTTATGTATAATTTGGCGCATTGCGTAAAGCGAATCAGCCGGATTTATCATAAACGGCCCTTGAGCATAGCTGTCTTTTCGCGTAATACCTTCGGCAAGCTGCAATTGCCGTATTACAGGGGAAGCCGAAAGATGCCTCCGCCATTTGGCGTTGAAAGAAACAATTGCGCCCGCCCTGCAATTGTGGCTAAAAGCATGAGCCATGTGGCCCAGGGCGGCAGATTCCGCAACCCGATAATCAGGAAAAGAGGCACCAGAAGACCGAGTGCAATGAAAATCCAGAAAAGCGGGGAAAAGCCCCAGGCCAACGCTGCGGCACGCATCATTTTTCCGCCTGTTCCCCATATGGGCGGAATTGCGATGAAAACGGCGGAGGTCAGAATCAGCATTCCGGTTAAGATGCGTTGCAGTTGTTTTTGGCCTTTTCGAGCGGGAAAGGACAGGCCGAAAGCGGCTCCTAAAGTGGTTGTGGTCAGTATGAAAAAGAGCAAGGGGAGGATGCTGCAGATAAAAGGCCGCGCTGAAATTGCATAGCTTGCTCCTGATGCGACGATGCCGCCAAGCCCGCATATGAGCGCCGCCGGCGTCGCAAGCGCGCCAATTCCGGCATAGGCCGCTGCAGCTAGAATAAAGAATGCCGAAAACAGAAACCATTCCATCCAAGCCCATTGGATATGCGTTTGGCGTAAGCTTTGTCGGACTTCGGGCAAGCCGCCTGCATAAATCAATAACGCGGCGAGACCTGTCGCAGTCATGCCGAGAATCCATCGCCACACTGTTTTGCGTGCCAGCTGCGGATTTTTCCAGCCCGGAATGATATCTGTCAGCCATAATATCAGGGTCATTCCAACAGCAGCTTGGGTCAATACGGTGGAAAGAATGAGGCACAATCCCATTATGAACCTCCAGAAAACTATTGCCGAAACTTTCAATATGGAGCGCGCAAGAAGGAAAAGCGTTCAGCGCGTAGCATGCATTATGTTTGGCGCAGTATGTCGATATGTCATATTAAATCAGCAGAGAAGATAATTAATTTTATTGTATAATGCCTGAATGGGCTTTATAATTATACAGCATGACATTATACTATTTTTCATTAAATTTTGTATTGGACGATTGCGGCGAACATGGCTGATTCCCTTGGCGCAAAGAAATCTGCGGGCGCACGGCCAAAAAAGAGAGGTGCAAAGTATGGAGAAACGTCGTGCCGATGCGTTGAAAATTGGCTCTGGAGCAGGCGCAATGTGATTGCATCCTGTTTTCATGAAGAGGGCGCGTAGCGCGATACGCTTGAAAGAGAGAAGTGTGATCTATGTTTAATGCTGAATTTTTCATGAACATTCCTCCTATTTATGCATACCTGGTCATCCTTGTGGGAACCTTTTTGGAGGGAGAAACATTGGTGATCATTGCCGGGGCCTTGGCATATCAGGGATATTTGCGTCTCCCCGTGCTTGTGGTCTGCGCTATAATCGGAAGCCTTACAAGCGATCAACTCATGTTTTTTTTGGGCCGGAAATACGGCAAACCTTTTCTTGAAGCGCGGCCCAAGCTGCATAAACGCGCCATGCGGGCCACGGCCCTGATTAACCGCCATGAGACTCTGTTGATTTTCGGTTTTCGTTTTCTTTATGGCGTGCGCAATGTGACGCCGCTTCTCATGGGCATACGCGGGGTTAATCCTAAGAAATTTTTAATATTGAATATCTTGGGAGCGATTGTTTGGGCCATCTCATTCGGCCTTATCGGGTATGCCGCGGGCACGGCCCTGGATTCCTTTCTGGAAAAGATGGACCAATTCCATAATATAGCGCTGATTGTGCTTTTGGCTTTGGCCCTTGGGGCCGCGCTGTGGTATTTCTTGCGCAAGTGGCGCACATGACCTGGAATGCGTCCTTGTTGTTCTGTATTTTTTCTTTCAAGGCGCTATGGACGCCCCCCTGTAAAGACAGAGGGGCATCTGGAGAAAGTGCGCCGTTGCAGAATAAGTGTGGTTTAGACTCCTTGAAGTTGCCGTCTGTAAAACAGACTGCGGCGAGCCTTGGGATGCGGCCCCCGTCATGGCTGAATTGCGGACCTTTGCAGCATGCTACCCGTTTTTCTTGGCTGCTGCGAAGCCTTTGCGTTCAATGCCCGTAGAGGAGGAGGTGCCCGCAATGTTCGCCAGGAAGATATCGCCCAGGGTGTCAATGTGATTGCGGGAATTGTCAAAATATGTGTAGTGTTCCCGCTCTTCGTCAATAATTTTCTGAAAAATATCCGCGCTGATCATGTCCCCGTTTTCGCGGCATACGGCAAGAAGCTGGTTGTATGTGGCGATGGTGTTATCTTCAAGATTGGCGTCATATGGAAAAATATCGCGAACGCCCTGTCCTTTGACCACCTGGCTGGCCAAAGCGCTGGTCGGCTCGCCTTTTAATTCCTTGATGCGCTCCGCAAATCTTTCGGCATGATCCATTTCATCAATAGAAATAAGCTTGATATTGGCAGCCAGTTTTCCATAATCCAGGTCTGAGAGAGTATAATGTTGGATCATATACTGATGTATGGCCTGGAGTTCCATGCTTCGTGCTTTGTTTAAAGCGTCAATGACCTTTTGTACACGTTCTTTATCGGAACTGATTTCTTTTGTCGCCATTGAACTACTCCTTACATTGTTTGTTGTTAAAAATGTATTTATTTTATTAAATACTGTATGACATTTTTTTTGTAAATACTTATGTAAGGCAATGTGACTTTATATTGAGCTGGTTTAATTTATATAAAATTATAGCAATATATTTTATTATATTTAATATATTTTTATATAGGCAATAAGTTAAAAAAATGGTCGCTGAGGGTATATCTGCACCGTTGTCATCTATCTTCCTCTGTGGTTTGAGACCGAAGACCAAAAGACTCATATAGCCCCCCCCCGCGCCTTTTCCCGCGGAGTATCAGATGGGCGCAAAGCCTGGGGGATCATACCCCTCCTAAGCGCAAAACCCTGAAGGGCTTTGCTGCCTTATTGTTTTTTTAAAGCGCCATTTTGTGGGGATAGAGAGGTCATACGTCTTATGTTGCTTGGCCTGGAGCGGACAGGCCGCAAAAAGGGCGGCGCATCCATTTCTAGGACCGGATGCTTGGAAACAATAAGACAGCGCGAAGTCCGAAAGACGCTTTTCGGGCTTGCTTTTGGGTCAGTCATGTACGTCCAGAATGCCCCAAAGCACAGACTGAGGAGCTATCCGGATTTATGGCTGCAAGGCAAATTGCAAGGGAGGCACGGTGGATTTTATCCGTGTTAAGTCTATAATACCTTGATTTTATAATATTTTTTATAAAAAACTGTAATTTTTGAATGAATAGACAGATATTGTATTGACTATGAGAAAAAAAGACATATTATTATGAACATGAAAAGATAATATGCAGCAATGCAAAAAGGAGATATATATGAATACGTCAAGATGGAATCCTTGGAATTGGTTTAAAGAAGAAGATGAAACATCAGGTAAGAATCTTCCTGCACACCATACTCGTCCATCTTCTGCGTTAACTCCAATAGAACAGTTGTATTCAGATATGGATAGGATGTTCAGAAGAGCGATGCATGGTTTTGGGCCGTTCGGCAACCCATTCAGCAATGCGCCGGCGACTGCGAATGCGCAGCCGGAAATGGCGTTCAGGCCGAAGCTTGATATTCAGGGAACGGAGAAGGAATATATCGTCGCCGTGGAATTACCCGGCGTTGATCCGGAAAGCGTGCATGTGGATCTGCATGACAATGCGTTGATCATACGCGGCGAGAAAAAGGTGGAAAAGAAGGATGACTCGGAAGGGTATTACCGCGTGGAACGTTCCTTTGGCTCTTTCCAGCGTGTGTTGTCCTTGCCTGAGGATGCGAATGCGGATGATATCAAGGCGTCGTGCAAGGATGGGGTTTTGACCGTCACTATTCAGCGCACGAAGGGCAAAGAACCGGCGACAAAGAATATTCCTGTTACGCAGGGATAAGATTGGCGAAATGGAGCGCCGCGATAAAGCGGCGTTACGTCATGGACAGGGCTTCCTGCATGTAGCGCAGGGAGCCCTGTCTGTATTTTTGCCCTAATCAAAGGGGAGTTTCACGCCGCCGCCTTCAGGAATGATTACGCCGCCTCCGTCATGGTCAGGCGTTTGGCTTTTTCCGTTTCCTTTTACGGCTCTGCGGCAGATCATGCCTGGTTTCAGCATATTTTTGCCGGAATATGCGGCAAGGGTCGCACTGTTGTCTGAACCGGTCACTTCAATGGTTCCCGCAGAAATGCCGCACAAGATGGGTGAAAGCCCGGGATCCTGGCCTGCGGCGTCCCTGTTTTCTTCATAAACGGAAAGCGTTTCTCCCGGCGCATACGTTTCGCCCGCGATGTCCAGGCGCACGGTTTCGCCGTTTACGGCGCTGATGCGTGCGGGGTTCAGCATTTCAATGATGGAGAGGGCCATATCCGCGCCGAGCGAATCAAGCGTCTTGAAAAGCGTGCTGCCCGTCGCATCGGCGTCTATGTCCATGGGATATTCAGTAGTGAAGCTCCAGACTGTCATGCCTGTATTTATGGTTTGCACTTCGCAGTCGAGAATAAGTTTGGCTTTTTCTGGTTTTAACGCGCCGCCGGTCAGTACGCTGATTCGCGGTTTGCCATTGAAAGAGACGGAACTTACAGCTCCTTGCAGAACAAGGGCGTTGTCCGGGATGAGGCCGTCCGCCTTTGCCGCAGGCGCGGCGGGTTGGCTGGCATCCGGCAAAGCGCTCGTATCAGGCGCTTGCTCGCTATCCGGGATCTGTTCCGGCGGGCTTAATCTGAATCCGCCTTCCACGACGCCGTCCATGGCGGCATGGCGTGGGCCGTCATCTGTGGACACGCTTTCAACAGGCAGAGGCTCTGTTTCTATGGACTGGCTGTTTGCGGCGGCGGGTTTGCGGCGCAAAAGAGTGAATTTGCCGCTTTGCGCCAGCCGTGCGCCTACGGTTTGAGAAATTCTGTCTGAAATCATTTTGCCGCTGACGAGAGCGCCGTTGAGGTCAAAATCGCTTTCCGCCGAAAAGAGATTAATCATAATTGCCGGAGGCGCGGGCGTGCCGACAATAGGTTCAGCGGGTTTGGCCTGGATGGGGAAAGGAACGAGCGCCACGCTTCCGGCAATGTTTTGTTTTTCTTTTTCACCGCCGGACCAGCGGATTAGAGTTTTTTCATCAAGCTCCATGGTCGCAGCAAGGGCGCGCGCCTGCTGCAAATGGGAGCGGACAAGCGTTTCAATGTCTATGCCTGCCGCGCTCTCTTGCGAGAGGCTCGCGTTGACGGCGCGTTCCAGGTCGGCGCCGGCGGGCGGCGCAAGGCGTCCCAAAAATTCTTTGAGCATTTCTTCCGCTGCTTTGTCAGCCTGCTCCTGGGCCAGCATACGGTATTTTTCCGCAATGCCGCTGTTTTTTCCCGCATAGGACTGCATCCATTGCCCAAAGGCCGCGACTGCCGGCCCTTCCTGCAGGTACAGCAGGCGTGGGCCTGTGAGATGCGTCATGCGGGCCGGTTCTTTTACAGGCAGCAGGGAATCCAACTCGTCCGCGGTGATATGGGCCGGCGTTTCTTGTTTTGCGGCGGCCAGCGTGTGAAGCGCTTGAGCAAGCTCAGGAGAATACAGGCTGACCACGGCGATGCTCTGCGTATCGCCGTTTGTTCCCCAAAAAGCCTGAATGGGAAGCGCGCCGCAAAGGTCAAGAAGCGTAAGGCGCGCGATGCGCCGGGCCAGAACGTCTCTGGCAAGCGCCTGCTTTTGCGTCGGAGTCTTTTCCTTCCATGTTTTGAGGTCAATGCCCGCTTGTGCAAGAAGCGGGGCGTCGTTTTCAGAGTTTGCGGCATGCTCCGCGAGTTGATTCAATGACGGGACAGCATGGGTCCCATCAATTTGTTCCTGCTTTGGCCAGGATAGTTCAACCGCGATATCCGCGCGTTTTTCAGCTTCGATCTGTTCTGCAAGAAGAATAAGACTTTCTTTGAACGCGGCATTGAAGGCCACGGTCTGTTCAAGAAAGAAGTCCGGATCATCCTTTCGAAGAGGAATGGAACATGCTCCGACAGCTGTGCAAACAGCGGTTTGAGGGTCGCAACCTTCCGCGATACCCTGCGTATTCATGAATTTTCGGGCAAGCGCGTAGGCGGCCTCCGTTGCGGAAGAGCCCGCGGCGGCTTCCATGGACAGACTGTCCGGCGGAAGCGATAATCCATGCACATAGCGCAGGGCCGCTTCTTCCGCCGGGAGAAGAGGCGGAGCGGATGCATTCGCTTGTTCTGCGGCCCAAGACGGCAGCCGTCCGGGCAAGGCCGCAAGCCCAAGGGCCAAAAGCATGACTGCGAATATCCTCAGTGCGTTCATACGGCGCCTTCCTGCTTTCCGGATTTACCAGGCAACGGATTTGTTGGACGCTATTTTGCCGATGACGGTTTCTCCTTCCCACAGGGCCAGACCAGTACGGATATCTGTGAGGGTAAGCTGGAAATAATAATCCACGCGTTGTTCGTCTTCATTGACGGCGGCGTTGCGCTGGATGATTTTTCCCGACAGAGACAGTTCCGGGGCGATCATCTGTCCTTTGGCCATAGTGGTTTGCTGGTTGAATTCTTCATTGTCGCGCAATTCTCTGGACATCATGCTTAAAGGGTCTTCCGGTCCACTGACGCCGACGGCTGTGGTCACGACTACCTTGCCGCTGTTGAGAAGCTCTATGCGGATTTTTTTTATCAACAGGTCCGTGTCGATGCGTTGCATGGTGTCGTTGGTCACATTGGAAATGGCCAGCACGTACCGGGCCCCGTTTTTCTTGTTGAGCACGCCGCTGCGCAGCATGGAGGACACGGCGTCAGCCGCCGCTTTTTCAAAATCGGCCGCGTCGATGCCCGCGGAAATAAGGTTTGCGTCCTCAACAGGATGCACATAGCGGGTCGGCGTGGAACAGGCGCACAGGGCCGCTGCCGCGAAAACAAAGAGAGGAAGGGCAAATTTTTTCATGGTTTTCTCCAAAAACGGCATGGTGACGAAATTACATAGTCTTGTCCGGATAAAGCGACAGGTCAATCCGGAATCGCGGCTGTTTCATTCAAAGCAAGCCGCGGCGTTTTGGCGTGACGAGATGCCATAGACAGCCGCTCGCGACGGCATGGCGATATGCGCGCCGGGCGTGTCCGCGGACCTTTTATGCCGGCGCCGCCGTCCAGGCGCAAACGGCATCAATCCACGTTCAATCATCAATCATAGGAAAAGCTGATAAACGCCTTTACAGCCTTGGGCGAAGGCGCGATGCTGAAGATGCGTTGGGTTTGCCTTGCCTGCACCACAGTCGTTTCCCAGCGGCTCATGACCGTGGGTATGACAAAGCCCTGCTCGTCCACCCATTGAACGCGATAGCGAAGCGTGTAGTTTGTGTTCGAGTCGTTATCAAGCACCATTTCAATGCGGATTAATCCGTTTGAGTCCGTGACATAGATGGGTTCGCTTAATTCAATGGCGGACGGCAGATCATCCGTGCGCAATTCATACGGAACATCCGCCTGCTTTCCGCCGCAGGCCGATAAAAAAAGGGCCGCTGTCAGGGCCAGGACAGGGAGCAGCTTGGTTTTCATTGTAGTCTCCTAATGTTGCGGCTGCATGAGCGCAAAGTCATTTGTATTTATTTGTGGATGCCGCAATGCAGCCGGATACGAACTCCATGGCGCATTGTGTCAGTCAAAGGCGACATGGTCAACATACGGTTGCGCGGCAGCGGTTCTTAACTGCACAAAAACCATATGATTTTTCGTCGGGTCCAGTTCAAGCGTCTGGGAACCGTTTCCAAGAGGAAAAAGTTTCAGTTTTCCGTCCGTATTATCGATGCGGATGCGCGCCGCCTCAAAACGCGCGGGAGTTGAGACCCAATAACGGGTATCGGCCTTTGTGACCAGGATGGAGTAAAGAGCGGATACAAGTTGCGCGATGTTGCCGGCATCGCCGCCGATCTCCGCGGAAGCGACCTGCATGCCTACTTTGGTAAGCGTGCCGGCTACTGCGCGCAATACAATGGCGCTGAAGCGGGATTTGAACTCGGTATAGGCGACTTGGGTCATATCCGCCAAAGGCTCGGTGACGGCGTTTTCCCGTTCAGTGGCCACGTGCAGATTCGGCACGGCCAGGGTTCCCTGCGTGGGGCGCGGCAACGCAATAGGCGCGGCAAGCGCCTTGTCCGTGGCGATAAAAAGCGGGATGGTGAATTCAAGGGACTCAAGCCCCGGCCCGATTCCGTTTTCAAAGAAAACCCAGGCGAATTTCCGGGGTTGTTTTATCCCTTTGCGCACAGCGGCCTGCGCATCGGAAAAATCGGCTTGCACCGCGCTGTGGGCTGGGCACATGGCCGCCGCTTCTTTTAGAATGTCCACCGCTTTTTTGTAATCGCCTTCAAGCAGAAAAAATGCGCCTGAAAAATAGGTGACGAACGGGTTGGTGTAATCGGCAAAAACCGCAAATGCATCCATGTTGGAATAATAGCGCTGGACGGCGCTTTGCATTCCCGGGCTTGAAGCGGTCTCAAGGGCGGTCACATCCCCGTCGCGCGTATGCAGGTCCGCATCTTTGCTTTTGGCCAGTTCGTTCTGGAGTTCTTCGTTGAAATATTCTTTGGCCCGACGCTGACGGTCAAGAGCCCGGTTGAACTCCACCCGTGCAAAATCAGGACGTCCTTCAAGCAGAAAATTCATTCCCTTGTACGTGTTTACCAATGTAAATTCGTAAAGATTTCCGGTATATGCGGTTATGGTTTCATTGATAAACGCCGATGAGAGAGCTTTGCTCGCCTCATGGAGCGTTTGATATTCCTGGGCGGTCTTGAAAAGGGTTTCAGCCCGGTCAAAGGCCTGCGTGGATTCTGTATAGCGGCCGCCGCAGCGCAGGGCATAGGCGTAATGAAGGGTTTCCAAAATGTCGTCGCTGCTGGCGCCGTCCTCTACGATTTCGGCCGCTTTGTCCGCATGCCCGATATCAAGCATCTTTTTGTATTCTTCGGTCTGACTGGCGCATCCTGCAATGCACAGCGCCAGAAAAACGAAGAGCAGCTTGAATTTCGGCGCTATGGCAACGTTCATGAATACTCCGGGCACCATACCTGAAATGGACATATTTTCCGATACACTATCATTGCGCGCATATTGCTTCAAGGGAAAAGAAGGTATGTTTTTTGGCATGGATGGCTGTGCAGAAAGCGCGTTGCCATCATCTGTTTTTCGTTAAAAACATGGAGTTCGAAAAATATGACGTAAAAGACGGTTTCCCTTGCTTTCGGCGTACGCTCAGTTTATTTTTAAACGTTTTCAATAAACACCATAAAAACGGCTGCTTTTACATATGAGGTGTGCCATGACTGCCGTAAATAGGCCATTTAAAAAAAAGTTGATGCTTGCTGAAGGATTGTTGAACATGGGCAAGGCCATTGAGGCCGAAGGGGTGTTTCGCATGGCGCTTGATATGGCTGCGGCGGAGGGGCTTGCGGAAAAGAACATGGTTCCGGCGTTTGACGGCCTGGGCCGCAGCCTTTTCGTACAGAAAAAATGGGATGACGCCGAGAGCGCGTTTCAGCGGATTCTTGAGATACTGCGCGCCGCTTTTGGCGAAACGCATTCCAATGTGGCGCTTGCCCTGCAAAATCTTGCCAGAGTCTATTCCGCGCGCGGCGATCATGCGGCGGCCATTGAACTGGGGCAAAGGGCCGTCGGCATGCTCCGCGCCAATCTGGGGCCGGAGCATCCGCGTGTCGCCCAAGCCTATTTCAGTTTATCCGGCATAAAATATACGGCAAAGGAATTTGCTTCGGCCGGCGAAGATATCAGGGCCTCCCTGCGCATATGGGAACTGGCGAATGGTCCCGAATGCAATGAGGTCGCGTTGTGCTTAAGCAATCTTGCGCGGGTGCATGAAGAGCTTAATGAGCCGCTTAAAGGCGCGCTGCTTCATGGCCGCGTGGCCGCTCTCAGGAAAAAGACGTTGGGCGATCATCCGGATACGGCGTTTTCTCTGGCGAATTTCGGTTCTTCGCTTGCAGAAGCCGGGCGGCTTCATGAAGCCATAACCGCGTTGCAGGAAGCGCTTCTTTGTTACGAACATATCGGCGGAGCGGACAGTCCCCAGGCTGAAATCTGCCGGCGCAATCTTCAGCATTGCAAAGAGGCGGCAGCCGCTGAAGAGCTGCTGCAATAAAGCGTATGCGCGCCTTGGATATCGGGAGCTGGAATGATTTTTCGAAAATGCCGGTATGATCTTTCTTTGCGGCAGGAAGGTCAAGACGGCATGGTCCTGGAGACGGGCCGTTTGCGCCTTCGGGAAATGAATCGTGGCGATTTTGATTCCTTATGCGCGATATTGCAGGATAAGGACGTGATGTACGCTTATGAACATGCCTTCAGCATTGAGGAAGTATGGGAATGGCTGAATCGGCAAATGGCGCGGTATCGCGAGGATGGTTTCGGGCTTT
Organism: uncultured Desulfovibrionaceae bacterium; assembly: GCA_944324045.1. Classification (GTDB taxonomy): domain Bacteria; phylum Desulfobacterota; class Desulfovibrionia; order Desulfovibrionales; family Desulfovibrionaceae; genus CALUUT01. The sequence goes on along the minus strand of CALUUT010000056.1, from coordinate 6,978 downwards.
GGGCCGTCGTGCATAAAAAAACAGGCGAATTGATAGGTCAGTGCGGACTGACGCGCCAGGATTGCGCGGGCAGTTCGGTTATTGAAGTCGGCTATCTTTTTCGGAAAACATGCTGGCATAGAGGGTTCGCCACAGAAGCGGCCATAGCCTGCAAAGAATACGCATTCGCCACGCTTAATGCGCAGGCGGCGTTTTCCATTATCCGCGATACGAACGCCGCTTCGCGACGTGTGGCGGAGCGCAATGGGATGGTTCTTTGCGGCAAGCTTATAAAGCATTATTATGGCATGGATATGCCGCATCTTGTATTTGGCGTGACGCGAACGGGAGACAGACCCCTTTTGCCTGGTTTGGGCGACGTCTGATTGCCGGATTTTATTTTGTCTGTTCGCGTGCCCGTTCCCAGAGCAGTTTGTTTTGTTCGAATCGGGCGCACAGTCTGCCTGCATCTTTCAGATAGGACAGGTATGCGCGCAGGGTGCCGCCGACCAGGGCATATTGATTGAAGTCCAGGGTAAGCCCATATGCGTGGCAAAGCCGTTGCAAAATATCCTCAAAACAAAGCGCGGATGCGCATAACTCCGTAATGGCGTGCGCGATTTCCAGAACCTTGTTTCTGTTCAGGCGAACTAGAGGGATGATATCGCCGGTCGGCTCGGCATGAGCGGGCACAAAAACATGCGCGTCAAGCGATTCCACAAAATCCAGCGTCGTCAGGTATTGTTGCACATTGTAAATGAATGTGATGTGATATTTGTTGATGATATGTTCGCCAAAAAGGCTGTCTGCAAGAAAAACGACATTATCCGGGGTACGCAGGCCGATCATGTGAAAAAAATGGCCGGGGAGGGGCAAGATTTCGAGAACGTTCGGGAAGTCCGGAGACGAACAATCGCGGACCGCGCTTGAAGCCGCCATGAGAAATTTGTTGCGCAGATCCGAAGGCGGAAATCCGCCGTATAAAAAAGCGGGCTCAAGTTCGGGGTATGCCGTAAACGCCGCCTCTATGCCGTTGGCAAAGACGGCGCATCCGGTTTTTCCCTGTATGTAGCGGTTTCCGCCGATGTGGTCGGCATTTGAATGCGTATTGACTATGGCTTTAACATGCCATCCCCGTTCCGCAACGATTTTTACAATTTTTCTTCCGGCTTCTTTGTCGTTCCCGCTGTCGATCAGAATGGCTTCGGAATCGCCGGTTTCATATATTCCGACTTTGGCCGGGCAATTGATGTAATATGTTCTGTCTCCGACCTGGACAAGTTCGTACACTGTGGAAATCCTTTTTGGGCGTTGTCTTTTTGCGCGGCGTCTTGTAAGGCGCGGCTGCGGGCGTCTTATTCATGAGAGAAGAGGATACCGCGTTTTTCTGTGAGTTTAAAGGTCTGTTTTCGTATATTTCATCTTATCTTCCTCTGTGGTCTGGGACCGAAGGCCAAAAGGCCGCATAGCCCCACCCTGCACCTTTCGGGCGGGGTATCAGATGGGCGCTTGGGGGGATGCACACTCCTTCCAAGCGCAAAGCCCTGAAGGGCTTTGCTGCCTTGCTGCCGTGTCCTGCAGACAGCACGCAAAGAAAGGCCGGGCGCTGCCGACGCCCGGCCAAACCCGCCAATCACAGGATATCAGCCTCCCCCAACCACAGAGACAGGGTTTCCCATGACAGGCAGTGAGAAAGAGGTATTATTGCATGGCCTATAAATTTTTCCGAGTTATTATCCGTAACACTATAACGATCTCGGAAAGTTGATGGAAAAAGCTGATGAAGGTTTGGATGCCAACGTTGTTCGAAAAACCATGTCCTTAATCGAAACGCATAGTTACTCAGGTTGCTGTTGCATGGCAGCGGCGGCCTTGGCGTCCATGGTCGCCTCAGCGACAGGCCTGTTTGCACGACGGGGAACGACCACCAGAGGCAGAGTCAGCGCCAGGATGAACGCCACAATAAACGGCGCAATGGCAAACATCATGGAAGCGGTGACGCCGCCGGTCAGGTCTCTGAACACGCCGCCGATAAAGGAACCGCTGGCGGGACCAATGCTGATTGCGATAAGGGTAGCAATGCCCCATATCTTGCCAAGGGTTTTGCCGCCAAAAATAGCGCCCGCGTATCCGATGCAGCCGCCTGGCATCATGGCCCAATAAATCGGGAACAGGATGCATGCGATGACCGCAAAGACGACAGAGTGTTTACTTTGAAGAATGACAATACAGGCTACGATGCCGACAAGAGGACAAAGGATGAGGTTCATCTTGCGCCCCTTCGCCTCGCTGCCGAATTTGGCCACCAGACGGTCGGCGAACATGCCCATGATCGGCATGCTGAAGATGCCTATGATGCCGATGATCATGTAAAGATGCACGGAACGGTCCATGCTGTAGCCGATGTCCACGAAGAAGCTGACGGCCTGCGTCCATACAAGAAATTCAGAAATGGCGCACATGAGGAAGAAGATGGTGACGCCCCAGATTGCATAAGTTTTCCAGGCTTCGCCAACGCCCCATACATGCGCTGGAGCGGCTTTTTTGGCAGCCGGCAGTTCGCCAAAGGGTTTTGCGCCGTAGGATGCGGGCGCTTTTTTGGTCAAAGAGGAGGCCACAAGCATGAGGATAAGCGTAATCCCGGCCAATACGCGGGCCGTGAAACGCCAGCCATACAGAGGGATCAGCTCGTTGCACAGGAAACTCAGCACAAACTGAGCCACTGGGCCGCCCATGAAAGCGAATCCCCACATCTTGGCGTAGCTCTTTCCAACATACCAGTTACGCACGGATACCGTAGAGGATACCCAGCACATGCCGGTGGCGATGCCGCCAAGAAGGCCGTACACAACATAATATGTGGTGGCGGAATAGGTGCTTGAGGTCAGCCAGAATGAGAAGAATCCGAAAACGGCGGCAAGGAAATAACAGGGTCTTGCGCCCCAGCGGTCAACTATCAAGCCGCTGAAAAACGCAGTGATTCCGTAGAGGAGCATCATGATTGAGAAACCGCCGGCAATGACGGTGTCCGACCATTGAAGCTCCTGGACCATGGGGAGTTTTATGACGGCAAAGGTGCACCGGACGCCGAACAGCACAAACACTGCAAGCCAGCTGCTCACAACGACCATTAGACCAGCGCGTCGCGCTTGACTTTCATTCATCGCCTGTCTCCAATAATAACCGGCTTTCATTGGACGTATATCGCCAACTAATCACCGGCTATCATCTATCTTGCAATTAAAGAAGAATGTTGTTAGACTAGGCCGGTAGATGATCTTGGATGGTTATAATGGCGTTTATCCGCCCACATTGCAGATAATGCCATGGGACTGATAGATTTCCTGAATTTCCTTAACCCTCTCCTTAGGAAGTTCAGTGACATCCAATCCAAGCGGATATTCCCGGCCCAAACCGGCATACTTGCCCGTGCCCAAGCGATGGTAGGGCATAATATCAACGTTTCTGACTCCCACCTTGACTGCAAATTCGGCGGTGGCATGCATATTTTCGTCCGAATCGTTGGCGCCAGGTATAACAGGGACGCGAATAGTCACAGCGGTTTTGGTTTCGGTGAGTATTTTCTGCAAATTGCTCAAGATGAGCTCATTGGGCACGCCAGTCAGCTTTTTATGGGTTTCGGAATTCATGTGCTTTACGTCAAAGAGCGCCAAGTCCGTGAATTCCATGACTGGCTTCATTTTTTCCCAGGGAACGTAGCCGCATGTTTCTATTGCGGTATGAATATACTGATTTCTGCATTCCTTAAAGAGAGCCCTGCAAAATTCGTCATGCAACAAAGGCTCGCCGCCGGATAGCGTAACGCCGCCGCCGGACTGCTGGAAGAAAGGCGCGTCAGCCAAAAGGATATCCATCACTTCATCCACAGTCATAAGCTTGCCCACATCTGAAAGCGCGCTTTCATAGCAGCCGTAAACGCAGGTATGATCATCGCACTTGGCGCAAATTTTATGATTGATTATCGGAAAAGCGTCTTCAGCGCCAGGATTTTTCGGAAGGCTGATTGCGCCTTTCTTACAAAGATTGACGCACCGGTAGCATCTGACGCATTTGGTAGTGGAATGAAGAATATCTGAATGGAAAAGCTGGGATTCCGGGTTGGAACACCACAGACAGGTGAGCGGACAACCTTTCAGGAACACGGTTGTGCGTATGCCTGGCCCATCTTGAATTGAATATCCCTGAACGTTAAATACGAGACCTTTCTTCTCGCTATCACTCATCATCTCCGACCTCCGTGCTCAAGTGGGAGTGCATCTTGGAGCTTGACACCCGGCATGCGGCGGGTATCCGTTGCATGCCGGGTGGTTTATTAAACTACCAGTGGTTGCTCGTACGAGCAATGATTTCGTCCTGAACTTCGGGAACCAGAGTGATGAAGTACGCGCTGAAGCCAGCAACGCGGACGATCAGATCCTTGTGGGCCTGCGGGTCAGCCTTAGCGGCAAGGAGCTGTTCCTGGGTTACGCAGTTGAACTGAATCTGGTAACCGCCTTCATCGAAGTAGGTCTTGATGAGCTGCAGGAACTTCTGAGCGCCAGCCGCGCCTTCCAGAGCCGTGGGATGGAACTTCACGTTGAAGTGCGTGGAGCCATACACGACCGGGTCGATCAGTTTCACGGCGGACTTGATCAGAGCGGTGGGGCCCTTCACGTCCGTACCAGGAGTGGCGGAGAGGGTGGCGTCCGTGAAGGTTTCGCCGGCCTTTCTGCCGTCCGTGGTCGCCCAGCACTTCTTGCCGAACGGATAGTGACCGGTCACCGAGTAGGCCGAAGGCGTAATGGTGTAGCGGCCAAGGTAGTCGGGTCTACGGTTGTGAATTTCGGCGAAGTCGGCATGGAGCTGACGGCCGATATCGTCAACATAGGGGTCGTTGTTGCCGTACTTGGGCGCTTTCTTACACATGTTCTGAATGTCTTCGTAGCCTTCCCAGTTGGCCTTCCAGGCCTTCACCAGCTGTTCCATGGTGATGACTTTGTCGTCGTATACGAGCTTCTTGATGGCGGCAAGAGAGTTCGTGGTGTCGACGTTGCCGGAGATGCACACGCCGTCGCCCCAGTTGTAACGGGCGCCGCCGTCAACAGCGTCCATGCCGCGAGCCAAGCAGTCGTAGGTCACAGCGGAAGCGAGCGGACAGGGCAGGTCTCTCATCACGTTCCATTCCAGGGTGGAGATGTCGCGAGCGATGATGATCCAATATTCATAGTACTTGTACAGGCGATCGTAGAATTCTTCCCAGGTCTTGCATTCGCAAGGATCGCCGTACGCCGGACCGTAGGGCACGCCGCTCTTGACGTCGATGCCGTTGGAGAGCATGAATTCCAGAGGCTTCGCCATGTTGAAGCGGGCTTCCCAGGCGCCGTCGGTCTTGCCGGGGATAACAGACTGCACGCAACCGGAAACAGCCTGGTCGCGAATATCTTCAATGGGGCCTTCTTCGTGCAGCAGGCGGCGCTTCATGGCCACTTCCTGGCTGTGGAAGGAAGGCTGGCCGATGCCGGTTCTGATGAGCTCGACGCACTTCATAAGGAAAGCGTTGGAGAGCTTGTTGTGGTACATGCAGGCAAGCAGAGGTTCGGGGCACTGCACGCGGCGCTGAGCTTCGAGAAGCAGATAGTCGAGTTCGTTGGTGCCGTCTTCGCCGGTGGCCGGATCAAGGCCGCCGATGGTCAACTGCTGAGCGATACGGCTCGAGTTCCACAGGGCCAGTTCAGGCGACATGACGAAGTTCTGGGTGTTGACCTTGAGGAACCAGAACTGGAGCAGATCGATAACTTCGTCGTCAGTGATTCTGCCTTCGTCGATATCTCTTCTGTAGCAGTCATACATGTACTGCGGGAAGCGCAGAGGAGCATGGTCAACGGTCATGCACAGGTTCTGCCAGCCGCCCATGGTCAGGAACCACACGGCCTGCAGAGCTTCCTTGAAGGTTCTGGCCGGGTTGCCGGGCACCCAATCACAAATTTCAGCCGTTTCCAGAAGTTCTTTCTTGCGCGCGGGGTCGGTCGCCTTGGCGGCTTCTTCGCGAGCGGCTTCAGCATAGCGATGGGCCTGGTGGATCAGAGCCTTACAGGAGATTTCGCAGGCTTCATAGAATTCCCACTTCTTGTAGTCCGGCATCGGAGAAGCGGCGGTGCGGCAGGTGTTTTCATCGGGCACTTTGCCGGCGCTGGGGTCGGGCTGGTCAACGTTGTACACCTTCATCTGCTTCTTGTAGCGCTGAATATCTTCGATAACAGCGTTCAGGCCTCTTTCAACCACGGTTCTGTGGTCCATGAAGGTCGTGGTGCCCATGTCGTCGTCGAAGTTCAGGCCAAGGCCGATGTCGACGAGCTTCTGAACGTCAAGGCCGTACTTCGCCTTAACGATGGGACGCACGCGGTCGGACACGGTCTTGCCAACCCAGTACTTGCCGCATTCGGCGATAATGGCCATTTCTTCGTCCGTCGCGGTGTAGGTGCCGCGCTGCAGACCGAATTCCCGGCAACCGATCGCCCAGTCGAATTCTCTGAAGGGCTGGAAGTAGCTGCCGTACACATAGTCGGTCAGATGGCCGCAGATCGGGTTGCCGTCAATCCAGACCTTCTTTTCGCGGCTCAGTCTGTCGAAAACCATGGCTTTGAGCATGTTGGGGCTCTTTGCGAACGCCCATTCTCTGTAGATTTCAGTTTCAATGATAAGTTTGCGCACGTCGATGCGGGCCGGCGCGGAAAAGAGTTTTTCCTTTTCTTCTTTTACTCTGGGAGACAAGTCGTCCCGCTGAGTATAGTTGAGGCGGATCTTACGGGGCATCTGGGTTACACGAGCTCTGTGTGCGCTTTGAGACATTGAAGTCCTCCTGTTTTGGACGGTTTGGGATTACTCCTGTACAAAACCACGTCATCCTCTACTACTATGCCGTTGCTTGTCTTATAAATCTGTCAGCAGGTATTTTGCAATTCGTCTTTCGGCCCATATTTCTCTTATTTGAGTTTTTTT